>NZ_JBFELV010000020.1:0-27251 GCF_041551955.1 Desulfosarcina sp.
AACGATTACTTTATCCGCACCACGGACCCGGCCCATATGGCTGTGGTTGAAGCCATCCTCCAGCGCATCTACGATGCCGGCGACATCTATTTCAGCGAATACGAGGGCCTTTACTGCTTTGGATGCGAACGCTTCTACACCGAAAGAGAGCTCGTCGACGGCTGCTGCCCGGACCACCAGACACCGCCGGAAACCATCAAGGAATCCAACTATTTTTTCAAGATGAGCCGGTATCAACCATGGTTGATCGACCACATCAATCAACATCCCGACTTTATTCGTCCCGAACGGTACCGCAACGAAGTACTGGCGTTTTTGCGCGAACCACTGGAAGACTTGTGCATTTCGCGGCCGAAATCCCGTATCAAGTGGGGTATCAATCTACCGTTTGACGCCGACTACGTTACTTATGTGTGGTTCGACGCCCTGCTCAACTATGTGTCGGCGCTGGGCTACCCGGATGGGGAATTGTACCAAACCTATTGGCCCGTGGCCCAGCACATCGTGGCCAAGGATATCCTCAAGCCCCACGGTATCTATTGGCCGATCATGCTCAAAGCGGCCGGGATACCCGTATACCAGCACCTGAATGTCCACGGCTACTGGAACGTGGACCAAAGCAAGATGTCCAAAAGCATCGGCAATGTGGTGGACCCCCTCGCGATGAAAGATGTCTATGGTCTGGACGCCTTCCGTTTTTTTCTCATGCGGGACATGGCTTTCGGCCTGGACTCCAACTTCAATGAAGAGGCGCTGGTCCAACGAATCAACGCCGACCTGGCCAATGACCTGGGCAATCTTTTTTCCCGGGTGCTCTCCATGGCCCACAAGTATTTCGGCGGCGTAATCCCCGAGCCGGACCCGGACGTGGAAAAGGAAATGGACCTCGGGCTGGAAAACCATTCCCGGGTCGCCATCGATGCCTATACAGCCAGCATGGGTGAGTTTGCATTCCACAAGGGACTGTCAGCGGTTTGGGAGTTCATCACTCACATGAACAAGTATGTGGACGTCACCGCCCCGTGGGTGCTGGCCAAAAACAAAGCCGCCCGAAAACAGCTGGAAACGGTAATCTACAATCTGCTGGAAGGGCTTCGCATCATCTCCGGCCTGATCTATCCGGTGATGCCCGACACCGCCGTCAACATGCAAATACACTTGGGATTTAAGGGCGATGATGATTTTTACAAGCTGGACCGGCTCACCACATGGACAGGGGTGAAGCCCGGGGTCAAACTGAGAAAATCCATATCCCTGTTCCCCCGCATCGACCTGGAAAAAAACCAACCCCTACCCACGGAAAAGGCCCCAACCCCAATTATGGACAAACCCATTAAACCGGAAATCACCATCGAGGATTTTGCCAAGATAGATCTGCGTGTGGCCACCGTCGTGTCTGCGCAGGCAGTCCCCCGGGCCAAAAAGCTGATTCAACTGGAGGTGGACCTGGGCGAAACGCGAACCATCGTCTCCGGCATCGCCGGCAGCTACGCCCCGGAGGACCTGGTGGGCAAACAGGTCATTGTTGTAGCCAACCTCAAGCCAGCCAAGCTCATGGGTGTGGTGTCCAAAGGCATGCTCCTTGCTGCAACGGACAAGGACGACATCATCGTAGCAACACTGGATCATTTGGTCACGCCCGGAACGCCGTTAAGCTGACCGTCACCGGAGGGTTAATTTTTTAATATGACCCGTTTTTTCAAACGTCATAGGCAGTCGTCACCCCAGCCCAGCTGGAAAGTCTATCAGGAAAGCATGAGGCGTCAGTACTTCCCCACCCGACGCGCCCGGTTGGACCGCGGCAGGCCGTGGTTTGTCGTGGGGCTGTTGATCCTGGCCCTTGCAGGTATCGGGTGGGTTTTCACCGCCGGCATCAACACGGAAACGGATGCGGCCGTCGCCGATTCAATCCCGGCTCAGAAGACGGAAAAAACCCCGGAACTGATTGAGAAAGCAGATGTCAATATCCTGTTGGGCAAAACCCGTCTGATCAACCTGGCGGCCAATCCGATAGAGGTGACATTCGACGGCCGCCCCTACCAGGTAAGCACCAGCCTGGATCTGGAGCTTCAGGAATATCTTCTCAAGCGCATGGACCGGGTCAATTCACGCTACATCGGCATCGTGGCCATGGCTCCGGACACGGGCCGAATCCTGGCCATGGCAGGCTTCAACAAGATCGACCCCGACCGGGATCCATGCCGCATGGCCGAATATCCGGCAGCCAGCCTCTTCAAGATCGTAACGGCGGCGGCAGCGGTTGAGGAAAAGGGGTATAAGGCCGGGTCCCGGTTCAAATTCAACGGTTACAAACACACCCTTTACAAGCGTCAGTTGACGGACAAGACCAACCGTTACACCAATTCTATTTCCCTGCGGGATTCATTTGCCCAGTCCGTCAATCCGGTGTTTGGAAAGATCGGCGCCCTGGTTCTTGACCGTGAAACGCTGGAAGCTTACGGAGATGCCTTCGCTTTCAACCGTCAGGTGGATTTCGAACTCCACTGGCCCACCAGCCAACTTGCCGTAAAAGACGAGTCCTACCACCGGGCGGAAATTGCCAGCGGATTCAACCGCCAGACCACCCTCTCCCCCCTCCATGCGGCGGTGATCGTATCGGCGGTGGTCAACGGCGGCAAGCCGGTTGAACCGACCCTGGTGGACCGGATCACCAGTGACGACGGCAAGACCGTTTATCACACCGAGCCTCAATTTTTGACGGCGGCGGTATCTCCGGAAACCGCAGACGTTCTTAACCAGCTCATGATCGCCACCGTGACTTCAGGCACGGCGAGAAAAATATTTCGCGGACACAGCCGCAGCAAGGTGCTGTCGCGGCTGGAACTGGGAGGGAAAACCGGCTCGATCTACAACCGGGCCCATGATGCCCGCTTCGACTGGTTCGTGGGATTTGCCACGGAAAAAAAGGGGCCAGAAAAGATGGTGGTTGCGGTGATGGTGGCCCATGAGGATTATATCGGCACCCGCGCCGGACAATATGCCCGCATGGCCATCGAACATTATTTCAAGGACTATTTTGCCAAAAAAGCCCAGTCGGGGAAGGATTCCCGCGGATAAGGAGGCATGCATGCCCGGATTCGAGGTATTCGGCGACGAAGAACGCAAACAGGTCAACGATGTGTTGGAAACAGGGGTCCTGTTCCGCTATGGATTCGAAGGGGCCCGCAAGGGTCACTGGAAAGCCAAAACCTTCGAAGCCGAACTGGCCCGGCGAGTGGGCGTCGAATACGCCCATCTGTGCGCCAGCGGCACGGCAGCCCTGTCCACGGCCATGGCTGCCTGCGGCGTCGGCGCCGGTGACGAGGTGATCGTGCCCCCCTTCACCTTCGTGGCCACCATCGAGTCGGTGCTCATGGCCGGGGCGGTTCCCGTGTTTGCCGATATCGACGAAACACTGTGTCTCTCGCCGGAAGGACTGGCATCGGCGCTGACCCCGGCCACCAAAGCCGTCGTTCCCGTTCACATGTGCGGAGCCATGGCCCGCATCGACGAAATCAAGGAGATCTGCGATAAAAAAGGGCTGGTGCTTCTGGAGGACGCTTGCCAGAGCCTGGGAGCCACATACAACGGCAAAGCACTGGGCAGCTTCGGTAAGGCCGGCTGTTTTTCATTTGATCCGGTGAAAACCATCACCTGCGGTGAAGGTGGCGCCATCGTCACCAACGACAGAAAGGTCTATGTCGCCGCCGATGCCTATGCCGACCACGGACATGACCACCTTGGCAACGACCGGGGAGCCGAAGACCACCTGATCATCGGCGCCAATCACCGGATCAGCGAACTCAACGCCGCTGTGGGGGTGGCCCAGTTGAGAAAACTGGACTGGATTCTGGACGTCCAGCGGCGCAATAAAGCCGCCATCAAATCGGCCATGGCAGCAATCCCCGGGATCGAATTCCGCCAGCTGCCCGACCCCGACGGCGATTCGGCAACCTTCCTCTCTTTTTTCATGCCCGACCTGAAAACCGCCAGGCAGGCGGTCAAGGCGCTGGCCGCGGCTGGTGTAGACGGCTGCTTCCACTGGTATGACAACAAATGGCACTACATTCGGAAATGGAACCATTTCCACACCATGCGGGTCGCGGCCCGCCTGCCCGTCCAGACGCTGTCCAATAGCCCGGACTTCAGCAGTATCGCCATGCCCGGGTCCGACGCCATCATGCAACGGGCGATCTCCATGCAGATCAAGCTGGGATGGACGCCGGAACAGCTGGACCAGCGGATCCAGGCAACGGTAACGGCGTTGAAGACCTTTAAATAGGCGTTCGACGGTTCAAGCGTTCTGGGTTCAGAGGTCAAGGAGCCCGATTTCATAAAAATGAAGGACAGCACGTTGACGAAAAGACCGTAAGCCTGAACCTCTGAACGTTGAACCGTCGAATCCTAAACGACTATTGTTCTCCTGGCTTAAGGAAACGAAAGCCTAACCAAAAAGGATATACACATGTTTCGCAATTTTAAAATGGTCTCCAAGGTAGTCTATGGTCGGGGCTGCACCGCACAGCTGGGGGATATCCTCAACGAACAGCGCCGGAGCAGTAAATCGGTGATGATCTTTCTGGTAGACGATGTGTTTAAAGCCGGCACGATAGACAATCGTCTTCCCGTCCATACCGACGATCTGATCGTATGGGTCAATGTGGACGATGAACCCAAAACCAGCTATGTGGACCAGCTCACCACGCAGGTCAAAAAACACATGGTCGACAAACAGGACCACCACCCTTCGGGAGTGATCGGTATCGGCGGCGGCAGCACCATGGATCTGGCCAAAGCCGTTTCCCTCATGCTCACCAACGCCGGCTCTTCAGCCGACTACCAGGGATGGGACCTGATAAAAAAGCCGGCCGTTTACCACGCCGCCGTGCCGACCCTTTCCGGCACCGGCGCCGAGGTGTCCCGCACCACGGTGCTCACCGGCCCCCAGAAAAAGCTGGGCATCAATTCCGATCACACCGTGTTCGACCAGATCGTCCTGGACCCTGAGATGATCGCCAATGCCCCCAACCCGCAACGATTCTACACCGGCATGGACTGCTACATCCACTGTGTGGAATCGCTGGAGGGTACGTATCTCAACAACTTCTCACAGGCCTACGGTGAAAAAGCCATGGATCTGTGCCGCGAGGTGTTTCTGACCGATACCGAGGATGCCGACGACAAACTGATGATGGCTTCTTACTGCGGCGGCATGAGCATCGCCTATTCCCAGGTGGGCATCTGTCACGCCCTATCATATGGCCTCTCTTTCGTGCTGGGCCTGCACCACGGCATCGGCAACTGCGTGGCCTTCGACTATTTGGAAGACTACTATCCCGCCGGGGTAAGAGAATTCCGACTGATGATGGAACGCCAGGGCATCGATCTGCCGCGAAAATTAACGGCCAGTGTCACCGACGCACAGATGAAAACCATGGTAGACGTGGCCCTGGTTCTGGAACCCTTGTGGGAGAATGCCCTGGGCAAGGATTGGAAAACCCTCATGACACGGGAAAAAATTCAGCAGCTCTATTTGAACATGTGAACCAAAAAGGAACAATATGAATCGAGTTCGTTTCGCCACTGCGGCCAGAGGCGCCATCCGTTTTACATCGGTTCTGCAGCGCAGAATCCGCATTCAAATGGCGCGACTGGCAACGATCCATTGGGGTCGCCATCCGGCAACGGTGGCCGGACCGGCGGTGATTCTCTTCCCTTGTACGCCCAGCCGGCTGTGCTGCGGCCTTGCCGGTATCATCGCCTTCAAGGGAAAAACGGACCGCAGCCTTCCGATTGACCTTGACGCGTTGGCAGCGCTCGTCGACCGTGCCGAGACGGATACGAATGAACTGCCGCCTCGACAAGCAGAGGCCGTCACCGGTGGTACTCCGGCTGATCAGGCCTCGCTGGACAACCTGTTGACAAAAATCCGGGCCCTCAAGCAGGAGGGACCGTTTCTCACCCTGTTTAAAGATCCGACCGCTCAGAAAACGGTTGCCGATCTGTCCGTTCGACTGTCGACCCTTCTGCAACGGGAGCAGGCACGACTGGCCGAAGCGGCGGGCAGCCTGGAAACCCATGTGGTGGATGCCATCGCCACGCGCATCGAAGCTCTCAAAGACCTGTGCTGGTGCCTGGACGTGGAACTGGCCGGCAACATGGAACGCATCCGGTCGCTGATGACCGGCAGCGCAGACCCCGGGCCCGACAGCCGCATCACCGTCATGCGACAAATCAACGCCGTGCTCAACAGCATCGACCGGCTCGAAGTCCGGGGCCGGGATTCGGCGGGAATTTCTATTTTGTTCATCATGACGGCCGAGGCCTTTGAAGCCGTTTCGGCCGCATTGGATCGTAAAGGCCTCACCACGGATTTCGAGCACCGCATGGATCGGGACGTGCTGAGAAACAGCAGTATCAGCCTGAATCGATCGACCGCCGACGACGGGCAGTCGATTGTCGCCCTGACGGCAGTCTATAAAATAGCCGCCGAAATCGGCAGCCTGGGAGACAATATTCGCTTCCTGCGCCAGCAGATTCAACAGGATGAGATCCTGCAGCTGATCGCCGCCGCACCCCACCGCTTTCACACCGTCTCGTCGCATACACGCTGGGCATCGGTGGGCGCGATTACCGAACCCAAC
This sequence comes from Desulfosarcina sp., assembly GCF_041551955.1. Lineage (GTDB taxonomy): Bacteria > Desulfobacterota > Desulfobacteria > Desulfobacterales > Desulfosarcinaceae > Desulfosarcina. The sequence goes on from NZ_JBFELV010000020.1 coordinate 6,645, forward strand.
TGCCACCCGGTGGACAGTACCGTGACCGGCGCCACCTTGAAGGACCGTCCCATCATCCACGCCTGCCTCAACGGCGACATCGACAATTACCTGGAACTCAAAGCGGCCAGGGAAGCATCCGGTGGCACCATTCCCGAACCCATCACCACGGACACCAAAATCATTCCGCTGCAAATCGAACATTACCTGCAATCCGGCGTCGATGTGGCCGAGGCCTTCCGTCTGGCGGTGGGTGATTTCCAAGGATCCCACGCCATCTCCATGCACACCGACCTGGCCCCCGGAAAATTCTTCCTGGCCCAAAAGGGCAGCGGCCAGGCTGTTTTCGTCGGCCTGGCCGAAGACCACTATATGCCGGCGTCCGAGGTTTATGGTTTCATCGAGGAGACATCGCACTTCCTAAAGATGAACGGTGAACAGGTGGTCAAAGGAAAGAAGGGCAACACCCAGGGCCAGATCTTCATCCTGGATCAGCAATCCCCCGGGGGGCTGGCCGGCATTACGGCCATGTACTACGATGGCAGCCCCGTCACGCTAACTGGCGACGATGTCAAGCACACGGGAATCACCTCCAGAGATATCGACCGACAGAACTTTCCCCACTACTTTTTAAAGGAGATCTCCGAAGCGCCCCAATCGGTGGAACGCACCCTGCTCAATCGCTGGAAGATTGTCGATGACGGCAGCGGCCGCCATTACCTCATTCAATTCGACCAACGGTCCTTTCCCCGTTCGCTGGAGGCGGCCTTGGCGGAAGATCGAATCCGGCGAGTCTTTTTCGTGGGACAGGGCACCGCGGGTATCGCCGCCCAGGCCTGCGCCGATATCCTGAAGTCCTATCTGGCCGATCCCACCGTCCAGTTGCGCGCGCTAAAGTCCTCGGAGCTCAGCGGATTCGAATTGAACGAGGCGGACGGCGCCACCAGCATGGCCGACGCCCTGGTGGTGGCCCTCAGCCAGTCGGGAACCACCACCGACACCAACCGAACCGTTGACATGGTCAAGGCCCGGGGGGCACACACCCTGGCCATCGTGAACCGCCGGGACTCGGACATCACCTTCAAGGTGGACGGGGTATTGTATACCTCCAGCGGCCGGGATATCGAAATGAGTGTGGCCTCCACCAAGGCTTTTTACTCACAGATCGTCGCCGGTGCCCTGCTGGGCCTGAAAGTAGCCAGCATCAAGGGACGACGGTCCAAGGAGTTTATCTCGGACCAGATCGCCGAATTGCTGCGGATCCCCGATCATATGCGCACGGTTCTGGCCATGGAAAAACCCATCCAGGCATCGGCCCGGCGTCTGGCGGCCACCAAAACTTACTGGGCGGCCGTGGGCAGCGGTCCCAACAAGTCCTCGGCCGACGAGATCCGCATCAAGCTCAGCGAATTGTGCTACAAGACGATCTCCTCGGATTTTGTGGAGGACAAGAAGCATATCGACCTCTCCTCCGAACCCCTGATCATCGTTTGCGCCGCCGGGTCCAAGGGCACGGTCATCGGGGACATCATCAAAGACACCGCCATCTTCAAAGCCCACAAGGCCGCCCCGGTGGTTATCGCCGACGAGGGTGAGGAGCGGTTCGGCCCCTATGCCGAAGATGTCTTTCACGTTCCCCAGGTGAGCCCCCAGCTTGCCCCTATTCTCAACACCCTGGTGGGTCACCTCTGGGGCTACCACGCCGCCCTGGCGATCCATGATGGGTCCCGGTTCCTCCACGACATCCGGGAATCCATCACCCAGACCCTCGACGATCTTGCCGAACAGGGCCTGGACATCTATGAGGTGGTCCTTGAAAAGACCTTTCGTGAAAAGATCGCCGAGTTTTACCTGGCCTTTCGTAAGCGGCGCAAGGCCAGGCAATTTCCAGCGGCCATCACCCATGCGTCGGATTTGACGCTGCTGTTCAAATATCTGTCGGGCCGGCTGCCGCTGTCCGATTTCGAGATGGATTTCGGGCTCAAGGGCACAGCTAAAAATATATTCGACACCTTGTTCCGCGTGCTGGGCGAGTCGATCAACCTCATGTCCCGCCCGGTGGACGCCATCAAGCATCAGGCCAAAACCGTCACCGTGGGCACCAGCCGCATCAGCGAACGGGTAGAGGGCATCCTGTTCGACACCCTGGTCGATCACGACCTGGACATCTCGCAGGTCGTCAACCGCAACGTCATCGTCATGAAAAATATCCAGGGCGTGATCGACCATGTCAAGGGCAGCATCCTTTACCGCATCGATGGCTTGGGCCTGCTGGGCGACCCCACGGATCGGGCCTCGATTACCATACTGAAAAAAACGGGCATCCTCGCCCAGCTGCCCTCCCGGGTGGAGAAGGATCCCGTACTGAAAGGCACCAAACGCATCATCGTGGGTCAAGGCAACGTCTACATCGGCAAGGGCAGAAAAGACGGGCGCAGCATCGTGGTGATACCGGCCACGTCCAATGACCCCACGGACGGCAGCCGCATCCGTTTTCTGCTGCTGCTGAATATCGGGTTTAAAGAATCGATCCCTCGGGAGAAGAAAATCAAGGCCCTGGGTGGTAAATACGATCACATCAAGAACATCGTCCAGGAAAACAGCGTCTCCTGGGCCGACGCCTACCTGGACGAAGTGGCCGTTGACGACCTGTTCGGCCAATCGGCGGAAAAGCTGGCCGAAGCGATGGTGGCGCGCCACAGCTGAAGCCAGCGCCGGAAAACTGAAATGGGAGGATGGATTACTTGCCCAGCAGTCGCACCAACTCGCTGAACGCTCGTGGTTTATGGAATCTCGGCAGACAGCGAAAGATTTCGTCGACGGTGGTGATACCCAGGGCGGCTTTATGGAAACCGTCTTCGAACAATGTCACCAATCCTGTCGATTCCTTGCAGATTCGACGGATCTGGTGACTGGTCTTGCCCTCGATGAGCCCATCTCTGACCAGATCGTTGAGTACCAGCACCTCGAAGGCTGCCACGCGCTTGTGGTAGCCCGTGTACCGGCAGTGGCTGCATCCCTGCCCCTTGGAAAAGGCGGCCCCCGCCATCTGGCTCAATTCGCATCCGATGCGCCTCAGGTCTATGGGGGTGAGTTCGTAGGGGTGTGCACAATGGACGCATACCCGACGCAGCAGCCGTTGCGCCACCACACAAGACACCGTAGAAGCGGTCAGAAAGCCATCGATGTCCATGCTAAAGAGCCGCAACAGTCCACTGATGCTGTCTTCGGCATGAAATGTAGAGAGCACCTTATGACCGGTCAGCGCCGCCTGTACGGCTGCTCCAGCCGAAAAGGCGTCCCTGATTTCGCCGATGACGATGACGTCAGGGTCTTGCCGCGCCATATGCTCGATGGAGTCCTCGATGGAGAGGTTGATCTTCGTATTGATGGCGCATTGGCCGATACCGTCGATAACGTATTCCACCGGGTCCTCAGCCGTGATGATGCTGACATCCATGGTGTTCAGGTGGTTGATGCAGCTGTATAGGGTCGTGGTCCTTCCAGATCCGGTAGGGCCGGTGACCAAGACGATTCCTCCGGGGCGATCGAGGGCGCCCTCTTGAAAGCGATGCATCACCCGCTTGAACATGCCGACATCCCCAAGTCGCGATAGCTTGGTCTGGCGCTTTAGAAGCCGCATGACGATCTTCTCACCCCTTACGGTGGCGTAGAAGGAAATCCTGATGTCCCGTTGATGGCCGCCGTGATCGAAGCGAATCCGGCCGCCGTGGTGACAACGCCTGTCTTTGATGTCGCTTCGGCACAACACCTGGAGCCGCTTGGATAGCGCCCGGGCAATACTCAGGGGGTAATCCTTGTGCAGGGTCAAAACGCCGTCCACTCGGAATCGGACGCGCAGCCGGTCGACCATCGGATCGATATGGATGTCGCTGACATCCGTCGCTTCGATGGCATTGACAATGATGGTATTCACCATGTTCGCTACCGATTCACCCGTTTCCACAGCCATTCGTGTGCCGGCCTTTTTGTCCTTCTCGAGATGCGCGATGGCCCCATTGATGGACAGTCTAGTGGTGATGGCCGGGATGACCGGCATGCCCATGGCCTCGGATGCCGCGTCAATATCCCGTGGATCCATAGGATCGGCAAAGGCCACGATGATCTTCTCATCTTCAAGCCGGATCGGAAAAAAACTGTGGGCCTGGTATTGGGAGATGGAGCCGCGCGTTAACAGGTCAGGGTCGATTTTCTGAACGTCGGGCTCGATAAATGGAAACCCGAGCAGCAGGGAAAGCTCGGCGATCAATTTGCGCTCTTCAATCACATTATGCGCAACCAGAACTTCGCCCAGCTTGCGCATGGGCGTCTCCTTCTTTTGCAGCTCGAGGACCAGATCCAAATCCCGGTTGGTAATCAGGCCCAATTCCACCAAAAAATCACCGATGTGGATGGAAAGGGGATTCTCCTTGAGCGCTCTACGAAGCTGACCCTCCGTAAGGTAGTTCAGTTCCTTGATGATCTCGAGCAGGGGTTTTTCGGTTCGCAGCTTGGACTGGACGCGGCTTGCGTATTGAACTTGGGTATGGGTAAGCAGACCGAGGTCTGTCAGGAGCGCAATTATTTTGCCGTAGTTCGATATTTTTTGCTCATTTTTCAATGTCGGCTTGCCTTTTACCGCTCGCTTCACGGTGCCAATGGTTTCGGTTCTGGTGTTTGTACCCATGCTGAGCACCTATTTTAGATTCAATCCGTTGTTGACCGCCGGCTTCCAGAAAATACCCCATCAATGGTGTTCTTATCAAAAAAGGCATGATTTATACAAATCTATTGTTCGCCGAAAGCATTTCAAAGGCACCTCAGGGAAATCTTGCTTGACCACCGCAACCAAAAGTTTTAGTTAACGCGATGGGGTTTCCACATGGTTCTCCTGCTTTCATAATTGGCGTGCCGTCACACCGAAAACCCGATACATGCACCCCTTGATGCCTGCCAGACCACTGCTGACTGGGGTCTGGCCATTGATCGCACGAATGAATGTCTTAAAGGTGCCCGATGGCTGCAGAAGGAACACAACGGAAATTGACAGCGGTCTTAAGTGCAGATGTCAAAGGCTACAGTACGCTCATGGGGGAGGATGAGGAACATACGGTCAACACCATTACCGCCTACAGGAAAATCTTCACCGCGGTGGTTGAAAAAAACCAGGGGCGCATCGTCGATTCCCCAGGCGACAATATCCTGGCCGACTTTAACAGCGCCCTGAATGCCGTCAACAGTGCCCTTGAAATCCAGGGAACCCTGGGTACGCGAAATGCTGGACTCCCAGAAAACCGGCGGATGTTTTTCCGTATTGGAATAAACCTGGGGGACATTATCCATAAGGACGGCCGTATTTATGGTGAAGGGGTTAACATCGCCGCACGGATTGAAAGCCTTGCCGACCCAGGCGGCATCAGCATTTCCGGCGACGTTTACAACCAGGTGAAAAATAAAGTGGGCCACGGTTTTGAATACATGGGGGCGCACACGGTAAAAAACATTGCAGAACCGGTCCGGATCTACCGCATTGCCCTGAAGGGTGAAACCCCGGGCAATATCGTCGAAGCGCCGGCAGCTGAAGCGACTTCGTTTCTTGAAGCCTTCAAATCTTACCTGACCAGCAAAAAGGCCGTATTGCCTGCCTTCGATGCCACCGGCCTCAAAATTCAGCAGGAGGCATCCAAAACCGATCCGGACACGGACGCAATCGAAAAAATGATTACCTGTGATCCGTCACTGACCAGTCATGTCTTACGCATCGCCAACTCCGCCTTCTACAAGGGGATCAAACAGGTTTCTACGGTGCGGGCGGCTATCGTCCGGTTGGGCAGCCGAGAAGTTGCCAACATTGCCATCCTGGTGACACAAAAAAGGACGTTCCAGTCCAAAGACCCTTACATCAATAAAATGATGCAGAACCTATGGCGCCATTCGGTGGGATGCGCAGTCAGTGCGCAGTGGGTCGCCAATCGTTCTGGATTGCCAGCCAAGTCACAAGAGGCGTTCACGGCCGGCTTGCTTCACGACATTGGCAAACTGCTCATTTTAACGACCACCGATGAGATAAAACGCGCTGGCGCCATCAAGCAGCACCCTTCCGGCGATCTGCTTGAAGAAGTGATGGATAACTACCATACCGTTTACGGCTATGCACTGCTTCGAACCTGGAACCTGCCAGACCACTATTGCAGCATTGCCCGTGACCACCACAAGGCTGACCTGAAAAAGAATGACGATCTGATGATGATGGTCAGGCTGGCAAACAAAACGACCAACAGCATGGGCATCGGTCTTAAAGGGGTTGAGCCGTGTGTCCTTGTGGTTACGCCTGAAGCCGATTATTTTGAATTCTCTGAGGTCGATATGGCCGAACTTGAAATCAAGTTGGAGAATTCAAAAGTATTTTCATGATGCTGCCATCCGATCTCAGATCTTCCCGATCACGTCGCACAGCAAGCGCACCCCAAAACCAGTACCGCCAGCCCCGCAGTAATCCGACGCCTTTTTGGCCCAGGCCGGCCCGGCAATGTCGATGTGCGCCCAGCGGGTGTCGCCGACAAACTCGGAGAGAAACAGCGCCGCGGTAATGGCGCCGCCCCAGCGGCCGCTGCTGACGTTGTTCAAGTCGGCAAAATCGTTTTTAAGCAATTCCTTGTAGTCCTCGGGCAGGGGCAGTTGCCAGCAACGTTCATGGGTTCTTTCACCAGCCGCGACGATGGCCTCAGCCAGCTGCTGATCTTTGGAGAATACGCCGGCGATTTTCTCACCCAGGGCGACGACGCAGGCCCCGGTGAGGGTTGCCAGATCGATCAGCGTGTCCGGCCGGTATTGCTTGATAGCCCAGGCCATGGCGTCTATGAGAATCAACCGCCCTTCGGCGTCGGTGTTGCCGATTTCAATGGTCTTACCCGCATAGGACCGGATGATATCCCCTGGCCGGATGGCTGTCCCCGATGGCATGTTTTCCACGATAGGCATGACTCCCACCACCTTGACGTCCGGTTTAAGGTGGGCCACGGCCAGCATGGCACCGGCGACGGCGGCGGCCCCGGACATGTCCATTTTCATGGTTTCGATACTGCCTGAAGGCTTCAGGTTGATCCCGCCCGAATCGAAGGTGACCCCCTTGCCGACCAGCACAATCGTCTTTTTTGGCGCTTTGGGTGAATATTCCATGACCACCAGACGGGGTTTGGCGCTGCTGCCCTGCCCCACCGCCAACATGGCGCCGAATTGCTGCTTTTCCAACCACTGGTCGTCCATGATGCGGGTCTTCAACCCCGTCGCACGGGCGGCGTTGCGGATCATGTCGGCAAAGGCTTCCGGCCGCTTGTCGTTGGATGGGGTGGTCACCCACTCCCTGGCCTTTAGACTGGCGCCGCAAACGGCCGCCACGGAGTTGACCAGGCTGGAATATGCCTTTTTCTGGGCGGCAGTGGCCATAAGCACCACCTTTTTGACCGGTATTTTCTCTTTTTCCTTCTTGTACCGATCGAAGATGTGATTACCCAGACAGGCCCCCTCCATCAGCGATCCGAAAAGGGTTTCGGCATTGATGGTCAGATCCGTGGCAGACGGCGTAGCAAGCGTCATGGCAGACAGGCCTGCATTGATGCAAAACTTCACCGCGTTTCCCGAAAATGCTCTGAAAGATTCGCCGTTCAACGTTTCGGCTTTGCCGAGCCCGAAAAAGACAGCGCGGGCAATGCGGGTTTCAGCAGGTTGGAACAAGGTGATTACCTCACCCTTTTTCCCCTTGAACTCTGCGAATGCCTTTGCACCACCGACGAGTGAGGTCAACAACTTGTCGGTATGGATGTCGCGATCTTCGCATACGGGCACCACCAGGGTGTCCACCTTGACGCGTTTTAAATTGACGGCTTTGACTTCGAGCATGCATGGCCTCTTTGCAGCCCGCCTTTCCTGTAGGACGGGGCAGGCATTGAATCGCCCTGATGGGACGGGCGGTTATTCCATAATCAACGACATTATCGACGTATGGTGACCCTTTTCATGATAACGGGATCTTTGGGCTTGTCCATGGGCCCCGTGGCAACGGCGCCGATTTTCATCACGATGTCAAGCCCTTCGGTCACCTTGCCAAACACCGAATGGCGGTCGTTTAGATGGGGCGTGGGAGCCAGGGTCACGAAGAACTGACTGCCATTGGTGCCCGGTCCGGCATTGGCCATGGACAGTACACCGGCGCCATCGTGCCTGAGCGTGGGGTCAAACTCATCTTTGAACTGGTAGCCCGGACCGCCGGTGCCGTTGCCGAAGGGGCAGCCACCCTGGATAACGAATCCTTGAATGACCCGATGAAAGCCCAGGCCATCATAATAGTTCCCCCCCCTGGCCGTCTCCTGCCGGCCTTCGACCAGGTTGATGAAATTCCACACCGTCTCGGGGCACTCTTTGGCGTACAGCTCTGCCTCGAAAGTGCCCATATTGGTTTCGAATACAGCCGTGGCCCGATCGATTTTTTCTTTGTAGCTCTCCTTCTGGTTCGACATCGATTTCTCCTTGTGCAATAAATGAAAAAACACGCCTTGGGGGGCGTGGGGCAGATTGCTTCGCAATGCGGACAATATAGGAGCATCCACCTATGGTGTCAATGATAGACGGAAGTCAGGGGACAGAAGGCTGAGGACACAATACCCATCGGCGGCCACCGTCTTCAGTCGCTCATCATCGGCCATCAAACCTCGTCCTCGGACCTTCCGTCAGTAGTTCCAGTTCCCGGTCGTATTGGTCGATGACTGATGACCAGGCATGCCGTGCCATCATGTCGGCCAGCACCGGCCGATGCACGGTATAGCGTTCCGGGTGGCGCAACATGTCGGCCAGTTTTACCACCAGGTCATCATCGTCACGATACATGAAGGCGCCGTAAAACTCTTTGGGAAGGATCTCCGGGTAGGATAGCCGGTGCGGCAGAAGCGGCAGGCAGCCCTGGCGCATGGCCTCAACCATGGCGATGCCGAAATTCTCCTGGATGGCAGTGCTCACGGCGACGAAACCCTTTCTGAGCCAGTCCATATACTCGCCCTTGGATTGCGCAAACCCGTATTGAACGATCTTGTCGCCAAAGCGGAATTTCGCCTCGAGAAACGCCTTTGGTTCCGACTGATAATTCTCACCCAAAAGGGCCAGTCTGAAATCAATCCCCATTCGGTCGACCCGGTCAAGGGCGTCAAAGAATGCCTCCGGATTCTTGTCAAACTCCCAGCGGTGGTTCCAGACGACCAGCGGCGGCCCCGGATGCAACGGCGCAAGATCCAGCGAGGCATCATCAAAGCGGCATCCCGGGTGAAGAACGCGGGCTTTATTCCGGATGGCATCAACGGCCCACCGGGGTTTGAACTCCGGCATCTGGCCGATAAATCCTGGAAGCATGGAAAAGAATTGATCGAAATGAAAACGTGAATTGAACAGAACCCGATCCGCACAAAGGGCCGTCGTGATGTCGGTGAAACCGAATTGCAGGTCCATCTGCTCACCGGGGGCCAGCGGATAAGTGAGCTGGTTTTCGTGGAAATAAACCATCGTCGGGGGGCGGTGTTCTCCGCAAAGCGCCATGAAATCAGCCAGGCTCATCAGTCCGGTGGTGATGATTCCGTCAAACGACGCCAAGTCGCCGATGGTTTGAACAAAATGAAGCGCCGCACCGCGCATGCGCCATTTCCAGAATCGCGCCGGCAACGTCGCTAATTGAATGTCATGGCGGGAATGGGCCGCAAGGCCTTTTGCAAAATCTCGATGGGAACCGCCGTAAAAGGGTTCCAGAAAGAGAAAACGCATCTGCTGCCCCACTTAACCCATCTTCTCTGCAGCAACCAGTCGATGGAGTTCCTCGAAGGGGATCTCCTCCACGCGGGCACTGCCCAACGCGTCGAGAAATACAAAATGAATTCGACCCCCTTCACGCTTTTTGTCCTTTCGCATCGCCGCAAGCATGGATTGGGCGTCCACCGGTGGTCGAACGGGCAACCCGTAGCTCTCGACGATCCGTTCGAGGCGCCTCGCATCCGTGGGAGCCAGCAGTCCTTTTTGTACGGACAAGGTGGCGGCCAGCACCATGCCGATACCCACGGCCTCGCCGTGAGGGATGCCGGTTAGTTTTTCTATGGCGTGACCGAAGGTGTGCCCGAAGTTCAGCTTGCGCCGTTCCCCTTGCTCCCGTTCGTCACGCGTGACCACCCCGGCCTTGATCTCCACCGACCGATAAACCAGATGCTCGACGATGGCGCTGTCCACATCCAGGGCGGCATCGCGCTGATTTTCTAAAAAATCCAACATGCGGCCATCCGCGATGGCACCGTGCTTGATAATCTCCGCAAAGCCGCACTGGATCTCCCGAGAGGGCAGGGTTTTGAGCAGCATCATGTCGCAGACGACGAACTCGGGTTGATTGAAGACCCCCACCATATTCTTGTACCCACCGAAGTTCACGCCATTTTTGCCCCCTACGCTGGCATCGACCTGGGACAGCAACGTGGTAGAAACAAAGCCAAAGGGTAGGCCCCGCATGTAGGTAGAGGCGACGAATCCGGCGATGTCGCAGACAATGCCGCCGCCGATGCCCAGGATGAAAGAGGATCGGTCCGCCTCCATCTCCACCAGTTGAGTGAAAATGGTCGCTACCGTCTCCAGGGTTTTGATCTGCTCACCCGTATCGATAGCAATGACCGGGCAGGCGGGAAACTGTTTTTGGTAAAGCCTGGCAACCGTGCTGTCGGTAATGATCACGGTGGGTCGCCCGTCTAGGTAGGGTTTCAGGTTGTCAATCGACTCCCCGACCAGAATCATAGAGGAACCGGAGGCCGCTCGAACCAGCAATTTTTTCATAACCTCACCACCGTTAGATGTATTCAGGGTCGCAGGCGACCCCGGACGTGGCCACGGGCGCAATTCATTTCGATCGATAGCATGTCTCATATCACAGTCAAATCAGATGGAAAAGCCAAACCCGAAAGCCGTTGACAAACCCATGCGCCCTGCCCCTTCAGCTGAAAAACCACCGGTAAACCGGTTGTCAGTAGGGTCTTGTCGTGTTTTTTGCAGCGGCGGGGGCGACTTCGTGGCTTGCCCCTTGCCCCGGTTTGGGTTATGCTGATGCTCAACCGTCAGGTGTAATAGCCACATTGACGCATCCAACCAGCAACTGCGAGACCCCCATGGATCCGGTAGTCGTTCCCATCGACGGTGTCCTTGACCTCCACACCTTCGCCCCCGGCGAACTCGACGGACTGATGCAAGACTATATCGATGCCTGCCTGGAGTCCAACATCTATGACCTGCGTATCATTCACGGCAAGGGCAGTGGGGTGATGCGTTCGCGCGTGCATGCTTGGCTGAAAAAGGATTCCCGTGTCCATGGCTTTGAAGCGGCATCGGTCGATGCCGGGGGGTGGGGGGCGACGCTGGTGACACTGAAAAGGACGTGAAATGGCCGAAAAAGGGAGCATCCTGGTGGTGGACAATGAGTCCGATCAGTTGGAAATGATGCGGGAGGTCCTTGGGCGAATCGGCTTCGATGCCAGGACCACCGACAATCCGCAACAGGCACTGGAGATGGTGAAAGATTATGCATTCTGCCTGATTTTTATTGATCTCATCATGTCTGAGATGGATGGAACGGACCTTTGCGAGCAAATCAAGCAGATTCGGCCGGAAGTCTGCATTTACGCCTTTTCCGGCCATGTGCACCTCTACAGTCCCGAGCAGCTTGAACGGGCCGGTTTCGACGGCGCAATCGGAAAGCCTGCCACGATGGAGGAGATCAAAGCAGCCTTGAACCGGGCCCTGAGCCTTAAAATGGACTCTCAGCCGACCGCCTGATGGTATATGGCATGATGGATGACGATCAGGGGCCCGGCGGCGCCCCACGTCCGGCAACCGTTAACCGCAAACACCAAAGGATATCGTGATCATGTTGAAAAAGATTATTTCCGGTGGACAGACCGGCGTGGATCGGGCGGCCCTGGATGTGGCCATGCGCCTGGGTATCGCCCACGGCGGGTGGACTCCCAAGGGCCGACTGGCCGAAGACGGCACGGTGCCCGCCCACTATCAGTTGCAGGAAACCGACTCGGATGGCTATGAGGCCCGTACGGAAAAAAATGTGCTCGATTCAGACGGCACCCTGATCATCTCCCGCGGCAGCCCCACAGGCGGCACCGACTATACCCGCAAGATGGCATTGAAGCACGGCAAGCAATTGCTTCACATCGACCTGTCCCTGGGCCAACGGCCATCGGATGCGGGGTCGCTGATCGCCTCCTGGATTGAAATGAACCGGATCGAGACCCTCAACGTGGCCGGCCCCCGTGCCAGCCATGATCCGGCCATCTACATGGACGCCTTCAACATCATGACCCACACCCTGCAATGATGAACTGATGAAAAGGAGGATTCGTGCCCATGAACCTGAGAAAACGGATGCGGTTTCCACTGGTTCTCGCCGTGTTTCTGATGATTTCCGGAATTACAATGGCAGCCGCCACAAAAAGTGTCCAAATCAGAGAGGGCGCCATTCGATCGGCCCCCTCATTTATGAGTAAGATTATCGCCAAGGTCGCCTATGGGGATCTTGTGGAAGCCGTGGACAACAAAAACGGCTGGTCCAGGGTTAGACGCGCCGGAGTAGAACAGTCGGGCTGGATACACGATTCAGCGCTGACCCATAAAAAAATTGTCTTAACGGCGGGTCCATCCGATGTCTCCCAAGGGGCAACCGGGGATGAAATCGCGCTGGCCGGTAAGGGCTTTAACGAACAGGTGGAGCGCGAATTTAAAGAGAAGAACCCCCAATTGAATTTTAAGTTGATCGACCAAATGGAGAAGATCGTCGTATCTGACAGCCAGATGCGACAATTCCTCGAAGCGGGTCGGGTAAGTCCCCAAGGAGGTACGCAACAGTGAATCCCAGTCGACGTCGATTTATTAAAACCATTGGGCGCTATGTACCACTGTCTGTAGGTATTCTCCCTCTTTCAGGGTTGCTCTCCGGCTGCAAGACACTTGAAACGGTGAGCACGATCGGGGCCAAGGTTGGCTCCGCCACAGGGATGTTGACCGAATCTCAGGCGCAATCCATCGAAAAAAGCGGCAAGGCTGTAGCCCGTAGTTTCGAAGATATTACCCCCGAACAAGAGTATTACATCGGGCGCACGGTAGGCGCCCAAATCCTCGAAAAATACAACACGTATCCCAATAAACAAGCGACTGACTATATCAACCTCATTGGCCAGAGCTTGGCCAGAGCATCAGACCTTCCGGAAACCTTCGGGGGTTACCACTTTATGATTCAGGATTCCGATGAAATCAACGCCTTGGCCGCACCCGGCGGTTTGGTGTTTGTCACACGGGGGATACTGCGATGCTGCCACACCGAAGATGCCGTCGCCGCCGTGTTGGCTCACGAGATTGGTCATGTACAGCATCGGCACGGACTGCAGGCCATCAAGAAATCTCGTATCACATCAGCCCTGACCACATTGGGGCTGGAGGGGACAAAAACGTTCGGAGGCCAAGAACTTTCTGAACTTACTGAAACTTTTGAGCAATCAATCTCAGATATTACCCAAACCTTGATCAACAACGGATACTCAAGAAAGTTTGAACACCAAGCGGACCTAGATGCCGTAATCATCACTAAGCGCCTGGGCTATGACCCCCATGGGCTGGTGGACATGCTCAAGGAAATGGAAAAACAGCTCAAGCCCGGGCGAATCGATTTTGCCAAAACCCATCCTTCACCCGAAAGCCGAATCGCCGAGATTTCGTCGACCCTGGGTGCGCCCGGCTCGATTCCCGACGCTCGACAACGTCGGTTTCAAAAAGCACTTGCAGGGGTTTAGCGTTAACTCAGCTATCCACCATCGAGGAGGATTATGGTTGGTACCGGTTTGCTGATGGTTGCCGTCGCGCTGCTGTTGTCCGTATACATGCTGCTTTCGAAACGGACCCGCTTTCTACCGGCCCTGCCATTGGGCTGGCTGATTCTGTATTTTGCCATTCGCGCCATTGATCAATTTGTCGGCCATCTGCCCCTGGTCGCCGAATATGGAAAATGGATCGATGTCGGCTACTCCGTCGTCCTGTCCTGGGCTGTGGTTCGCTTGACCTTTGCCTTGGTTATAGAATTGCCTTTAAAAAAATGGAAAGCGATTGAAATTCCTCATATTACCAGGGATTTTATTCTTCTCGTCTGCTACGCCATCTTGTTTTTCGTTGTTTTGCGCACCCGTGGAGACGTCGACCTGGCGGGTTTAATCACCACCTCGGCGGCCTTAACGGTTGTGATCGGCCTGGCAGCCCAAACCACATTGGGTAATTTTTTCTCCGGCTTGGTACTGCAGATGGAGCATCCCTTCAGTATCGGCGATTGGATTACCTACAACTCCTTTACTGGACGGGTGACGGGCATCACCTGGAAGTCGACCCGGATCGTCACTCGCGACAACGTCTTGATTTACCTTCCCAACAATGAACTGTCCAACGGGATTTTGACCAACTACACCCAACCGGATCGTCGTATGGTCGGGCGGCTGAATATCGGACTGGAATACGATGCGCCGCCCAACCAAGTCAGGGACGTGATTATCGACGTATTAAAACAGCACCCTAAGGTGTTGAACACGCCAAGCCCCCAAGTTCGGCTGATCAGCTTCGATGATTCTTCCATCAATTACGAGATCCGTTTTTGGTATACCAACTATCTATACCACCCGCAGATCAAAGCGGATATCAACGATCAGCTCTGGTATGCCCTGAGGCGCAATAAGATCAACATTCCCTTTCCCATCAGGGACACCCAGCATGCCCACATCGAGCGGCGCTACAAGCATAAGATGCGCCAGCAGCTTTCCGTAAAGATCATCGACATGCTGAACAAGGTTCCCCTGTTTGAGGCCTTGAACGCCGAAGACCGGCAGAAAATTGCCGAGGAAGCCACCATACAAGAGTTCGGATCCGGAGAACCGATTGTTCACCAGGGCGCGACCGGTGATTCACTCTACATCATTTTGAGCGGTGCATGCGATGTGGAATTGGAGAACGGAGGAGGAGGGACCCAAAAGGTGGCCACCATCAAAGACGGCGATTTTTTTGGTGAAATGAGCCTTCTAACCGGCGAAGTGCGCAAGGCGACCGTCAAGGCCATGGATTTTGCCACTGTCGCCCGGGTGGACAAAGCGCTCTTTTCCACGTTTTTGGCATCTAATCCGCAAGTTTGTGAGAAATTGGGAACGATAATGGCACAACGTCAGCAGGATCTTGACAAAGAAGCCAACCGAAAACCGGACCATGCGTCCACCCCGAACAGGTTAATTTCCAGGATCAAGACGTTCTTTAAAATTTGAAATGATGAACGCAACAAAAATAGGGCGAGGACTATTGGCCGGCATCGCAGGGGTGGTTCTGGCGATAGTGCTTTCGCCATCCGGCCTGATGGAAGCCTGGGAGGCCAAAACCTGGGATTGGCGTGTCGGGGTGATGGCCGAACCGGGTATGGCCACGAAGGATATTGTCCTGATCCTGCTGGATCAAAATAGCCTGGATTGGGCCAAAGAGGTAAACGGACTCGCCTGGCCCTGGCCCAGGGAGGTTTACGGCGCCATCGTCAATTTTTGTAGACGAAGCGGTGCCAGAGCCCTCGCTCTGGACGTTTTGTTTACCGAACCATCCAAATACGGCGTTGAAGACGACGCGGCGTTTGCCCAGGCCATCTCCGATTATGGCCGCGTGGCACTGGCAACCTTTCTCAGCAATCAAAGCGGAAACGATTCATCCTGGCCAGCGGCGGTTCCCCGGCCCGTTTTTACTGTTCTCGGCGCGGAAGGCCAGCAACCTATCGAAGCGAATCCCATCCACACCTTCACCCGAGCCTCCATCCCTGTGGAAGGAATAGCGCGCCAAGCCGCAGTGTTGTGCAATGTCAGCCTTTCGCCGGACCCGGATGGAATTTTCCGGAAAGTAGACCTGCTCAAGGTTTTTGACGACCAATGGGTTCCATCGCTTGGATTGGGAGTCTTGTTGGCAGCCAATCCGGAAACGACCCTGGCCTTCGCTCCGCACCATCTGCAGGTGGGCAAAATAGATATCCCTATCGATACCAAGGGGCGCACCATTTTACGGTATCGAGGGCCTTCTGGAACCCACAAAACATACAGTGCCGCCGCAGTGCTGCAATCAGAAATCCAAATCTTAAATGGTGAACGACCCAATATCAACGATCCAAACGCCTTCCGGGACAAATATGTCCTGTTTGGATTTTCTGCACCGGGCCTATTCGATCTGCGTCCCTCCCCGATATCGGGCGTTTACGCCGGTGTGGAGATTTACGCCACCTTGATCGACAATGTCCTTTCCGGCGATCTCATGCGCCACCCACCCCATTGGGCCGTACTTGTCCCGCTGGTCATTTTGTCTTTGATCTGTGCCGTCTCATTATCCCTCTTGCAAAGCGTGGTAATCAGTATTAGTGCCATTTCGCTGTTCATCTCATTACCCGTGCTGCTCGCTTTCGGTGCCTATCTAAAAGGGTTCTGGCTGCCAATCGTTGTTCCGGAGGTCGCCATCGCCTTGACCGTTGGACTTGTTCTAATGATCAATTATACTACCGAGGGGCGCCAGAAACGCTTCATAAAAAAGGCATTCAAGCATTTTCTCAGCCCAGCCGTGATCGACCAATTGATTGCCAACCCCGATCGATTGCGACTGGGTGGAGAGCGACGGGTCATTTCCATCTTTTTTTCTGACCTGCAGGGCTTTACAACCATATCCGAGCGTCTGGATCCGGAATCGTTGATCGCCCTACTCAATGATTATCTTACGGAGATGACCAATATCATTCACGAGGAAGGGGGCACCATCGATAAGTATGAAGGCGATGCGATTATCGCTTTCTGGAATGCCCCCCTGGAAATTTCCGACCACGCGGTAAAAGCAGTCAAGGCCGCGCTGCGCTGCCAGGAAAGGCTCACTCAAATGCGGCCCGTGTATCATGAACGAACCGGCGCCCTGCTGCGTATGCGCATCGGCATCAATACGGGCAGCGCCGTCGTCGGCAACTTAGGGTCAAATACCCGCTTCGACTACACGATGATCGGTGACGCGGTCAATTTGGCGGCCCGGCTGGAAGGTGCCAACAAACAATTTGGCACATTTACCATGATTTCCCAGTCTACTTATGAACTGGTCGATCAGCAGTTTAAAACCCGGGAGTTGGCCCGGCTGACCGTCGTGGGGAGAAATGCGCCGGTGACGGTTTATGAACCCATGATGCCTGCAGCCTATGAAGCCAACCAAAAGGTTTTGGAAACCTTCTGCCGCGGGTTGTCCGCTTTCTATCAAGGCCGTATCGACCTCGGGGAAAAGTTTTTTGCCGAAATCGAAGACCGCGATCCTGCCGCACTGGCTTATGCTGAAAAATGTCGCGCGATCGTAAAGGAAAAACCAAAGGATTGGCAGGGTGTTTGGGTTATGGGGACTAAGTAAATGCGGTCGACCGCCCCACGCCGGTTCGAATTCCACGCCGCAGCGCAATTGAAATTGAAGTCGCTGCAGTGGGCGATCGGAGGTGACCGGTAAAGCTGACATCGCGCCGGCGGCAAGGCTCCGCGAAAGTCAGCGGCGGCATTGCCTTCGGCCCGGCCGTGGCCACGGCGTATCGGAAGATCTGACTGAACGTATCTCTCATCCGGTGGGCAGCGTCAAGAGACGGAGGGATCGCACCACGCTGATGATGAAAAGACCGTTGCTCTTGGCGGGGGCCTTTCCCCTTTCAAGGGGGCACTAGCCGCCCTTCGCCTCCCGCTGCCAAGGGGGTGCTTCGTTTGATACCGGGGGCCCCCGGTTTTTTTTGGGTCATGAACGAAAAAAGCGACCCCGGAAGGTCGCCTCATTCGTTGAAACCACTGAATTTTTTCTTTGGTGGAGCTGAGGGGGATCGAACCCCTGACCTCATGACTGCCAGTCATGCGCTCTCCCAGCTGAGCTACAGCCCCGAAAACGAAAACGCAACCTAACAAAAACGATTTTTTATGTCAATGCCCTTTTTTGGGTTCAATGGCCATGTCCTGTTCGTCCGCCGAGGGGTGGACCGGGAATTCACCGTTGCCGCAAACGCCGCCACTGGGTTTTTCCCCGCTATCAATCAGCAGCGGTAAACTGTTGACAAAATGCGCGGCAGCATTTAATGTCAATCGTTTGAAAAGATGAGACATTTTAGTCTCCTAGGTCATCACGACGGCAGCGATCGGCGGTGCCTGTCACAGACAGCGAGGTTTCGACGCTCCGAAAGATGACCGAACCCGATCGAAACCACCATACCATTCGTTGATCGACATCGATCCGGCGAAGATGGCCTAAAGAAGAGGTTGTGAATGCTCAGTGTGATGCGCAAACAAGCCGGCAGTTGGATGATCAAAGTCATCCTGTTCGCTATCGTAATCGTGTTCGTATTCTGGGGCGTGGGCAGTTTCCGCACCCCGGAGGCGACCAAGGTTGCCGTCGTCAACGACGAGATCATCTCCGTGGTTGAATACCGACGCACCTACAACAACCTGATCGATCAATATCGTCAGCGATTCGGATCCAGCTTGAACGATGGCATGATTGAAATGCTCAATGTCAAAAAACAGGCCCTGGACCAGCTGATCGACCGCACCATTCTCCTGCAGGAGGCCAAAAAGCTTGATCTGCGGGTGTCCGATACCGAAGTTGCCGAATCGATCATGAGCACCGCCATTTTTCAGAACAACGGATCTTTCGACAATCGACGCTATCAAAACATCCTTGCCCAAGTCCACCTCACCCCGGAAGAGTTTGAAGCGGATCAGAAAAAGGTTTTATTGGGCGAGAAGCTTACCCGGATCATCGTTGGTGCCGCCAAAATCTCCGAAGCGGAAGCACGCCAGTGGTATGACTGGCAAAACACCTCGGTGAACGTCGACTACGTTTTATTCGAACCGGCCGGATATAGCGATATCAAGCCTTCGGCGGAAGAGATGGCCGCCTATTTTACGGCCCAGAAAGAAAACTACAAAACAGACCCCATGGTCAAAGCCCGATATGTGGTGTTTGACCCGGAAGCGTATAAAGATCAGGTCAAGGTTGATCAAGACGAAATCATGGACTACTATGATGCCAACATCAACGAGTTCAAAAATGAAAAAACCGTAGAAGCTCGCCATATTCTGATCAAACTGGATCCGCAGGCCGACGAAGACGCCGACCAAGCTGCCAAAACCCGGGCGGAAGAGATCTCCAAGATGGCCAAAGGCGGAGAGGACTTTGCCGAACTGGCAAAAACCTATTCTGAAGGCCCCACCAAAGACCGTGGCGGCTATCTGGGCAAGTTCCAGCAGTCGCAGATGGTCAAGCCTTTTGCCGACAAGGCATTTTCCATGGCTGCCGGCGAGATCAGCGAACCGGTAAAAACACAATTCGGATGGCACGTCATCAAGGTCGAGTCTGTGGAAGAAGCCGCCACGCGAACGATCGAAGAAGGCCGAGATCAGATAATTGAGGCCCTGACCCTCAGAAAAACGCGAAATATAGCTTACGACAAGGCCGAGCAGTTCTACGAGATGTGTTTTGAAAAGGATGACCTGGTTGATAATGCAAAAAACCTTGGGCTGGCCGTGATTGAAACCGGCGCCTTCAGCCGCCGGGGACCGGATGCATTGGGCAGTGAAAAAGGTGCATTCGCAACCGCCGCCTTTGCCCTCCAAGTCGACGAAATCAGCGACATTCAGGATATCGGGGGCCGGTATTACCTCATCCAGCCCACCGAGACCATCGACGCGGCCATTCCTGAGTTGGAAGCAGTTAAAGCCAAGGTAGAAGATGACCTGACCAAGAAGTTGCAGGCAGACAAGGCGCGTGAGGATGCGGAGGCCATGTCAACGGATCTACGTGCGGGAAAAACGTTCAAAGAAAGCGCCGCCAGTCATGGTGTGAATGTCAAGCAAACCGGCTTGTTTACGCGCAATGCGACCATACCTGAGATAGGTTCGGACCCGAAATTCGCTGAAGCGGCCTTTCAGCTGTCTTCATCCGGCAGCACAAGCGATGGGCCTGTGCAGGGAAGTGCGGGTTTTTTCCTGTTGCGGCTTTCAGAGCGAAAATCACCGGCAGCCGACGGTTTTGAAACCGAGAAAGACGGTATCAGCGATATGCTCCTTCGACAGAAGCAAAGAACCGTGATCCAGGATTGGATCGATTCACGGAAATCGAACAGCCAAGTTGCCATAGAAAAAGCGTATCTTGAATAGCGGGTCGACAAAAGCATTGTCATCGCCTACTCACGTTAAGATGAGGTTGATATGAAAACACCACGCGCCTCGTTTGATTCCGGCAATCCTACCGGCTATATTTCTAAAAAATGCCCGGAATGCATGGAGTATATGCCCTTGAACGTGGACGTCTGTCCGTCGTGCAACCTCCCTGTCGGGAAGATAAACAAAAATGGCATGGCTTCGCGAAAAACGGATTGGAAAGCGTATGCGACAGCCATCGCTGCATGGTTATTTTTCTTCTTCTATATCTGGTGGGCGTTTATCCGGGAGCCCTGAGAGTGAGCTTGAACGTCTCTTTCCTACCGGGGTAGAGCCGCTT
>NZ_JBFELV010000021.1:0-27203 GCF_041551955.1 Desulfosarcina sp.
GATCGGCACCGTCACGCGCTGCATGAAGCGTTCGGCGGCGTCCAGGCCGCCTTTCAATTCGAAACTGACCATTCCGCCGAATCCTTCCAGCAGTTCTCTGGCACGGCCATGGCCGGGGTGGTCGGGCAGGCCGGGGTAGTTAACCCGATCGACGGCAGGATGGGCGGCGAGGGCTTCGGCAATCTTCTGGGCGCTGCGGTTTTGGTGACGAACGCGCAGGGCCAGGGTTTTCAACCCCCGGTGCAGGAGAAAACAGGCGTGGGGATCCAGGCTTCCGCCCAGGTGGATTAGCTTATGGGCGATTTTTTTCAAAAGCGTCTCCCTGCCGATCACCGCCCCGGCCACGATGTCCGAATGACCGTTGAGATATTTGGTGCAGCTGTGCAGTGAGATGTCGTATCCCCACTCGGACGGCCGGAAATTGACCGGCGTGGCAAAGGTGTTGTCGATCATGGAAATCAGGCGATTCTTCCTGGCGAACGCGGCCAGAGCTTTCAGGTCACCCACCTGGATCAGCGGGTTGGTGATGGTTTCCACATACAGGCCCCGGGTGTTGGGCTTGAGCATGGTCGTCCAGGATGCGGGATCGTCGGCGTCGATAAAATCGAACTGGTACCCCAGCGGGACGAAATCCGAGACGAAAAAATCCTGGGTGCCGCCGTAAAGGCAGTTCTGCAGCAGGATGTGGTCTCCGGGGGAAAAGAGGGCCAGCAGGGTCGTGGAAATGGCAGCCATGCCGCTGGCCGTCACCAGGGCGGCCTCGGCGTTTTCCAGGGCCGCCAATTTTTTGTGAAGTACCTCGTGGTTGGGTGTGTTGTTCATCCGGATGTATCTCAATTCATCATAGCTGGACTGGCCGGCGTACTCGAAGGTGGACGACTGGAACACCGGCAGGCTCACGGCCCCGCAGATGCGTGTTTCGGGCTCTCCGGCATGGATCAACCGAGTATCGATGCGATGGTTTTCGCTGAGCATGACGACTCCTTTGATGGTCGGACAGGTTGAAAATTTCTATTTGATCTTTACTTTCTTAGCATTGGAATAAATTATTTAGCATGTTTTCTGCGGAGAGACCATGATCGAATCCAGCGCCTTCGGCCGCATCTCCATCGACGGGCATACTTACACCTCCGATCTGTTCATCTTTCCTGACGGGCGTGTGCAGGACGGGTGGTGGCGGCAGCGCGGGCACGCGATGGGGGTTGGTGATATCATGGCGCTTGTCGACGATTCGCCGAATCTGATCGTGGCCGGCACGGGCACCAATGGGCGCATGCGACCGGATGCGGACCTGTCCTCCTTTCTCAGGGAAAAGGGCATCGGATTCATTGCCGAACCCAATTCTCGCGCCATACCCATCTATAACCGAAAGGTCGCCATGGGGCTGAAGGTCGGTGCCTGCTTTCATCTGACTTGCTGACAGGTCCGCATAACCGTTGATCATTCAACGGCTGACCGTAAGACAACCACCTCCAATGGCAACAGCTGCGATGTCAAAATCAGAACGCGCCACCGAATTCAAAATGGTCCTGGAAATCCACAACGCCGGAGATCGCGTCTTTTTGCGATCGATCCTGGATGCGGAAGGGATAGACTACTTCATTCAGGGGGAGGCGGTTGCGCCATACATCTTCAATGCGGTACCCATGCGGCTGATGGTCATAAAGGATCAAGTGGCGCAGGTACAGGCACTTTTAGGCAACTTCATGCAATCCTCCGCCTATGGTGGACTAAAAAGAATAATCGATATCTAGAACCTATTTCAAAAATAGTCTAAGTGCCCATGGCGGCGTTATGAAACGGCTCAACATGCTCACATACTACATGTATGCTCCGCTTTTTCGACGTTGCATGCCTTGCCCAGAACCCTGATCCTTATTTTTGAGATAGGTTCTAATTAATTTTAATTGAAAAGTATTGCCTTTATGTCCCGTACGGCCAGGGTGCTCAATTCAGGAGAACAACGCTCAGCAGATGGAAAAGGGAGTGTGCGATGATAAAGATAGCCGCCGTTTTCGGCAGCCCCCGCCGCAAGGGCAACACGTCAACCCTTCTTGACCACGCTGTTGCCGGCGCTCGTGATGCCGGCGCTCGAGTCACGGAAATCGTCTTGCGGGATTTGAAGATGTCGCCCTGCCTTGAAATCTACGGCTGCAAAAAGGCAGGACGGTGCGTGATCAAGGACGACTATGGGAATATCGAGGAACTGTTTCAGCGCATCGATGGCCTGATGCTCGCTTCACCGATTTTTTTCTACACGGTCAGTGCGCATACCAAGATTCTGATGGATCGCTGCAACTCCCTGTGGGTCAAGAAATACTGGATCGACGAGCAACCCTTCGGTCGGAAAAACTACCCCCGCAAGGGCCTGTTCATCTCCGTCGGGTCGACCAAGGGCAAGAAGCTGTTCGACGGTGCGCTGCTGAGCGTCAAGTATTTTATGGATGCGTTGGATATGGAGCTCTGGCAATCTTTGCTTTTCAGGGGAATTGAAACGGAGGGGCAGATTTTGGAAACGCCTGGATCCCTGGAGGCGGCCTATGAAGCTGGAAAGGCCTTGGTTGAGACGCTGGCGGATAACGATCGCCCTGCCGGCGATCCAGCGCTCCCGGGCAATCTTCAGTAGTAGCGCGGCGGGTAATACGCCCCCCATTTGCGGCCGATGATTTTTCTGTTGCATGAAAGCGTCTGGTCTATATTGTCGATGTCCGCAAAGGGGCCGGACAGGGAATTGATTCCCGTATAGTTGGAGACAAGCAAGTAGCGTCCGTCCTCGAGGATAATGCCTGCTCCGGTGTGAAGGCCATCCCAAGGGTCTTCATCCCATTTGACGCTTCTCATAAAAGTTTTGTAGCCGGCACGGGCCAACATGAACTGTGCAAAATAGGCCGCATCCGTACACTGGGCCGTTTTCTGGAAAAAGGTAGAATAGACACCGTGGGCAGGCGTTTTTCGGAAGTAGAAATATTTATTCATGTAGTAGCTGATCAATTCCGGTGAATTGAGACGGTCGGCGACCGTCTGAAACAGTTTCCAGCGGGATTGCTTAACGGCCTTTTCGATCGCCTTCCAGTCATTGACGCTAAAGATCTCTTTCTTGGTCAAAAAATCATCCATGATATAGCTTTGCAGCTGCCGGGTGGTATGCCGCTTGGTGAGCAGCGCATATTCTTGTGTTTCTGCATCGGACCGTAATCCATGGATGATCTTGCGGATATGGGCACCAGGCAGCAACCGGGGCTCACCATTCCAGGCCGCATCAAGAACTTTCTTCAAGGTGCAATCAGGCTCGGTACGGGTTGGCCTGTCTGGGTTCCCTGCAGGTTTTAAGGCAGCCGGCGGGCGTGGTGGGCAATCGCCATCGGCCTCCTTTACAATTTCGAGGCCCAGCAGCATGTTGGAAAACTTTAATTTTTCATCCTGGAGAATCCAGAACAAAGCCTGTAATGGTGAACAAAAAATGCGGTGCTCGGGCATGCCGATGGTATCCATCTGGGCAAACATGCAATCGAAGCGGTCGGGGGCCTGGCGGTAGAGAATCAGCAGGTTGTCCAGGGCCAGGCGTGAGGCGTCGGTTTTAAACCTCCGGATCTCGGGGAGTTTGGCCAGTTCATCTGCCAAATGAAGGTTTAACTTGCCGATGTGAACAAGATTTCTATTAATGGAACGCATTTTTCTCATCGCTTACTTGGCCATTTCCGGAAACGACGTGGCCTGCGCAAATGCCATGGCGAAATCAGATTCGGAGGCCAATTCCAGATAGCGGATGCGGCGACTCAGGGTATGGGCTTCCGATCTCAATTTTTTATCCAAGAGGGCCATTACGATCCCCACGCCTGCCAGGTTTTCTCTGGGGATAACTTCTCCTTCGGAAACCACCGGCGGCAGCATGCCGATGGCCAGGGCGTTTTTCCAGTTAAAGCGGGCCCCGAAGGCACCGGTGAGGATGGTGCGGTCAACTTTTTCGATGCCTGCCTTGCGCATGAGAAATTCGATTCCCGTGATAAGCGCCCCCTTGGCCAGCTGAATCTGGCGGACGTCTTTCAGGGTGACGGAAATATCGCTGCCGGTGGCGCTTTGATCGCTGCCGGCGATGGTGTAATGGCGTCCGACTCCCTTTTTATCGGAAACCACCCCGTCGATGGTTTCATCCAGCCGGCCGTTGGGCAGGATGGCCCCGATATGTCGCAGGGCAGCGATGGCGTCGATGATGCCCGAGCCGCAAATGCCCAGGGGCCTGTTTTGTCCTTCATTTCCAAGTACTTCATAGTCCATGCGGCGGCTGCTTTTATCCGGCCATGCACGATGGATGGCGCCGGAGACCGCACGCATGCCGCAGGAGATCTGGGCTCCTTCCAGTGCCGGTCCGGTGGCGCAGCTGGTGACCCACAACCCCTCGCGGTTGCCCAGCACCACTTCACCGTTGGTGCCGATATCCACGATGAGGGTGATTTCGTCGCGTTCGTGGGGTCGGTCGGCCAAAATGGCGGCCATGGTGTCTCCACCCACAAAACCCGACACGACCGGCATGAGAAATACCGCAACGGCCGGATCGGTGACCAGCCCCAGATCTCCGGCGCTGAATGGCGGCGGGCTCAGTGTCAGGGGCAGATAGGGGAAAACCCCCAGCCCGTAAGGATGAAGTCCGGCAAAAACCTGCTGCATGGTGGTGTTCCCGCAGACGCCCACTTCATCGATGTCGCCGACTGTGGCGCCAACCTTTTCCAGGCAGCGGGCCATGAGAAAATTGATGGCTTCGGCGGCCAGGTGTTGAAGTTGATCCAAATGCGCATTCTTTTCGTTGATGTGGCTGATGCGGCTGATCACGTCCTCGCCGAAGCGCCGTTGGGGATTGACACAGGCATCGGCGGCCAGCAGTGCGCCGGTCTCCAGATTGCAAAGATAGCCGGCCACCGAGGTGGTTCCCAGGTCAACGGCGAACCCGAGGCCGGCAGTTTGCCTGCCTGCCAAAATACGGCGCAGGCCGGTCTTTTCATGCACCACCAAGGTGAAGGCTTTCAGGCTGTCGCGATATTTGGCCAGCTGCCGCAGGGATGAAATATCGGCAGCCGAGGCGGCCACTTCGTCGACCTGAGCAGCCAGCCAGTCCAGCAGGCTTTCCGGGATGTGGTCTTTTTTCAGGCCCGGCGAGCGGCCTTCAACGGCCAGGCGCCGGGTCATGGCATCCACTGGATAGCTGCCGGCGATGCCGGTTTTGCCCCTTGCTTCGGAATTTTCAGCTAAGGTGTCGGGGATGGTGACTGTCCCTCTGCCGATGGCCCGGGCCTGGCAGGCCAGCCGAGATCCGTCGGCCATCTGATCCGGCGTGAGCACATCCAGTTCCGCCTGGGTGGGTGATGAAAAATTCCCTTTGGGATGGACGAGAACGCGGCACTTGCCGCAGATACCCATGCCACCGCAGTCGGCCCGGATGTCGATGTTGTGTGCGGCACCCAGTTCATGCAGGGTTTGCTCTTCCTCTATGGCTACGTTGAGGCCGGCCGGTTCGAAGGTGACCTGCTGGTTGTGGCTGATTTTTCCGGTGGCAGCAGCGCTCATCTTCGACTGATGTCTCTTTTCCCGGCTGCCGTCTGCCTCGACGATGGTGTCCGCGCCCCCGACGACCATAAAACTATCGCTGCCATGGGTTTTCACTCGGTCCGGCAGCGTAAACCAGCCGCTGCTGCGTACCGGCAATTCCCGGGAAAGAAAGGCCGATCGTACATCTAACCGCTCACCGGCCACACGCCACTGGATGCAGTGGTAGGGCGTGAAGCCCACGTCGCCTTTCGATCTTCTGCGGGCGGCGATGCCGCCGGTTTCGGTGGATCCGTAAATCTCAACCAGATCCACGCCCGTTGCCCTGGAAAATGCAGTGCCGTCGGCTTCGGCCAGTGGGCCGGCCGAGGAAAAGGCCAGCCGCAGGGCGCCCTTTTCCGGCGGGTTTTCCCTGAGTGCCCGGTAGTGAACCGGCATGCTGACGAAAATGGTGGGCGACGTGGCGGCCATTTGCCCTTTGATCGCTTCGGGCAAGGAGGGGTTTTGTCCCACGACCCGGGCCGATGCCGCCAGGGGGACCAGCAGGGAATATAGCAGTCCGTAAATGTGCAGGGCCGGCACGCTGGCCAGAATGCGGTCGTTGCTGCTTATCTCGTAACGCTTTATCAGATAGTCCACTTCGCCCAGCAGATTGCGCGGCGTCTTGGACCAGAGGCGCGGCGTGCCGGTAGATTCGCCGGTAAGTAGCGCCACCCACGGCCGGTCAGGATTGGGCGCTTCGTCCGGCGCCAGGGTCTCCGCCTCATCGTTCAGTTGTTTGGGGTCGATGACCGCAACTGTTGTCGGCAAGGGGGCAGGGGGATGTGTGATGATTCGGGTAAAACCGGTCCGACGCTGAAGTCCGGTAATCCTATTTTCTGAGAAGTTGTCCGGAATCAGCAAGCTGGGTCCGTCGGCGAGTGTCGCCAGCATGGTTGCGGCCAATATCGTGCGATCATCCGTACCCATGCATACCGGCGCCTTGGCGTCTCCCTCCCCGGAAAGCGCTGCCCGAATCCGTCTGGCCATCCGGTAAAGTCCATCGTAATTAATGCCGGGCATGGTAAATGCCTGGCCGGGTCGGGCCGGTCCCGACAACAGCCGCTGCATTCGCATCACCACTGGATCGGTTTTTTCTTTGGCGTCGGTCATAGAAAGAAAAGCCCCTTTAAATCGTCACTGTTATTACAGGCCGTCGGTGGGGTCAAGGTGATTAACCGGTTGTCCACTTGACACCGTAAGATTATTTCACTACCTAACGGGTTCTCGCTTATGCCCCTTGTCGAGAGGTGATCGAACTTCATTTACCGTGGAGATCCATGCATGACCAGCCGTAACCGTCCGCTGACCACTGTTGAAAACGGCTGCATCGCCCAAAAATCCCTTTGCCCGAACACCAGTAGTGTAACGGCATCGGCGCCTGTGGACTGGTCTATCTGCCGGACCGCATCCGAATGGGCCACCCATGACCGATAGCACAATTTCGCGGTTGCCAGACAAACCACCGGCAGTCTTCGGCCTGCTGGGCTGCCTCGCCGTATTTGCCTCCGCCTTCTGTTTCTACTTCTCCACCGTCGTGATTCGGTGGTCCCGGGAGGCGGTGACCATCGATTCCGCCTATTTCGCTTTCTTCCGATTCTTGCTGGGGTTTACCGTGGTCTGTTTAATCATGGGTGTTCGCCGGCAGAAACCGGCCCCCCGGCGTTACCATCTTCTGATTGGCCGCACACTGGGAAACTGCATCGCCGTGTATTGTTTTTACCAGGCGGTGCGGTATACATCGGTCGCCGAGGCTAATATTTTGAACATGACCTATCCCATCTTCGTGGCAATCCTGTCCTGGATCCTGCTGAGCCGCCAGCGGGATCCGGTGGCCGTGGCCATGGTGGTGGTGGCCATTGTCGGGGTCTGGCTGATTCTGCAGCCTGGCCGCATGGGCATGGGCATCCACAGTCTCTGGGGGTTGGGTTCGGGAATCAGTGCAGCCGTTGCCATTTTCTATTTAAATCTTAGCCGGCAACACCACGATGCCAACACCGTTCTGTTTTATATGTTCGGCCTGGGGTCGGTGTTGATGTTCCTCTTCTTTCGGCAACAATTCTTCTGGCCGAATGGCCGTGAGCTCTATTATCTGACGCTGTGCGGCGGGGCCGGCATTGCCGGTCAGTTTCTTATCACCCTGGGGTTTCGCTATGTCACGGCTGTGGAAGGCGGCGTCATCTCATCAACACGAATATTGTTGGCCGGCATACTAGGGCCCTGGTTGGTGGCGGATCCTTCATTGGGCACGGCTGGATGGATGGGTGCCCTGCTGATCTTCGGGGCCAACGTGGTGCTTGCTGTTCGCAAAGGGCGCTGACTCGACTGGCTTTCCTGCCGATGCATCCCCAGTCGACACCCATGATCCCCCACATTCCAGACCGCAAACCAAGGCTCCCAAACAGAAAAACTGGATAGTTTACCTGGGTTTGGAAACGTGCCATATCATATCCGTCCGGTTTCCGGAGGTCAGGCAGGTGAGTATGTCGAATCCGCATTTGTCGAGGGCGTTGCTGATTGCCGCTTGGCTGCGGTAGTAAGCTTGGCGTCGGCTTATTCCGAGTGCCACATGCCCCAGGCGTCGGGTCCAGTGGGGGCTGGTGGACCGGGGCAGCAGTGACCGCATGATCAGACGACCACCGGGAAGCAGGCGCTCATGAATGCCTTCCAGGGTTTTTTCCAACTCCCAGTCCTGCAGGAAGTGACTCGCGTCGAGCATGGTCGCCAGATCAAGCAGCACATCCATGGCTGGCAATTCGGGGGCGGATCCCCTGGTGATGCGCCCCCGATCGCCCAATGACAGGGCAGCCACCCGCACCCGCTCGGGCTGCGGATCAATGCCGTGAATGATGGCGCCAGGATAATGTTCGGCCATCCAGCAGGCTGACCCGCCGTACCCGCAGCCCACATCCAGGATGTTGGCCACGACGGTCTTTTCAGGTACCAGGGTCGCCAACTCACTCAACAGTGCGTCCGCCTGCTGGGTGTCGTGGGCGGACAGGCGCGGGCAGGGCGCCATGTGGCGACAGCGCCTGGCGATGCCTTCGGCGTCAGGAGGAGGCGCATCGAACCGTCGTTTCAACAATGGGGGCAGGATGAGCAGCGTGCCGACAAGGCAATAGCCGACGCCGAAAAAGGATATCTGCCCAGCGGATTTCAACAGGTCGTGGTCGGCGTCCCACAGCGCGGCAGCCGCCACCAGGGTGCAGCCGGCAGTCATGAACAGGGCCGTTCGGACCACCGAGAAATCGGGATCGTCGAATCGCTGGTAGCGCTGGTATCCCCGGACCAAGAGCAGAGGGAGGTATACGCCCGCGCCCATTAGGACTGCCGACATCACCATCAGTGCACTCAGGTTCGGGGGGCGGCCCAACATGCCCAGGGTGCCCAAGGTACAGAAAAAGGCGAAGGCCGGGGGCAGCAGGGTCATGAACAGCAGGCCCATATCGGCCAAATAGGGCGTCAGCACAAAGATCAGGCCTGCCCCGATGATCAGCAGCATCGCGACAAGCCCATCGCGCAACCGTTTTTTCACGCGTTGGGAGAGGTGTGCCGGAACGAATACCGACGATAGGTCGGATATTCGGTCGTTAAATCGTTGGCTGTCAAAGTGCTCGCGGGGGGTGATGCGGGTCACTTGGCGCCATCGGCCGTCGTTTCCGCCGCTGTGGATACCCAGCAGCGTCTGTACGCTCGGCGGGATGGTGGTTGATGTGGGGGATGCGGTGGCGATCATGGTAAAAAACGGGGCAAATGCACCCGCGTCAAATCCCGCTGCCGCTGCTTCCCGATTTACCGCAGCACTGACCTTCCTGAACTGGTCCGCAGCCCAGAATTGGTTCCAGGCGTCGACATTATCTTCGCTTTGGCTGGGTCCGGGCCAAAACAGGGAGGGGGTCATCGCATTTTCGATCCTGCCAGCGTGGGCTTCGGTTTCCAGCCGCTCCAGCAACCGATCGTTCTTCTCCTGAAGAGCGGTCAGGTCGTTGGCCTCGGTCACCAGGTAGACGCTGGAAAAAATGTCACCCCATACGCGGGTGATCAATTCATCGGCCGCACGCGTCTCACGGCTGGGGCTGCCCATGGCTTTTATGTCCGTGGCAAACTGGGGCCGGATGAAAAGGGCCAGCACCACTGCGGTCAACAGGGCCAACGCCAGTCCAATCCAGCCGGCTGAAAAGAGACGATCCAGGAACCGTGGAAAACGGTGCTCGGTGGGCGCCGCTCGGTGCGGGTCGACCGTCAGGATGCGGGGGAAGACGGTGTGGACGAACAGCAGGGATAAGCCGAGTCCCATGGCTGCAACCCACCCCAATGGTTCGAAAACGGCGACGCCGCTGGCGGCCATGGCGCCGAAGGCGACGATGGCGGTGAGCGCGGCCGGCAGCCCAATGGCTCGAATTTCACGTGAGGCGTGCCCTGCTCCGTTTTCGCTGCCACTGGCGACAAAGAGCATGTAGGCGATGCCGTGATGTGTGGCGATGGAGACCACTATGCTCCCTAAACCCAGAGCCATGATGGAAATGCTGTCGTGGCCCAATGAGAAGATGAAAACGGCCGTGACTGTCCCAACCATTGCCGGCATCAGGGCCAACATCCCCGTCAGCGGGTGGGAAAAGCCAATCAGCAGGAGCGCGCCGATTCCCACCGCGGTCCACCGGATGGCCCGACCCACGTCGCGTTTAGCGATGGTTGGGTTGTCCAGGGTCGTCCGAAATGCCCCTGCAACGGTCAGGACGATATCGCCGCCTATATTTTGTTTCAGGTCCTCCTCGAGGTCTCGGAAAAAAACGGTCAGGGTGTGCGCCACGGTCGTGTCCGAGGTGGGACCGGTCGAGGCGGCCAGGATCAGCAGATGTCGGCGGTCGGCGGAGAGAAAACGACCACGGTGAATGGTTGCTCCGGGCGTCGGATTCAAGGCGTCCAGTCTGGCGAGGATGATCTGGTGTAGACTCAGCGGGTCGGCCGTCCGGAACGGGTCGGTCCCGCCTTTCGTCAGGGCTTGCCGAATGGCCTCGTCGGTCAACAACGGTGCGACCTGCTGCGCCAGCTCCCCAGCGGTAAACAAGACCGGCAGATGATGGCGGACCCAATCCGTCAGGTCGGCGAGGCCCTGCTGCATAGACGCGTGTTGCCCCGGTGCGAACAGGTCGCTTTGCTTCATCCGGTTGTCGACCATTTCTGCGGCGGCGACCAGTCGTTCCAGATCCCCCTTGACTGAACCGATGTCGATGGCGATTGGATCCATGACGGGGTTGATGGTGGTGATGTCCAGTCCGTCGGCAATCACCAGTTCGTTCGTGGACAGCGGGCCGGCTGTGTCCATATCGATGGTGATGCGGTGGGACACGAACAGGAAAAGGATTGCACCGATGAGGATGATCGCCGACAGCGCAAACAGGTTGATGGACGCATTCAGTCGCATGCGGATCGCCTTTTGGGCAAAAAATGGAATCCAGAAACCGGGCGGTTTGTCGGCAGCGGTCGTTCCATCGCGTCATCCTCGACGATTACCGGCAACCCCATGATCCAGATGTACGATAGCGAAGCACGATCAGGCTCATGGTGCGCTGCCGGTTACTGCTTCCCGCCCCATCGTTGGCGGATGTTATCATGGTGGCAGGCCACGATGAACAAGGCGGTCACTGCGGCGCCGACGGCGGCCCGCCAATCGGTTCCCAAATCGTGGGTCGTTCCGTAGGCCAGAATAATCACCATAGCAAAAGATGACATAAACGGCGCTCGCCAGATCAGGTGGGCCGCTCCCCACGCCAGGGCGCCGACAGCGGCCCACACCGGTGTGACGGCCAGGGTGAAACCCAGGTAATTGGCCACGCCCTTGCCTCCCTTGAAGCCGTGAAAACAGGGAAAGCGATTGCCCAGAATCAGTCCGAGTCCCACCCAGGGCACCTGCCAGAAGGGCAACAGCGATTGGGCCACCAGGGCCACACCGACCGCCCGGCCCACGTCAAGCAGGAGGACCGCGGCTGCCCAGCCGAGGCCTGCCTGACGATAGACATTGGTTGCACCGGGGTTGCCGCTGCCGTGACGGCGCGGGTCGTCGCGACCAGTGAATCGAAAGGCCAGGATGGAAAAGTTTACCGATCCTGCCGCATAGGCGGAGACAAACAGGACGGTGAATGTCAGCAGGCGAGAGGCATGCATGATGGCTATCCAGTCCAACATCGGGGTTGCGCTTCGGGTCCTTTTGGGTCGACACGACGCCGGCCCCGGCTGATACACGCGTTCCGGCTGAAGAGCAATACCCAAGCTGAGCGTTTCCCATTTTGATTTTATAAAAAAATAAACACAATAACTATAGGTTATGTCAC
This sequence comes from Desulfosarcina sp., assembly GCF_041551955.1. Taxonomy (GTDB): domain Bacteria; phylum Desulfobacterota; class Desulfobacteria; order Desulfobacterales; family Desulfosarcinaceae; genus Desulfosarcina. Next base: position 11,910 of record NZ_JBFELV010000021.1, read on the forward strand.
TTGCCGGCTTCAAAATGGAAAACCCGTTGGGATCGCCGATCTTACCGCATCTCCGGCGTCAAACGTCTTCCCGCATAGGTAACTAGAGCGGAAAGACATCTTCCTTGTATCTGCGGCAAGCTCGACGATCGCTCAGCTTGGGCAATAGCCTCGAAACGGCATGATTGTCAATCCTTGCCCTGATCATCCTCGGTAAACGATGACGTCCCATGTAACCGTCGGTCGACAGGCTTACCTGCTACAAATCCTTGACAATTGATTGCTGAACGGGTCTATTGGCCTTCTATTTATTGCTTTCATTCCAACATGATGGGAGGGGCGATGGGGCTTAAGGAGCACGAATATATCAGACAGACACTGGAGCGCTACACGAACTGCAAGTTGGAGGACTTTTGCAGCCATGTGCTGATCACCAATTTTCGGCAATACATCAAAGCATTTTCCGAGCAAACCGGGTGCGAGATCCAAGAGGGCAACTTCCGGATCGTCAATGCACCGGCTTTGGACTGCACCATGATCGATTTCGGCATCGGCTCGCCTCAGGCGGCCCTGGTAATCAACGGCCTGGCCTACCTGGACAATCTGAAGACCGTGGTCATGCTCGGGATGTGCGGCGGCATCGACGACATCCTGGAAGTGGGTGATTTCGTGGTGCCGACGGCCGCGATTCGGGGGGAGGGGACCAGCCGTCATTATCTGCCCATGGAATTCCCGGCCCTGCCGGCCATGTCGGTAAACCTGTTGTGCATCGGCGCCGTCAAGGCGCGCAAGATCGTTCCCCGCTGCGGTATCGTCTACACCACGGACCGGCGCTTGTGGGAGTTCGATGACGCTTTCGTAGACCACCTGCGTTGTCAGCGAATCCTGGCAATCGAGATGGAACTGGCGATGCTCTTCTCCGTGGCCTACCGTTATGAAGTGCCCATCGGTTCGATCATGCTGGTCTCAGACATGCCTTTGCAGCGACGCGGCATCAAGGACAAGAAACTGCACGAGGAAATATACAAGAACCACATGAGCATCCATCTGGATATAGCAATGGATGCCGTATCCAATCTCAAGGCCCGATGGCCGGATGTGGAGCGGCAGCTGCACAGCGAGTGGTGAGCGGGGCAGCCAGCCGCAACACACCAATTCCGGCGCTGCCAGGGGCCGCATCAGATGATCCCGCTCTCCGCCTCATTACCACGGCGCTCCCCTGAATTTTGCTAAGGGATTTATAGGTGTGATTTGGGGTATTGCGGAGATCTTGCGCCCATTGTATAAATTTTATGCGGGACAGGCCACTGGCACCTCCAACTGTCTCGCCCGGGGCCGGTGTGGAACGCCTGCCATAAGGTACGGAATCACGAATAAACCCGGCATCCGGCCCCCATTTTAAACTTTTTGATGCGATGACCGTTGCCGGTACCGAAGCTGCCGGTGGTCTGTCTTTCCAACGCACAAAGACTGTTTCGGAAGGGATACATGGCTCTGACGAAGGCGGATATGGTCAATCAGCTCTATCTCAGCATGGGATTCAATAAAGCCCAGGCCTATCAGATTATCGAATCGTTGCTCGAGATTATCAAACACGCCCTTGAATCAGGGGATGACCTCCTGGTCAGTGGATTCGGGAAGTTTTGCGTAAAGGAAAAGCATGCACGCAAAGGTCGCAACCCGGCAACCGGACAAAGCGCCATGCTGCCGGCAAGGCGGGTGGTAACCTTTAAGTGCTCCGGTTGTTTGCGGAAGCGGGTCAACTGGGACAACGAACGCATTTCCCGGCGCCCGCGGCGGGGTTAGCGAGCGAACTGGAGACCGATTCTTCTATCCAAACGGTGAAGTTTCTCTGCGGCATGTCAGCGCGAAGCCGAGATCCCGCCTGTCGGGGGCGTGGGGAAGCATCAATGGAAAATAGCGGGTTGGATCGATGAGCCCTTTGACGAGGCGTTTGATTTAACCGGGTTACACCGGTGGGATGACTTCCAGTTCGATCTTGGAAAAGTCATCCTTGCGAAGGGACAGGTGGTAGCCACGCACCTTGATGTTGATCCTGTCATCGGAGGCCTCCACCTCCTCTAATTCGATGACACTGCCAGGGGTGATGTCCAGCTCCTTTAGCTTGTCCACGATCGTGCCTTTGCCTTTGACGCGGATCAGTCGTGCGACCTGCCCTGATTCGAGGCTTTCCAGGGTGATCGTCTCCCGCCTGGCCTGTTGGAACTGCCGTTGACGTTTTTTTAGATCATCCATGCATCGGGTGATGGCGCTCTCACACCCGGACAGGGCATTGTCCTCCTCGCAGAACTGGCGAAACCCCCCGATCCACTCCTCCCCCCCCCGTGGGCATATCTGGATGAACTCCACAAAGCGTACCAGCCGGTCGATGATGGTCGGCGAAACCGCATGCTCCATTTTGCAGGCGGAGTCTTCGGCTTCCCGCTCTTCCACATCCAGCACTTTGGTGAAAAAATCCTTGAGAATTTCGTGGCGGCGTACAATGTCCCGGGCCAGGATTTCACCACGGGCGGTCAGGGTGATTACGTCATAGGGAGCGTAGTTGATGTGGCCTTTTTCCGCCAACAGCCGCAAGGCGCCGGTAACCGATGCGCTGTTGACCGCCATGCGAACAGCTATGTCTTTTGCCCGTGCGGCCTTTTTATCGGAGACAATATGGAATATGGCCTCCAGATAATCCTCCATGCTGGCGCTCAGTCGCTTGCTTTTCGGCATCCTATTACTTATCTTGGTTTGGCGTCCGTTATAAAAAATTAGCAGATCGTACCGTGATTGCCGCAATCGGCAAATTCGTCGACGCGGAAAGGCATTTGTCCACGGAGTTTACACGGGCGGTTGAAATCGTGTCAAGATGATTTTGGAAGTCCTAAAAAAGCAAGGAATGCCAATAACATGGACCCTAAAACGGGGGCTTGCCGGAGCAGCTAAGCCCACAAAAGGAGGAGCCGATGACGGAAAACAGTGCGCTGGATATTCTTAAACATGCCATACTGCTGGAAAAGCGGGGGAAATCATTTTATCGGACGGCGGCCAATCAATCTACGAACAGTGATGTCAAGGCGTTTTTTGAAACCATGGCCACCGAAGAAGTCCAGCACGTTAAAATCCTTTCCGATCAGTTCAAGGCCTTCAAGGAAACCGGTAAATTCAAACCAGCTGACACCCTGGAGACGGGCACCATTTCAAAAAATGTATTGACGCCGGAGGTCAAGGCGCGCATTGCTGCTGCAGATTTCGAGGCAGCAGCCATTTCGGCGGCCATGCTCATGGAGGAGCGGGCCATCTCCCTGTATGCCAAACGAGGCAACGATGCCCAGGACCCGGAAGAGAAAAAACTTTACCAGTGGCTGGCTGACTGGGAAAAAGAACACTTGACGTTCCTCGCCGCCATCGATGCGGAGCTGAAGGAGCGGATCTGGAACGACAGCGGTTTCTGGCCTTTCTGAACGTTTCGCCGCCTCCCTGCGGACGACCCCATGTCTCGGGGAGGCAGCTGTTTGCCCCCTTGTTTCCTACCAACAACCTACTACGCCTTCCTTCAACCAGCCGTTGAAAATATCAGCGGCGGCCTTATTTTTATTACCATTACCATTACCAATACCCATCACCGTTCGTGATGTTTAAATAAAGGAGATGATCCAATGAACGCTAATGCGAGTGCTAAAGAACTGTTCGAAACGGGAGTGACAGAGTTTGCCAACGCCAGATATGACAGAAGTGTCGCCAATTTTACCCGGGCGATTGAAAAGGACGCCGACAACGCCCTGGCGTCCGTCAGTCGCGGGGCAGCGTATCTCAAACTGGGTTCACTGGACCTGGCGCGGGATGATTTTGACCGTGCCATAAAGATTGACCCGGAGTATGCGCGTGCCTATCACATGCGTGGGCTGGTCAGCGAGAAACGAGGTGATGATCACACCGCCCTGGCCGATTTTGACCGGGCCATCGAACTGAATCCGGATTACGGTGCCGCCTATTACAGCCGTGCAGCCCTTCACGCAAAGATGGCCAACACGGAAAAAGCCCAGGAGGACATTGAAATGGTGGCCCACCTGGGAAACCGCAACATGGAATCCTTCATGAATGAGAACAATGTTTGGCATACCCAGCAGATGCGGGTGGAGGACGCCATCGAAACCGAACTGCAGCGGTAAAAAGGCGTCGGTAAATTTGCCTTGACTCGGTCGGCGCGTATGGGATAAGTTTTCAGCAACCAATAACCGGCGCCATGAAGGTGTCGTAGTAGCAGAAATTAGAACGCGTTACCAGGCCACGAAGGCATCGGCAGAAAAGATTCATCTGCCCTCGTCTCGCGGCCTTTTTAATTTTCAGCGGTTGGAAACAAAAGGTTTTAATGGAGGTGCACGATCATGTGTGAGGCCAATGCCTATATGGTCAAAGATGATGAGGAAACCCTGCTCATGGAATCCGTCGACCGGGTGGAGCCCGAAGCGGAAGGTACGTTTCGCCTGGTAGGGATTTTTGGCGACCAGATTGTCGTTAAAGGAAAGATCAAGCGGATGGATCTTGTGGATCACCGCATTCTGTTTGAAGAATAAGGGGTAAACAGGAACCGTTTCATTATTTTGGTGGTCCGTTTATGTGATATTCAATCCATCAAAAATTAGAAAAGAGTTGACAGGGGAAACACCCATTGGGTATATGCTCTAAAAAATAGGGGCGGCAGAAGCGGCTCTCCATGGTGCTTAAAAGAAACACCCTGCTCCTTTTGGAGCGCCACAGATCAGACCAAATAAGATAAAATAACCAAGCCACGAAGGCCACGCACGCCAATTTTGGGCGTGTACTTTCGTGGCTTGGTTTGTTTTTGGAGGGACAGATGCTCAAACCATCGTGGAGTAGGGGCGATGCCGGCGGCAAGATCAGCAGCGATGCGCCGTTGCCGCCGTCGGCTGCTGCACCATCGACGGCTGTGACCGAGTCGTTTTTGGCTTACCTGCGGGGTAAACGCACCCTCATGGTTTCCCTGTTGGGCGTCACCGCGTTTCTGGCGGTGGTTGCCGTGACCCAGGGGGCCTACGACATCAGCCCGGGCCACCTGCTGCGGGTGCTCACGGGATCGGCCGTTGGACCGGCCGATATCGTCGTCTGGAAGATCCGACTGCCCCGTATTATGTCGGCCATTGTGGTGGGCTGGGGGCTTGCCCTATCGGGTCTGGGCATCCAGTCTCTGTTGAAAAACCCGCTGGGATCGCCATCCACCCTGGGGATCAGCCAAGGGGCAGCTTTTGGGGCGGCAGCCGCTATCGTGATATTCGGACAGCAGATGGTTTCCGTGACCGTCTCCGCCTTTGCCGGCGCCATGGGTGCAACGGCCGTGATCATGGTGCTGGCCAGCCTACGGCGGCTTTCTCCCGAGGCCCTCATCCTTGCCGGTGTGGCCCTCTCTTCGCTGTTTGCCTCGGCAACGGTTCTAATACAATATCTGGCCTCGGATACCCAACTGGCCGTGATTGTGTTTTGGACTTTCGGTGATGTGGCCCGGGCCAGCTGGTCTGAAATCGGCATGTTGACCGGGGCGGTAGGGGCTGCCTCCATCTTTTTGATCTCCCGGCGATGGGATCTCAACGCCATGGCTGCCGGAGAGGAAACTGCCAAGGGGTTGGGTGTCAACGTGAATCGCATGCGCCTGTACGGTATGTTGGCCGCTGCCCTGGTGGCGGCACTGGCCACGGCCTTTCACGGCGTCATCGCCTTTGTGGGACTTATCGCACCGCACATCGCCAGAAAGCTGGTGGGTGGCGATCATGGCCTGTTGATCCCATTTTCAGCCATCATCGGCGCACTTTTGTTACTCACCGCCGATACCTTCGGCCGGGCTCTGATCGGTTCCGGTGCTCTGCCGGTGGGTATTATCACTTCCTTCATGGGTGCTCCTATGTTTCTCTTCCTGCTGGTCCGGGGTTATCGATGATCCTGTCGGTAAACGACATCCGCTTTTCCTACAATAGTCATGCGGTGCTGGATGACGTCTCTTTTTGCGTGGGAAAAGGCAGCGTGTTGGCCATCCTGGGCGTTAACGGGGCGGGTAAGTCGACCCTGCTCAAATGCCTCAACCGGATTCTGCACCCGCAGGCAGGGTCGGTACTTCTCGGAGAAGAAAATTTGTTTAAATTGTCCCAGGATGCCATTGCCCGACGAATGGGATATGCCCCTCAGCAGCACCATCCACCACGACTTACCGTTTACGAGGCTGTCCTGTTGGGCCGCCGGCCCCACATGGGGCTGACGGTGGGGAAGGGAGATTTTGCCATAGTGGAGCGGACCCTGGAGCGGATGGGACTTTCGACACTGGCCCTTCGGCCGGTGAGCGATCTGAGCGGCGGAGAGATGCAGAAGGTGATGATTGCACGGGCCCTGGCCCAGTCACCGGCAATCCTGCTGCTGGACGAGCCCACGAGTAATTTGGACTTGAAAAATCAGATGGACGTCATGGGTTTGATTCGAACGGTGGTCAGCGACGGTGAGCTGATGGCCGTCATCGCCATCCACGATTTGAATCTGGCTGTGCGTTTCGCTGACCAATTTCTCTTTCTCAAAGACCATTGTGTTCATGCGCTGGTCTCCAGGGATGATCTGAACGCCGGGATCATCGAACAGGTGTATGGTCTGAAAGTCATGATGGCCGAGGTGGCTGGAGGTCGGGTGGTGGTGCCGTTGTGATTTGTAAAAAGGGGTCGAGGATTCGAGGGGTCAAGGATTTAAGGGAGTCGACTAAGATGAGAATTAAAATCTGGCTGGCGGCGCTGCTTTTGTCAGTGTGGATGACCACGTCTGTTCTGGCGGAACCGCTGATCATTACCGATATGGTCGGGCGTACGGTAACCATTCAGGCTGAACCCCAACGCATCATCTGCATCGGCCCCGGTGCCCTGCGGATGATCGTCTATCTTGACGCCCAGGAGAAGGTGGTGGGCGTCGAATCCATGGAAAAACGACTTCCCGCCGGTCGTCCATACTGGCTGGCCCAACTTCAATTGCGAACCCTTCCCGATATCGGTCCGGGAGGGCCGGCGGCAATCAACAAGAAGCCGGATATGGAGGCGGTATTGCGGGTGGCGCCCGATCTGATTGTTGCCACTTATATGGAGGCTGCCTTGGCTGACGAGGTGGCTGACACCCTGGGGATCCCCACGGTGGTGCTCAGCTGCGGGGAACTGTCCGTCTTCGATCAGGCTGTGTATGACTCTCTGAAGCTGGCCGGCAGGATTTTAGACCGCCGGGAGCGGGCCGACGCGGTGATCGACTATATCGAAGGACTTCGTGGGGATCTTCACCATCGAACAGCAACTGTTTTCGACAGGGATAAGCCAGGCGTTTTTGTGGGTGGCATCGGCTACCGTGGATCCCACGGCATCGAAAGTACCCAGCGGAACTATATTCCACTGGACTGGAATCATGCCGTCAATCTGGCCCAGCGCGTAGAATCGACCATCGGCAGCCACGTTTTCGTGGACGAGGAAGTCCTTTTGGAGCTCAACCCCGATGTCATTTTTATCGATGGTGGCGGCTTGGCCCTGGTGGCGGAAGATTATCGCAGGAAGCCGGATTTCTATCGGGCGTTGACGGCATTTCAATCCCGACGCGTGTATACGCTGTTGCCTTTTAATTTCTACGCCACCAACATCGGAACCGCGATGGCCGATGCCTTCGCCATCGGAAAGATGCTCTACCCATCGCGTTTCGAAGATGTGCGCCTGGCTGATAAGGCCGACGAGATCTTCATCTTTTTGGTGGGGCAGCCGGTTTATGCGGCCATGCAGCTCGAATACGGGGATTTGGGACAGCCGGCGCCATTTATCGACTGACGGATACAATTGGGAGGTTTTGATGAAGAAGGAGAGGAACCATGCAATGGTGATGCAGCTCAATGCGGTGGGTGTGGTGAGAAGCGGCATAAAGACCCCCATGCTGACTGCCGGTGAATCGGGCCTATCGCTGGAAGAACACATGGACAAAATCAAGGCGCATTATCGCCAGGTAAAAGAATCCGTCTGCGAGTTGATCATCGATCCCCGTTGGGAGGAGCTTCTCGACGGTATCGAAGATTTTTCCCATATCCTGGTGCTCTACTGGCCACATTTGATTGATCCAGAACGGCGCAATCTGAGAAAAGTGCACCCCATGGGGCGCAAGGACCTGCCCTTTACGGGTATCTTCGCCACCTGCAGCCCGGCCCGGCCCAATCCGGTACTGGTATCGGCGGTGCCGCTGATAGCCAGAAAAGCCAATGTACTTTCGGTCAAAGGACTGGAAGCCTTAGACGGCAGTCCCATTGTCGATGTGAAACCCTATTCCAAAAGCTACCTTCGGGTGGACAACCTCAACGTTGCGGATTGGATGGAGAAGATTCACAGGGAACTGGAATCCGACTAAAATTGAATCCGGATGTATGCAAAGAAGATTGTGGAAAATGACGCGTTCAAACGATGCGACGCCTTTTTCAATGCCATGGGACTAGCCTATTCGCTGGCATCTCTATCCAGACAGACCGGCCCGAGGGGATGGCCTGTTAGATGGTGAATGATCCGATCAGGCTACTCAAGTCGAGAGACCAACTCTGCAGCCGTTGAGCAGTTCTCACCGCCGGCTGCCTCGATACTCCGTCGATAATTATGGCTGGCTCGTCCGCCGACCACCAGCGGGCAACCATTATCCAGCAAGTCAGACAGGCGGATGAGTTCGTCTTGCATGAAGGCATCATTGACGCGACAGGTGATGCTCAGGGCAATCATTTCCGCGCCAGGGATAGAAGAGGCAGCGGCGATCTCTTCAGCCGGCAGATTAAAACCTAAAAAGACCGGTTCCCAACCGTGGTCCTGTGCAGTAATGGCCACGGCCAGAGCGCCCAGGTAACAGCACTGGCCGGCCGGTGCGGCGATTAGCAAGCATGGCTTTTCAGCGGCATCGCCGGTGGGATGACTCAGCAAGCCAATGAGTTGCGCATGAATGACGACCGCGGCCAGCTGTCCATGAACAATCCGTAATGATCCATCAGACCACCTGTGGCCGACCTGCTCCATGAGCGGACAGAATATCGTGTCAATCAAGGCTTGACGGCTGAAGGTCGCGGCTGCCTGCTGCAGTATGCCCTGCAGCGCCTTGCCGTCCAGCATGGCAACGGCTTCTATACTATGGCTGACTATCTCAGTGGGGGCGATGCCAGCGGACATTTTTGAATCGGCGTGAGTTGGCTTGTTGGGCTGGATGGCGGGTGGTGAGGTGGTTTCCGCCAGTTCGACCAGTTTGGCCCGATCGAGACCGGCAATGTACGATATGCTGTGGCCATTCTGGATCACCCGTCTGAGCAGGATGAGGCGGTCGATGTCCGACTGGGTGAACAGTCGCCGGCCGTTGGCCGACCGCTGCGGTGCGATCGCATGGTATCGGCGTTCCCATGCCCGGATCACATGGGTGGAAAGACCGGTGTGCAAACTCACAAAACCAATCGGAAACGCAACCGGACCGGGCATCGTATCTACTCCGTTCGAGAAAAATGTGGCCGCGCGCAAACGATTCAATGACTGTTGAGAGCGCCGTTTGTCGCCGATAATCCATCCTGCATAGCCAAACCATATTGCCGATGGTTTTGGATTTGCCTGCTACCCCCGAGGCAAGCAACGGGGGCAGTCTTTGCCAATGCGCGTGCACAAACGTCGTAAGGTCCGCTTTTATTCGTCGACAAGTTTGGCGATGGCCAGCGCGCAGGCATTCACGGCTTCATCAGGCCCATCCAGGTTGACGATATGATTTTCAAGATCGAAATCTACAATAGTGCAGCCATGGTTTTCAACCGTCATCTTGAGTACATTCAAAAATGTTGCTTCATCCATAAGAGTCATCCTTCCCATCCGTCATCCTGCGACAAAAAGGATTGCCGGTGACGGATGTACGTCAATGTTGGGTCAAATTGATTCGACCAACCTATTTGCCTGGGGCATATCTGTCAAGAACCATGAACCCGCGAAAGCTGCCCGAGAAATGGGGCACGGGGAACCAGAGCTCCCCGTGCGCGATCGGTGTAAGACCCTCAGGTCACTTGGCTTCGGCAGTTATCCATCCGTTTTCGGCCGAGGAATTTCGTATCCATCGGCTTCTTCGGTGGACAGCAGGCCACTTTCAAGGTCTTTTCCCCTCAGGTCGGTGTAGGCATTCGCCATGCCTTCAGGCGTGGTTCGAATGGGGAACTTGAAACGTTTGATCGTTCCGTTTCGAAACTTGCAGGTCCACATGACGTCTTCGGTCCCCATCATGGGCATGATGCTGCTGCCCAGGGGCACAAAGTCGGCATAGCCTCTCACCTCGATCGCTTGCGTCGGGCAGATCTTAACGCACGAAAAACATTCCCAACATTGGTCCGGCTCCTGGTTGTAGGCCTTCATTTGGTTTGGATCCAGAACCATCAGATCGTTGGGGCAAATGTACATGCATGCAGTTTTGTCCCCGCCTTTGCAACCATCGCATTTTTCAGCGATTACGAAACTAGGCATATAACCTCCTTGCCAGTTCGGGTTAGATGTGACGCGCATCGTCGGTGCCGAAACATCTGCAGATGGCGCCATGATTTATGCCATGCCCATCATGGCACTCCAATAAAATAGGGCAGCGGGCTCGGGTGTCAATGTTTTGTCTAGTTTTAGGATTCAGTTTATTGGGCCATCGGCCGTTGATCGACGCGGGCATCTCGTTTCCACCGAAGACGAACGGCAGCCGATTATTCCTGTGCACCACGTGCGGTCTTGTGAACCATTCAGAGTCGGAATGCGGATTCCCCGGCTTTCGATCAGGAAGGGTTCAATTTTTCAAGCCGACTATCAAAAAATGGAATTGCAAATGTCAAAAACGTGTATAATATTTGTCTAATCATGGTGTTAATTTGTTTTATTCACCTTAACGACATATGAAATGTGGTGGTAATGAACGATCGTCGCCAACCAGTTAGCGCCAAAAAACCTCGAATCGGGTTAACGGACAAGGATCTCGAACGCCTTTTCGAGATCCATGGCACAGATTCAGCCGCAGTGCTGGCCAGACGGACGAAGTTGCCCTATCTGTTGATCTACAACATCGTTCACCGGCGGGTGATGTCGGTGAGTCACCGGCATTACGCGGCGCTGTACGGCCGACCTGCCCCCCAGCAGGCGGCGCTGAAGGTGGATGGTGCGGCATTCAGGGCAATGGCTGAATTGTGGCTGTTTCTCAATGACGGAGTCTCCAGGGCTGACCTTTACCGCGAGCTGTTTGGACTTGAATCCCATCAAAAGATTGATCACCGGATTTTCAATGGAAAGGTCAATACCGTCGATGCAAGAATAGAGCACATCATGAGGCAGAAATTTTCCGATGCGGGTGTGGACAAGCAGATGTTGAAACAATGGCTGGGTGAATTCGACGCGCTGCCACACAGCGATTGGGTCCCCTACACCCGCATACGGCCGACGCTGATTTACCTGTGGGAGAAATTGGGCGCTCACCCGACATCGCTGTTGAATCAGTCCGTCGTCAGGTATGAAACCGGAATCCTCAAGCGCGTTTCCCGGAGCACCGCTGATCGAATCGAGGAGCTAAAAGACAAAGCGGAAAAGGAACTCCGTGAAGATGGAAAACAGGACACAGAGAAGATAAAGGAGTCTGTTTTCGGTGGAAAATGTGGGTACACGCTTTATTCCGACATCAGAGACGAACTGCTATTTTTATGCAGAACCACCCGAAGAGGGGCTAAATACTATCTGGGACGAAGCCCCTGGACGTATGAAAACGGAAGGGCCAAACGAATCGCCAATTGGAGAGCCCGGAAGATTTTGCAGGACTGCGATCGGTTCATCCGGCAGTCAGGCGCCTTACCTCTGGCCAGTCTGCCGCAGTCGCGGCAATGGGCGCAGGTCAGTCGGCTGATCGATGTCCTGGTGGCCCGAACCGCCCAACTGCTCTCCGACAAGGACGGCATCGCTTTCGAAAAGCGCATCCTGCGACCGTCTCACACGCGGGTTGAATACAACAACCCGTATCATGGCTTCACGCCCTTCGACATGGCATCGCGTGTGTTGGGCATGAAACCCAGGGCCTTCGACCTGATGGTGGCCAGAAACTGTGAGATTTTCAGGACCGTGGGAAAATTCGCTCAACGTTGGTACCTTCCCGACCTGTATCTGAGGGAGCTGTCCGGGAAAAAAGATTTTGGATTGATCTCGGCCAAATATGAATTGATGGCCAAAGACGATCGCCGCCCGCGGCCAATCGATGCCTGCATGAACTAACCGGGGCGGAAAGTCCACGCACAATCCTCCGGTTTAGACACGCGGTCAGGCCTTGGTGGCCACCACCCACAGGTAGAGGTCCGCCAGTTGGCGGGATGACTCGATTGTAAAGCCGGTTTTCCGCAGCGCATCGTTAAATTGCGGTTCGTCGAAGCGGTCTTTTTGTGGATGATCCATGAGCCTGCCGATGAGCGGATGGGTGATGAATCGAGGTAGGATCTCTTCGCAATAGAACCTTCCCCCGGGTTTCAGTACCCGGTGAATCTCACCAAGCGCTGCCCGCCAGTCAACAACGTGGTGGATGGCACCGAAATTAAATACGGCGTCATAGCGATAGTTGACCACCGGAATATGCCTTACATTTGCAACCCAGAGCAATGGCCTCCGGTTTTTCTCGTTTTGCCGTTGTCGAACACGAGAAACCATTTTCGGATCTATATCAAATGCATCGACACTGGCTGCGCCAAAGCGTCTGAAAATGAGATCGATGCCGAAACCCGGGCCGCAACCGACTTCCAATACCTGGGACCCTTTTATGGAACCACCCATTTCCAGCAATCGCCGCATTTCGAAATGGTCCTGCAGAAACCGGCGAAGGGGGCTGAGGATGAAGAGGCGTTCTAAAAAATTAAGTTGCATGTCGCCCTATCTTTTTATGTTCAGTGGTGCGCCATGAGACGGCTGCAACAATCGGATCATCGTTCCACCGGGATCGTCTCCGGGCCAAGCAGGATTTTGGCCTCACTTTGCCGGGCGATACCCTTGAGCATATCCCGAAACACCCATTGATGCACCGGGTAGAGCCCATACCAGTAACCCAACCCAAACAGCCCCCGGGACAGGAATACCGATTGGAGGACCAGCTCCGTATGGCCCGATCGAGGCGACAGTTGGAACACCATCAGCGCGCCACCAGGCGCCTTCATGCGTGATTCGAGCACCAGTCGGCGGGGGTGATGGACTTGAGACACGCGCCAGAAATGAAAGTGCTCATCGACATCCAGATGCCTGGCATGACGGCGACTTTTTTTCAAACCGGGACCGCCGATGAATGTATCCAGCGCCCCTCTGGCCAACCACAGCAGACGGTTGCCGTAATAGCCCTGCTTGCCGCCGATGGCCTCGACGGTCTGCCAGACCTTATCGATATCCGCCGCCAGAAGGATGCGAAAACCCATGGAAAGGGTGGTTCCGCCGGCATAATCGGCATCTCCGCAGGCGGTCCATTCAGGCGGCAAAAGGGTGTCCTCAGTCAGGTCGCAGGCATCCTGTTCCGCCTGGGGCTGCCTGTCCAGGGCAATGCGTATGGTCTCTTCGGCTGGCTGGAGCGTCAGCGGGACGATGTCACGGATGCGATTGTCCCGACAGACCACCGGAATACTCAACCCTTCGGCCAACGGCCTGGCGATGATCGACGGAACAGGTGTGACCAGGTGGATCCAGAGAGAGCTCAATTTAGGGGTCAGCACCGGCACAGGGAAAATGATACGCGGCATCAGTCCGGCAATGTCGGCATAAGCATGGATGAGGTCGCGATAACTGAGCACCTCCGGTCCGCCGATATCGAAGGTTTCGCCGATGGTCCCAGGTGATTCCAGGCAGCCGCACAGGTAACCCAGGACATCTGTAATGGCGATGGGCTGGCAGGGGGTGCTGACCCAACGGGGGGTGATCATGACCGGCAGGCGGTCCACCAGGTACCTGAGCATTTCGAACGACGCGCTGCCGGACCCTAAAATCATCGCTGCCCGCAGACAGGTTACCGGCACGGCACCGTCCCGGAAGATCGTCTCCACCTCGTGGCGCGAGCGCAGGTGTTTGCTTAAATCCGGGTGGTCTGCGTCACCCAGTCCGCCCAGGTAGATAATCCTTTGAACCTTGCGTGCCGATGAGACCGCAGCCATGTTCAGTGCCGCCGTGCGGTCGGCATCGGCGAATCCCTGTTTACCGGCGATCATGGAGTGGATCAGGTAGTAAACGACCCTGCAACCGTCCACCGCCTGCTCGACGGAGGCCAGGTCAAGCGCATCCATGGCCACGATCTCTACGTTGGTGTGACCATACCAGGGCCGGTTTTCCAAGCGCCGAGGATTGCGCGCACTGGCCCTGACCCGATAGCCCTTGGCGAGAAGCAGTGGCACCAGGCGGCCCCCCACATAGCCGGTGGCACCGGTTACCAGGATGGGCCGGCTTTCAACATCAGCATCGTTATTTGATTTAGCGTTCATTGGCGGTGCTTTCCCATTCGGTATGGAGGCTCCTTGGCACCCGCCGCGTGGCGAGTGCGCAGAAGAACGTAATTTTACCTGAACATGCTCGTACCTGGTTGACACGCTTTCGGTTCATTCAGCCTTGCAGGCATGGTCCTCGACAAGGGGGCTGACAAGAGGGCAATGGATCGGATAAGGGTTGGTTGATGCGGATGCGGCGTTACCTCCATCCATGGATTCACAGACAATCGACGCGAGAGGCGGTTACTGGTTCATGGCCTGGCTGCCCACAATTATGCGACCAGGCCATAAACCGTGAAACGTGCAATCACCCGGCAATCGAAACCGGAGAGGCCTTGCCGATGTAATCCATGGTCTCTTCGTACTTGCCGCGCATGTCGACGCTGCCCTGCTCCACCTCTTTTTTGATGGGACTCCAATCCGATGGGCACTCCGTGCGCAGCTGTTCGACGCGCCGGCCCATGTCGTCCATCAGCATGTTGAGATCTTGGATGTTCATGAGCATTTTCTCTTTTTCGGCCGTACCGAGTTTGTCGATCTTGCGCATGGCATCGTACATTTTTGCTTTCCAAGAGGTCATCTCTGCTTCCATTGCCGAACAAAAATCTTTAACTTCCATGTGTTACCTCCTAATTGGGTTGGTTGCGCGTTAAAAGATATGTCACGTATGGCTCCACAAAAAACATTGGTCCCCAGGAATCGATGGCAGATGAGGTTTCATGTGTCAGCTTCAGGGCAGGGCCAGAGTCGAAACTTTGGAGATCATTGTTCAGTTGGCAGGTTCA
>NZ_JBFELV010000022.1:0-27092 GCF_041551955.1 Desulfosarcina sp.
CCTTCATCAAAGCTGGACCTATACCGCAGCCTAAAAAGTCTTGCATGGAATAGAGTCGGGCAAGTTCAATAGAGGGGGTTGGGTTTACGCAATCCGGTGGAGCGCCGCCCTGGCTAAGTTTAGCGTATCCCACCCATTCATCATTCACATTGGCTATGAAAAAAGTAGAAGCACTATCAAGAATTTCAGATCGAATCTGTTTTTCCGTAAATGAACGAGCAACATACCTTTCAAAATTTTCTTTATCATTCAATTTGGCGAAGGCACCTCTAAAGGATTTTTCAGCAAGTTTAGATAGAGAAAAAGCGTCGAAGGATCCAGCAAGCTGTATTATGGGCTCATTTTTCATATTTGGCATGGGTGGGATAAATAGAGAGCATCTTTGTTTTTCCATGCTTGCCGAATCCAGTTATCAGTTGGAGGACTCCCATGTTTGATAACGGATTCGTTCAGGTAGCCGCTGCAACGATGGGCATCTTTTTCAAAATTTTAAATTTTATTTTGATCTCAACCCAATCTTTCATTTTCCAACCTGAATAATGTTATCCAGCAGGCTTTACCGGGGTTTCAAATCCAGAGGGTTTTATGGCAAGCACCGAACACGACAGCTGATTGAGAATGTCCTCGGCGGCATTACCGATGATAAGGCCCGATATCCCTGTGCGGGCAATCGTTCCCATGACGACAAGATCCGCCCGCAACTCTGCCGCCAATGGTGCGATCATCTTTTTTGCCGGACCTTCGGGCAGGTGAAAGTTGGGGGAAAGATAATTATAGGCATCGTTTCCAATCCATTTGCGTAGCTCCTCGCTAAGCATGGATAGACCCTTCCTGTGGAGCGCATGCTCTTTTTCAATATAATCGGTTACCGCTTCCAACGAATTGCCCGCCCTCGGTAGTATGGTTTCTTCGGCAAAGGTTTCCCAAGCATGAACAAGGTGCAAGGAAGCAAAGTCGGATAGTGCAAGTGAACTGGCCAGTTCAAGGATCTCTCTGTTGAGTCCTCGCTCTGAGCCCAATGGGTTCAGCGGATCGAAGTCGACAGCCGCTATTATGCTGTTGTATTTCGATTTTTCGGGTGATTTCATAAGCCATAGCGGGCACGGGCATTTGCGCAACAAATTCATGTCCTCACTGCCGAAAAGCTTTTCCACCCAGTTCGGATCTTCCGCTGGTTTCATGACCAGATCGTAGGCGTTACCCAATACGGCACGAATCACTTCAATAAACGTCCTGCCCACCAGCACTTCCAACTGGATGTTCAGGCGCTGTTTGTAGGATTCGACCAGGACCTCCAGCGTCTTGCGTCTTTTGGCCACGACATCTGCCTGCAAGCCGGTTGAGATCGGCCCACCGGGCGGCAATCCGATACCAGCCGTGACGACCTGGGTCGGAATCACATCAACCATTGTCAGATCTGCATGATTGCTCTCCGCCAGAAAGACTGCGCGCGCGAGAGCCGAAGCCTGATCTATGGTTGGTTCGTTAACGAAGAGAATGTTCTTGAATCGTTTCAAATATCACCTCACATCGACTCAGGCCGCTGGATTCACCCAAAGCAAAGGCCGTTTTTTCGCAGGGAAGACGGCTGTTTTTTTCTTACCATGGCTGCTAGAGTGGGAGCCAATTAATGGAGAGGCTCTTGGTTATCAAACACAACGAAATTATTGCATATACGCTTTGGACATCATAAAATTACCTTGGCATTGGGCCGTTGTCAAACATTTTAGCCAAGGAGGTATTCCATGAAAGGGTCCAAAACAGGAAAAATCTGGCTCGACTATCATCCGATCCATTCCAATAAAAAATACGGTCAGCGCCCACTCGTTCGTCAAGGATAGATTTGGTCGCCAATTCGGTGACCACGATCTTAACGATCTATCCGTGGACAACATCCTGGACTTCATGAACCAGGCCCACCGAAGGTCGCAAACCCCAAACGAAACGCGCTCGATTCACCAGCCTGTTAGCATTTTTCAATTTCGCCAAAAACCATTTCGATCCTGATAATACCAACCATTTACAGCTAAAAATGGGATAGTACCACATTGAGATCATCATCGGTTTGATCAGATTTAAGATATCATCGCTTTACGGCAAATTATTTAAGCTCCTACCGGACAAGAAAATTCACAAGCACGGCAATATTTAATCACCAAATTGCGTTTTCCATTTTCTCTGATTTCTCCTTCAGGCACTTTATTTTCAAAGTCATCATTCATCTGCTTACGGCAGTTTAATCGACTATATTTTCCTTCTGCAAAAGCGTTCATGGGACAGGCTTTCTGGCAATGCACCTCACACGTTTCACAAGGGGCAAATCCACTGAGTGGCGCTGTCGGTTGGAAATCTCCCTCCATCAGAATCGAACGAAGCCTGATTCTTGGCCCCCACTCTGGATGCAGCAAAAGGTTGTTTCTACCAATGATGCCGATCCCCGACAAAATGGCAGCGTCTTTCAGAAAGAGTCCTCCCTTTTCAACATGATAAGGCAGCGGGTAGGCGACCAAATCCAATTCCTTCCGGAGCCATTGTTTCAAGAATTCTGATATTTCCCGAAGACGTCTATTGCCCCATGTATCGCCCCGTTCCCAGTAATCCAAAAGAGGGTCCTCCTCCGGATGATACAAGCCCAAAACTAAAACGGTTTGAGCTTCATCAGCCCAGTCAACGATCCGATCGCCGTCAAACGCATCTGACATGATCGGAGCTTCGTGATCAACTTGATATGAAGGTCCTTGCAACACGTCATTTAAATGGACAATTCCGGCTCGAATACCTTTATATGATTCAGCTTGCGAGATGACTTGAGCAGCTAATGAAGATGTGGATGCCATAATTATCGTTTACCTAAAGTCCGTTATAATAAAAATATAAGGAACGCGAACTATCGTCCAATAGCCTCGCTTCTTGATGATTCAGCACCATACCAGAATGATCCATGCATTATTGAGTTTGATTTAAATGGCAAACCGATGAGTAATCCTAAATATATTGGGGTTCACCAGGTACGGCTCAAATACAGACACCCTCATTTGTATTTTCAGTTCACCTAAAAATGCATCGACCATTTACCCTCTCCACTCCGTATCATCCACGCTGGTTTTGAAATCCGGCTCGATCACATCGGGCAGTTCCTCCCCGGCAACGGAAAGGATGTCTTCCTCGGACGGGATTCCCACGAAGACCAACCGGTTGCGGGGGCACTTCTTGGTTGCCGCCAGGCCGGATATCATATTTTCCCCGGTGTAGTTGTCGTAGTCGATCGTGGACAGGTTGTCTACCACGGTAAACATGTCCGATGCCCGCTCACAGGCCCTGCAGCCCAGACAACCCACCTTGCAGACTGACTTGACGTCCTTGCCGGCATCCTGGTTTGAGCACTCCACCACCAGCATGCGCTCTTTTTTGAAGGGCGCCATGGTGATGATATTGCGGGGGCAGACCTTGGCACAGGCGCCGCAGCCCACGCAAACCTCATAATCCACCCGGGCCAGCCCGTCTTCGATATGGATGGCTTCATAATTACAGGCCCGGGTGCAGTCACCGAAGCCCAGACAGCCGTAGGTGCATCCCTGGACATCGGTCACCAGGTTGGCCGGCCCGCAGCGCTGCTCACCGAGGTAAGGGCTTCGCCCCAGCCGGTCACTGTATCGGGCACCACAGTGGACCACCGGTCGCCAAGGATAACTGACGGCAACCGCAACACCCATCACCGCCGCCAGCGCTTCCGCACAGCTTTTGCCACCCACGGTACAGCGGTTCACGGCTTCATCGTCCAGTACGACAGCCTCGGCATATTCGCCGCAGCCCACGTATCCGCAGCCGCCGCAATTGGCGCCGGGAAGCGCATCGACAACTGCATCCACCCGCGGATCCACTTCCACATGAAAGGCCCGGTTGGCCCATCCCAATACGAATGACAGCACCAGTGCCATGAGGAGCATGGTGGCGGCGGATAGACCGATGATTACCCAGGACATGATTCCCCCGGCAATACACGGGCCGAACCTTCAACCGGTCTCGAAACCGGGTGATGGCCGACAGCCTGCGAAAGGTTCTTCTCTTGCAGCGATATCGGAGAAGATAGTGACGTGGAGGTTTCCGTCTCTGCCGGTTTGGCGGTCATGGCCTCCCGGAGGCCCGAATCCACGCCGGTAAACCCCATGAAGGCCATGGCCAGGATCCCGCCCACCACCAGGGTGATGGCGGCACCCCGAAACGGTTTGGGCACATCGCACAACTCCAGTTCCTCCCGGATACCGGCCATGATGACGATCGCCAGGGTAAACCCCACCCCGCCGAAGAAGGCCAATGTCAGGGCCCGGCCCAAGTCCCACCGCTCCGCTGGATTCTCCGCGCCCACGACGTGGCTCATGATGGTCAGGCAGGCAAAAAGGATGGCACAATTGGTGGTGATCAACGGCAAAAACACACCGAAGGCCTTGTAGAGCATGGGGAAAAACCGACGCACGTACATTTCCACGAACTGCACCGACGCGCTGATGGCAAAAATGTAGACGATGTAGCTCAAAATGGTCAGATCCACACGGGCCGCGGTTTCGGCCGGCATGAACAGGCCTGCCGCCAACCGCGTGAGCGAAGCGCCGGGCATGAGAACGAACGTGGTGATGCTCCATGAGATGAAGGCGGCAATGGTGATGACGAAGGTCACCGCGCACCCCATGCCCACGGCCATGCCTACATGCCGGGACACGCCGATAAAGGGGCAGATGCCCACGAAATAATACAGGACGAAGTTATTGATCAGGGCCGCACCCAGAGCAATGAGCAGGATGTCGATGAGGTAGTTCATTATTTATATCCTACGTGATCTTCTTGCCACCGTTGCGGGCGGCAATCCAGTTGACGGTCCCCAGCAGCAGGCCGAAGGTTAAAAAGGCGCCGGGAGGAAGGACCATGATGGTCCAGTCCGGCCAGACTGCGGGCATGATCCGCAGCCCGAACAGGGACCCGGCCCCCAGGATCTCCCTGATGGCGGCAATACTGGACAGGGCCAGCCCGAATCCCAGACTCTGGCCCACGGCATCGGTCGCAGCAACGAAAGGCGACTGTTTTGAGGCACACACCTCGCATCGGCAGATGATAATGCAGTTGACGATAATCAGCGGGATGTAAGGCCCTAAGGTCTTGCTCATCTGGTAAAGGTAGGCGGCCAGAAAACGATCCGCGATGGTCACGAAGGTGGCGATCGTCAGTGTGAAGACCACGATGCGCAGGTGCGGCTTGAGCAAGTTGCGGATCAAGCTGGTGATGACGTTGGCGCACAGCAGCACGAACCCCACGGCCCCGGCCATGGTGATGGCCGCATTGAGGCTGTTGGTCACTGCAAGGGTGGGGCACAATCCCAGCAGTTGGCGGTAAACCGGGTTTTCCGGCAAAATCCCGTTGATGAACCGTTCTGTTGCGGTGGGCAGCTCAGCCATTGGTTTTGCCTCCCTTGCCGTCCAAAGGTGGCGTAGCGGTCAGCGGTATCCGCAGGTCGGCGATGGCCGCGTTGACCATGGCGGTCACACTTTTGGATGTGATGGTGGCACCGGTCACCGCATCGATTTCACCGGGCCGGGAGGCCCCCGTCTTGATGACGACCAGGGACCGGTTCGCCGGGGCATCGACGAACTGGCTCCGCCATGCGTCGGTGATGATCTTGTTGCCCAGACCGGGGGTCTCCTTCTGTTCTAAAACGAACAGGCCGGTGATGCTGCGAAAATCAGGCGAAAGCCCCAGCAAAAGTTCGATGGTGTCTGCATACCCCTGACCTTTGGTTTTCACCACCCATCCTTTCAGGTCGCCCTGATAGCGCGCCTCGTAGACGCTGTAGAACTTGGCCCGATCTGGCTGGCTTACGACCACCTGACGGGGAAGGATCTCCAATATCTGATTTTCACTGGCCATCTTGGCAGCCAGAAAATTGCCCAACACGAGTTCGGGTACCTTCTCTAAGGTTTCATTGAGTTTGTTGCTCTCGATGATCGGCCCCAGTACCAGCTGCACGCCCGACAGGGAAACACCGAACCCCACGGCCAACACCAGCACCAGCCACGCCTGGACAAGATTGCTCGATTTCAGACCACCGACAAACGACTTATTCTCACTCTTCATAAATGATCCCCAACAAGAATAAAATCAATGGTACCAGCAAGATACGAAAAATCCCATATTACAATGCTCAAATTACAAATAAAATCCAATCTACGATATCCAAAATCCAAACCGATCCCGGAATCAAACCCCATAAATAGGCTACCAACCGGTGATTTGAAATTTGGAATTTGGTTCATTGTGATTTATTTGGAATTCGAAGTTTGTCTATTGTTAATTGCCACCAAATGGGGTCGGTATGGTCCACCGGTTGATCAGCGGCGTCAGGGCGTTCATCAACAGCACCGCGAACATCACCCCTTCAGGGTAACCGGAAAAAAGGCGCAGCAGCATAATCAGCATGCCGGTGCCCAGGCCGAAAATAAATTTTCCTTTGGGGGTCAGCGGGCTGGTTACCGGGTCTGTGGCGATGAAAAAAGCGCCGAAAAGAACAGACCCGCCCAGGATATGGTGCAGCACCGTCCAACCATCAGCAGGACCGGCAAGATCAACCACACCGCCGAGTACCAAAACGGCAGCGAGAAGCCCTGCGGGGATCTCCCAGGAGGCAGTGCGCCGGACGATCAGATAAAGCCCCCCGATCAGGCATGCCAGGGCGCTGGTCTCCCCTAAACTGCCGTTGGTGGTCCCCCAGAAGAGCTCGCTCAAGGGTGCGACCACCCCGTTCATCTTATAAGCGTTCATGGGTGTGGCTTGGGAAATGGCGTCCACGGCGCTGCGCACGTCTTCGAACCCCGATGCGGCCAGTGCGCCAGCAAAGGAGATCATGACGAATGCGCGGCCCACCATGGCCGGGTTGAACAGATTCAACCCCACCCCGCCGAAGATGATCTTGCCGATGCCGATGGCCACGAAGGCGGCGATGGTCCCCACATACCAGGGTGCCGTACCGGGCAGGGACATGGCCAGGATGACGCCGGTGACAATGGCCGAACCGTCTTTCAGGGTCGACGGCCGCCCGCGCATCTTCACGAAAAGAAGTTCCGCCAGCAGGCACGCCCCCAAGCAGACGGCCAGTTGGAAAAGAGCGTAGCCCCGGAAGACAAACAGGGACATGACCACCACCGGCACCAGGCCGATCAGCACATCAATCATCATCCGCCGTGTACTGGACGCCGATTGAACCAAATGGGGGGACGGCGACACCTGAATGATCGGCGCTGCCGGTTCGGTGTCATCTATGGGTTTCATTTTTTTCCTGCATGGTTGTTCGGTTTTTCATAACCCCACCCTCAACTCCGGTCCACGGCCGCCAGCCGGGCCTTACCGGCGCGGATCAGCTGAACCAATGGAATGTGGGCCGGACACGTGTACGCACATGAGCCGCACTCGAAACAGGCCATGATATTGTATCGCCGGGACAGCGCGATATCCTGATGCCTGGATGCCATAGCGATTTTGGTGGGGACCAGGTTCATGGGACACACATCCACACACTTTCCGCAGCGCACACAAGCGGTTTCTTCGCCGGCCCTGACTTCATCGGCGGTCATCACGGTAAGTCCACTGGTGCCTTTGGTAACCGGGGTGTTGGGATTGGAGAAGGCAAAGCCCATCATGGGACCGCCGGCAACCATACGAACGGCGTCGGGTGTCAGGCCGCCGCAGAAATCAACCAGCGCACCGAACGAAACGCCGATGGGCGCCAGCACATTGGACGGGTTGACAATACCGCCGCCGGTAACACTGATTACCCGGTGCGTCAGCGGTTTTTTATGGATCACGGCCCTTGCAACGGCAGCCATGGTTCCCACATTGCTCATGGCTACGCCCACGTCCGAAGGCAGCCCTCCCAGGGGCACCTGGCGTTTGATCACCGCCTGGATCAGATGCTTTTCGCTGCCCTGGGGGTATTTGGTTTTAACGACGGCCACCTGAATGCCGGTGCCTTCCGCCGCTTTTTTGATTGCCGCAATGGCCGGCGCCTTGTTGTCTTCAACACCGATAACGATTCGTTTGGCCCCCACACTGCGGCCCGCCAGCAGGGCACCGGCAATGATCGGTGCCGGTGCCTCAACCATCAGCCGGTAGTCCGAAGTGAGGTAGGGCTCACATTCGCAACCGTTGACGATCAGGGTGTGGATCGGTTTCTTGTCGCTGGGCGTGATCTTCACGTGGGTGGGAAACGCCGCACCCCCCAATCCCACCAGTCCCCCGTCGTTGATATCTCGGCTGATTCCGGCCGGTTCGTACGTATCCAGACCGGATATGGACCAGTTGCCACCGAAGATCTCATCCCAGAGCTCCCGGCCGGAGGGAATCTCCCCTTCGGTTTTGATGGGCAGGGTGTCCATGTGTCGGCCGTTGGCCAGGGTCATTCTCACCGGGCGCTGGACAATTCCGGGAACCGACGCATGCAGGGTCGTGGAGACAAAGGTGCTTCCCTTGCCGATGGCCTCCCCCCACTTCACGATCTGGCGAGGCTTGACCAGGGGCTGACATGGACCGCCGATGTTCTGGTGCAGGGACAACACGACAGTGTCCGGCGCAGGCATCACCCGGATGGGCGCATCTTTTGACAGGTGTTTATGATCCGGTGGATGAATTCCGTGGGCAAACGTGCCGCTGCCCGCGTAGCCTTTCAGCTTCAGCCCCATGCCTTCACCATGAATTTCATTTTTTTTGTGATCACCATTTCGAAACCCCTGAAACACAAAAAGATTCCCCAAAGGAAATCTTTAAAAAACCGATCCGTTCATTCTTTTTCAGGCGAATATGGTTACATCCCGATGAAATGTCAAGGCTCGAATAATCCCCAATACCACACCGGGAGGCCCATCGCTGTCCATGTTTTTTCTCAGCCGTCACACATGATTTCTTCATCGTTTCCATCGGTCGGGATCCCGAAACCATTCCCAGGTGTTATGCGTATAACCCGTCGTCCAGCGGTTTCCATTGACCTTAGTCAATTTGCAGGCCTATATCGGATGATATCCAGGCGTTGATCGGTTAGCAGGCTTTTGCCCCTGCAGCAGGGTTGATATAGACGGTTTCCGATGTTGACGGGTACCCCCTGAAACGATACTATCGGCCTCGCGAGTTGACAGATGGGATAGTTGTTGAACCGACTCGAAAAAGAGACCCAGGAGGTATTGCGTGCAAGCATGCGCCCCCCCCCATAACGTTCTCGTGGCCGTGGACGGCAGCGAGCAGTCGCTACGGGCCATCCGATATGCCGCCAACGTCTTTCCACCGGACCGCACCCACATCGTCCTCTTTCATGTGCAGGCACAGTTGTTCGAGCTCTTTTCCGACCTGGACGCCTACCCTCACTACAAGCGCCGCGTCACCGACCTGAAACGGTGGGCCACCGAACAGAAGATGGACATCGCCAACACCATGGACAGTGCCGTGGTCTACTTCAAGCAAAAGGGCTTTGCCGAATCCGCCATCAGCGTCAAGACCCCGGACCGGAAACTGGGAATCACCCAGGACATCATCAAGGAGTCTTACGAGGGCTACCATGCCATCGTGGTTGGACGCACTGGGTGGAGCCGGTTCAAAGACTGGCTGATCAAGAGCACGGCAATGAAGCTGGTGGCCAAGATCAAGCATATCCCCGTGGTGGTCGTGGGCGGCAAGCCCGATGCGAAAAACCTGCTGGTGGCCTTTGACGGCACCCATGGCGCCATGAAGGGCGTGGCGTGCGTCGCCGCCCTGGTGGGAACGTCGGATCATCACCTGCAGCTTTACAGTATGATCAGCCACCAGGGAAAATTCTGGGTCGGCGACGAGGAGTTCTTCATTCCCGAAAATTGCAACGATCCAATGGGAGCGATCGATCACCGGATCGCCCCCCACCTGGAAGAAGCCCGCGGCAGACTGCTGGCAGAAGGGATGTCACCAGACCGGATTTCCATCAAGATTCACGCCGTGGACCGGGACCGCGCCCCGCATATTGTCCAGGAAGCCATGGACAACCATTTCGGTGGCGTCGTTTTAGGCCGCCGTGGTCTGATCACGTTCATCGACGAGTATTTCGTCGGTCGGGTCAGCGATCGGGTGCTCAAGTTGGCCGACCAGTTGGCGGTGTGGGTCATATAGGCGGTTGGGTAACCATGCGATCGGAAATCGTAAGAAAAAAACTACTGAATTGGTACGCGACCCATCAACGAACCCTGCCCTGGCGGGCAACATCGGATCCCTTTGCCATATGGGTCTCGGAAGTGATGCTTCAGCAGACCCAGGTGGCCACCGTCATACCCTATTACCGTCGTTTTATGGATCGCTTTCCCACGCCCGCACATCTGGCTGCTGCCGACATTCAGGAGGTGCTCAAGCTATGGGAAGGTTTGGGATACTACTCCCGCGCCCGCAATCTATATCGGGCGGCCGGGGTGGTAACAGCCCAGTTCAACGGACGGGTTCCCGGTGATCCGGAGACGTTCCGCTCCCTGCCCGGTGTGGGAGACTACATCTGCGCCGCCGTCCTAAGCATCGCCTTCGGCCGGGTGCTTCCGGTGGTTGACGGCAACGTCAAGCGGGTGCTGTCACGCCTGTTGGAGATTGACACCCCCGCGAACCGCAGCGGCGCGCATAAAATTTTCCAGGTGCCGGCCATGAAACTGGTCTGCCCGAAGCAGCCGGCAGACTTCAACCAGGCGATCATGGAGCTGGGCGCGCTGGTGTGCCGCCCAAAAAATCCAGACTGCCTGGCATGCCCACTTGCGGACCTGTGCCGGGCAAACCGGCACCATACGACAGCCGACTACCCGAAGCGCGATGCACCCCGCAAAGTTCCTCACCGGCATCTGGTCATCGGGGTGATCCTGAAAAAGGGTAAAATGCTGGTGGTCCGGCGACCATTGGATGGCTTTTTGGGCGGATTGTGGGAATTCCCGGCCGTCCCGGCCGAGAAAGGGCAAACAGACAGGCAGGGCGTTGAATCATTGCTCGCCGTGGAGACCGGTCTGAACATTGCCGTGGACCGACAGCTGACAAAAATCCGGCATGCCTATACGCATTTCACGCTCAGCGGCGACGTCCATCTATGCCGGTACCTGTCCGGCCGGGTGCGTCTGAAAAGCGCCCGTGGCCACCGGTGGGCCACCCTTCGATCGCTGGCACGCCTGCCCCTGCACAAAGCCAACCATAAATTCCTGGACGCCCTGGCTGCCGCTTTGGGTCCGTAGAAAAACCGACCCCATCCTGGCAGAGCCCCAAGCTCGCAGGCATATCTCGCGTTGGCAGCCTTCAGGTTTGAACTTTCAGCTTTGGCCTATCCCGCTGATCCAATACCTCGCGGATGGTGCGGGCGAGCTCCTGGACCGTGACCGGCTTCATTAAAAGCGCGCGAATGCCCAAAGACGACGCCCTTTCCGAAGAGATCCGCTTGCTGAACCCCGTGCAGATAATTACCGGGATGTCGGGTCGGTGGTTCAGAATCTTTACTGCCAGCTCATCGCCGGTCATGCCAGGCATGGTCATGTCCGTGATCACCAGATCGAATTCATCCGGCCGGGACGTAAACCGTTCTAAAGCCTGGAGCGCACGGGTGGTGCCGACGGCATCATATCCAAGGTCGTTGAGCATTTCCACACCCACTTGAACCAGGAGCTCCTCGTCGTCGACAAACAGGATGCGTTCGGTCCCCCGGGGGTAGGATTCCGCCTGGCTGGGCACCACCTCGGCCGGGTTTTCCAGCACCGGGAAAAAAACCCGGAAAACCGACCCCTCGCCCGGTGCGCTCTCGACAAAAATACGGCCGTCATGATCGTTGACAATGCCGTGCACCGTCGCCAAACCCATTCCGGTGCCCTCACCCACCGCCTTGGTGGTGTAGTAGGGATCGAAAATTCGGTCCACCACCGCTTTATCCATGCCAGCGCCGGTGTCGCTGACCGAAAGCTGCAAATAGCGACCGGCTGACAGATCGTTACCACTGGCTGTCGTGCGCTCATCCACCATGCAGTTCGCTAAGGTCACGGTCAACGTCCCGCCCCGGGCCTCCATGGCATGGGCCGCATTGGTACACAAGTTCATCAGGACTTGATGGATCTGGGTCTGGTCTGCCAAGACAGTTCCAAGGTTGGAAGGGATTTTCTGGACGATCTCGATGGTGGAGGGGATGGAGGCACGCAGCAATTTCACCACCTCCTTGAGCACCATGGCGATATCGCAGGGGACTTTCTGGGACTTGCCCTGACGGGTGAAGGTCAATATCTGTTCCACCAGGCCCTTGGCCCGTTCGCTGGCCTTGAAGATATTGCCCACATAACCCTGCACACGGGCGTTGTCGGCCGTGTGCATTTGGGTCAGTTGGGAATACCCCAATATGGCCCCCAGTATATTGTTGAAATCATGAGCGATACCACCGGCCAGGGTGCCGATGGCTTCCATCTTCTGGGCCTGCTGTAGCTTCAGCTCCAAGTGCTCCCGTTCGGCCTCGTACTCCTTTCGTTCGCTGGTGTCGATGATGATCCCCACCATGGTTTCCGGTTGGCCATCCTTGTCGTAGCGCACCACCTTGGCTTTGGTGTGAAACCACCTCCATTGGCCCTGACTGGATTGCAGTCTGAATTCGTGGTCGAACATCGGTGCATGGCCGGCCACATGCCGGTTGAATTTCAGCCTGATTTCTTCCCAGGCTTCAGGGGAGGTTTTTTCGCGGATGAATCCCAAGCCTTTGGCCAAAACCGACTCGCTATACCCCAACAGGGCATAGATGCGCTCATCGACACGAAAGGAGCTCGCTTTCAAATCCAACTGCCAGATCCCGGCACCGCTTACATCCAAGGCCAGCAGGAGCCTGTCCTCACTCTCCATCCGGGCCGATTCCATTTGCCGCTGCTCGGTGATGTCCCTGGCAATGCCCTGGGTGCCCACGAATACCTTGACATCGGACTCGCCGGTCACGTAAAGCCCTTCTGCATCAACCAGAAAGACGGGATCGCGTTGGGTCGACGGCGGACCCTTTTGCTGCCGGTTGG
This sequence comes from Desulfosarcina sp., assembly GCF_041551955.1. Classification (GTDB taxonomy): domain Bacteria; phylum Desulfobacterota; class Desulfobacteria; order Desulfobacterales; family Desulfosarcinaceae; genus Desulfosarcina. The sequence continues at coordinate 13,053 of NZ_JBFELV010000022.1, forward strand.
CGTAATCCCCAAAGGCATGGATGGTCAATCGCTGCGTGCTTCGACTGCCGACACCCCGCTCGTTGATCCGATCGTTGGCCATTTCCCGGTCATCTTCACGAATGTATTCGAGAAAGGTCTGGCCAATCAGTTCTTCAGGGCTCACCCCATAACGCCGTATCGCGTCGCTGACAAACGTAAATCGCCCCATGGTATCCAGTCGATAAATCACATCGGGGGTCGATCGGATAATCGAATCCAGCTCCTGCTGGGAGCTTAACAGGGCAGATTCCGCATCGCGGTGTTCGACGATTTCCTTCTCGAGCCGTCGATTGACCTCTCTCAGTGACTTCTCACGACGCTGAATCCGATCAGCCATGGTGTTGAAACGGGAAACAATCGTCCGAATTTCCCGTTGGGGAGCCTGGAAATCGACAAATTCGTATTTCCCCTGAGATATCTGTTCGGTGCGCTGGATCAACTGTTTCAGGGGAGAGATGAGAAACACCTTCAATACGATCCGCAAGGTGACCAGCAGCACCAGGGTGACGGCAGCCAGGGTGATCAGGCTGAACCACATGAACTGGCGCTGACTCTCCCGGAAGCCTTGGTTATTCAAGGCGATTTCAAGATAGCCGACCACCGTTTCACCATGCACGATAGTGGTCTTTTCCGTTGCTTCAGGAGCAGGGTCTTCACGGTGCTTTTCAAAAAAAACCGTTCCCTGATGATCCGTCACCTTCAGTTTTTCCACCAGGTCATTTTCGAAAAAGGAGCTGCATATTTTTTGAATTCCCTCATCGTCCATATTCCAGAGGGAAAGCTCCAACGAATCCTGCAGGTAGTCACTGAAAGATTTCAGGGTCTCGGCGCTCTGCAATTCCGCCCGGTGGGACATGTAACGGTAGGTGAATGTGACGACCATGACAAACACAGCTGCCACCACGAGGATGATGCTCACGATCAGGTCGCGGGACAGGGTCCGGTCTGGGCGATGCTCAGGTTGAGGCGAAATCGGTTTGGTATCCTTCCGGGACATAGCTTCGGGCATGTCTATGATGATTCCGTCTTAGGAAACGTTCAGAACTGTTGAGACATATCGGCAGTTAGATGATAGGGCAACAGTTATTTTTGGCCATAGCGGGGAGAGATCTCACTCAGCGCCGCAACCACATCCTGCCGACCGGTCGGCAGACGGTGAAGCCATCCGGGTGTTGACGATTCGGGAGATGACCGGCATGACCGGTCGGGCCGCCGACCAGATCCGGGATATGGCAACGGCAAACACGAATCCGAGGACAAATCCCGTCAAGCCGAAGGCGATGCTGTGGCCGCCGCCGGTTCCATCCATATCACCGTATATCAACGCCCCCGTGAAGGCGCCGGCCAGTATGCCGAATACGGGCAGCAGATAGAGCAGCGCCATACGGGACAGGATGGCACTGGATTCAACGGTAAGCATCACCCGGTCCCCCACCGCAGCCCCGGCCCGGTTGAGTGCCGGCGTGCGTTCGGCGCGGGCCGCCCGCCCCCCATGGCATTGGGAAACGGCGCTGCAGCTGCCGCACCCCTGGCCTTTTTCGGCCACCACTGTGGCGCAGCCATCGTCACCGATCTCCACCACAAATCCAAGCGTCTGCGCCATTGTTCACCTCCATGGCCCTAACCGTCCATCGATTTAAAAATATCAACCAGCGTCTCGGCACTCACCATCCCGGTGAACCGCTGGACGAGTTGTCCCTGCCTGTCAATTACCACAATGTACGGAATGGCGCGGCCGCCGAACCGATCAAAAAGCTCTCGACGCTGGTCGTCCACCTGGGTGAGATCCACCTGCAGCGGGATAATGCCCATGGTGTCGATGATATCCATAAGCTTTTTGTTTTTGAAGGTGGTCCGCTCCAGGGCTTTGCAGTTAATGCACCAGTCTGCGGTAAATTCCACCAATACCGGTTGCCCGACCGATTGCGCCAGGCGATGGTCCGAATACGCCTGCCAGGGGACACCCGCATTGCCGCCATCCAATGACACGTCCCGGAAGCCGGCGACCACCACGAAGGCCAAGACCACGATCAAAATGGGCCGCAATCCAACCCGAGAACCGTGGGTGGACCGGAACACGAGCCAGACGCCAATCCCCAACACCAACATCATCCAACCGGCCTGCCGGAGGATGGGCGGCAAAAATCCCTGAACAAAAAACAGACCCGCGGCCAGCAGCACAAAACCGAGAATCATCTTAAAATGGACGGCCAGACCGCTGGAAAATGAAAGTCGGGCAAGTAGACCGGGCCAGAGCAGGAACACCACATAGGGGAACGCCAGGCCGGTACCGATAGCGCTGAAAATGGCCATGGTTTCCAGCGCAGACCGGGTGGCGGTGAAAGCCAACACCGATCCCAGAAACGGTCCCGAACAGGGGGTGGAGAGAACCCCCGCCAGCGCACCGGTGAAAAATGCACCCAGATGGCGGCTCATGGGCGCCCGGTAGACAAACTGGGGCAGCCGCCATGACCACCCGGTGAAGGTCGCTGCCGCCGCGGCGAACAAAAAAAGGGACAGCAGGAGCCGGAACCATGGATGCTGGAATTGCTGGCCCCACATCAATCCGAATCCGGCGGTAACCGCACCCAGCACGACGAAAAAAACCAGACTACCGGCCAGCAGAGCTGCAGCGGCAAGGGCCCGTGAGCGGGTCGTGCCTGTTGTTTCCCGCAGCAGCGCCTGAACTTTAAAGGGCATCACCGGGAGTACGCAGGGCATAAAATTGAGAATCACGCCGGCGCCAAAGGCCAAGGCGCTCTGGTAAACAATCGTTTGCATCTTCAGGACCTCGCTACTTCTTTACGATGCCGCCAATTGTTGCATCAACGCATCTGCCGTAGTCACCGGCAATTGGCAGGCACCGCTTCGGCACGCATAGGCGGTGGCCTTGCCGCCGACGGCGATTTTTTCCCTGAAGAGGGCCGATCGCCGGGCCAGTTTCGCAGCATCGGATTCGGAAACGATCATGACCAGGCTGCCGGGCAGAAAGGCGCGCCGCAACCGATCCGTGAACGAAGCCACATCACCGCCTGTCGGGGTAACGACAATCACCTGGTGGGGCGGATGTACAAAATTCTCCAGGGCCAGGAACATCTCACCGAAAGCCGAGGGATTGGCTTCCATGATCGTGGAAAAAGCGCTGAATCCCTTCTCGGCCCGTTTCAAATAGGATGGCTCAAGGGTCAAGGCATTCAATCTCAACAGATTCATCAAGGCCACGGCGTTTCCCGAGGGGAGGGCGCCGTCGAGGACCGGCTTTTCGCGGGCGATCAGCGCCTCATGATCATCGGCGGTCATGAAAAAGCCGCCGTTTTCGGGGTCATCAAACTGATCGGCCAGGGTCTGGTCCAACTCAACGGCACGATCCAGCCAGCGAAGGTCGGCGGTCGCTTCAAACAGATCCAGCAGCGCGGCAGTGAAAAAAGCGTGGTCATCCAGAAACCCGTTGCCTGCGGCGGCATCGCCTTTGAAGCTTCGCTTGAGTCTGCCGGCAACAAGCATGTGGGTCAAAATGAAGTCCGCCGCCCGACTGGCACGGTCAAGATAGGCGGCGCTATCCAAGGCAAATCCGGCACGCGCGAATGCAGAGATCATCAACCCGTTCCAGGCGGCAAGAACCTTGTCGTCCCGCAGGGGCGCCGGACGCTGTTGGCGGTGAGCATAAAGCGCCGCATTGATTCGGCCTACCTCCGATGCCAGTTGTCTCGCAGACAAGCCCAGGTCACCAGCCAATTGATCGAGTTCTCGAGGCAGGAATAAAATGTTTCTCCCCTCGAAGTTGCCGCGGGCGTCAGCCCCGTAAACGGTCGCGGCAATCCTGGCATCATCAGCCCCGAGAGCATCGTTGAGTTCTTCAAGGGTCCAGGTGAAAAACCAGCCCTCCTCCCGGTGTCCGGACGGCGTCAGGCTGTCTGCATCGGTGGCCGAGAAAAAGGCCCCGTCCGACGAGGTCATCTCGCGGGACACATAATCCAGGGTATTGATGGCCACCTGCCTGAATCGCGGATTCCCGGACGCCTGCCAGCCCTCGATGTAGGCCGGCACCAGCAGCGCATTGTCGTAAAGCATTTTTTCAAAATGGGGAATCAGCCAACCCGCATCGGTGGAATAGCGGTGAAAACCGCCGCCCACCTGATCGTTCATGCCGCCGGCAGCCATCTTCTCAAGGGTCAGGAGAGCCATGTTCAGGCTGTCCACATCACCGCTGCGCCGATGGTGCCGCAGCAACAGCCGAATGGGCAGAGAGCTGGGGAATTTAGGGGCCCCTGCGATTCCGCCGTTGACCGCGTCGAAGTGGTTCTTGCTGGACGAGACGGCACGGTCCATCACGCCGTCCGGGGGCAGCCGGCCGCCAGCTGCCGGGGTCAGCATCTGCCCCACCACCCGGGCAAGTTCACCGGCGGACTGGGCGACCAGGTCCCGTTTTTCATCGTAGCTCTCGCGGATTTTTTTGAGCATCGTGAGAAATCCCACCGGTGAGCCGCGGTCACCATCGCGGGCCGGGAAATAGGTTCCTCCGTAGAAAGGTTTCCGATCCGGGGTCAGCCACACGGTCATGGGCCACCCGCCCCGGCCGGTAATGGCCTGGACGGCGCTCATGTAAATGGCGTCCACATCGGGCCGCTCTTCGCGATCGACTTTGACGGCAATATAGTTGTCGTTGATATACCGGGCGATTTCCACGTCCTCGAACGACTCTTCTTCCATGACGTGGCACCAGTGGCAGGTAGAGTAACCCACGGAAAGCAGCACCGGCCGGTCCAGCCGCCGCGCGGTGTCAAAAGCTTCATCCCCCCATGGGTACCAGTCCACGGGATTGTGGGCATGCTGCAGCAGATAGGGGCTGCTCTCCAGGAACAGCCGGTTGGTGTAAATGGCCCGACCCTGGTCGTCGAGATGCCGGGTTCGTGGGCGATAGTCATCGCCTCGCCGGCGGGCCATCAACCGGATTTGATCCTCCAGGGTCATTTTACCACCTTTTATTTGAGGCCTAGCCACTGCAGAAAGGCTTTCGGACAGTTCGGTTGCCATACCGTTGCCAACCGGTTCGTTCGAACAGGCATGGCCCGAAAGCGTCAGGACGATCAGGCCGATACCGGCCGACGCCGCTCTGAAAATGGTTGTGTGTCGTCGGTTGAAAGCGAAATTTCCTTTTACCGACATGTCCGTCAACGACCTGGCTATCGCACCAGCGGGTACTTTTCCCGTGACCAGCCGATCACGCCGGCGTCCATGTGATAGGCACGGCGAAAACCCAGTTTTTCGAAGATGGCGAGGCTCTTTCCGCTGCGGTTGCCGCTGCGGCAGTAAATAAAATAGGTTTTTTCCCTGTCCAGGGCCTTGAGCCGTTCCACATAATCGCTGGAATAGTAATCGAGCAACAACGCCCCTTGGATGTGGCCATCTTCGAACTCTTTGGGCGTACGAACATCCAGCAGCACGACATCAGGGTCGCCTCGGTGCCGGTCGAGCAACGCCTTGAAATGAGTGGGTGAGATCGTCTGCACGACCGCCTTCTCTGCCGAAGCCAGGCATATGGAGGCATAGCACAGCAATATCAGCAACGTCGCAGTCCCTATCGATGGTCGTATTTTCATTGTCCACGCCTTTTTGTTGACACTCTGTTAGCGCTTGACCCAATACCGGTGTTCTTCGGATGAGTCACCAATCACCACATTGTAGTAATCATAAGAATCGATTCTGTTTTTTCAATGCAGGAGCCGATGAAGACAAAGGCGGGCTGGATATGCAGAACCGGAGCACTGACGGTCAATGGTTTCACCGGAACGCACCGCAATAGCGAGCGCATTCCTCATCGCTTGCGGCGGGGTTTGCGAGCGAACTGGAAATCGATTTAATCCTTACAGTTGTGAGCGTGGGCGGCCCTATATCCGGCAGGTGCGGATGTCGGTGACGATGATTCCCTTGGCCCCGATTTTGGAGAGGCTGTCCATGATCTGGTTCACATCCCGCTTTTTGGACATGGATTTGACCGCCACCCACCCTTTTTTGCTCAATGGGGAGACCGTGGGTGATTCGATGCCCGGGGTGATCACGCAGGCCACCTCCAGCATGGTTTCGGGGATGTCGTACTCCACCATCACGTACTCCCGGGCCACGACGATGCCGCGGATCCGGTCCAGAAAGGTGTGCACCCGCGCCTCCTGCTCAATGTCCCGGGTCCGGGCCGCCAGGATTGCTTGGCTTTGCAGCAGCGGGGGCCCAATCACCTTGAGCCCGGCCGCCTTGAGGGTTCGCCCGGTTTGAACCACGTCGGCAATCACGTCGGCCACACCCAGGCGGATGGAGATCTCCACCGCCCCGTCCAGGCGGATCACTTCGGCATCCACCCCCCGGCGTGCCAGGTCTTCGACGACCAACCGGGGGTAGGAGGTGGCGATGCGCTTTCCGGCAAACTGATCGGGCGTCAGATCCGTGTCTGCGGGTATGGCGTAGTGGAAATCGGATTTGCCGAATCCCAGGGACATCAGTTCCACCACCTTCGCCCCGCTGTCCAGGGCTAAATCTCGGCCGGTCACGCCCATATCAAGAATACCTTCGCTCACATAGATGGCGATGTCCCGGGGTCGCAGAAAAACGAACTCGACCCGGCTGGCCTTGTCGAATACGATGAGTTCACGGCTGTATCGTCGACAGTTGTAACCGGCCTCCCGGATCAGCTGCACGGCGTCTTCGGAGAGCGACCCCTTGTTGGGCAGGGCGATTTTCAGCATCGTTTAAAACTTCCTTTTTATATGACAAGTTCGGTAAAAGTTGAAACGTTTACCTGAGGATTGTTAGCTGGATGTGAGCGGTCGAAAAAAAATTCTCCATACTTCCAAACGGTTTGGTATAAAGCCCGAGATCAAGGCTTGCGAGTCCTGAGGAAGGAGGCGTACTGGACGTACGCCGCACTGACGAAGGATGAAGCGTAACGCAGATATCGGGTTTTATACCTAACCGTCATAAATAGCGGTAGACATCCTCAAGCTCCAACTCGCAGGCAATCATCATCACCTGAACGTGATAGAGCAGTTGAGATATTTCCTCGGCAGTACGTTCCCGGCCTTCGTGCTCGGCGGCCATCCACACTTCACAGGCTTCCTCGATCACTTTCTTGCCAATGGCGTGGACGCCGTTCTCCAGCAGATGTACGGTTCCCGACTGAGGGTCCTTGCGTGCGGTCTTGTCGGTGAGTTCGGCAAACAGGGCTTCAAATGATTTCATGGAGTGAGGCATTCCTTCCGGACCCCGCTGCTCACGCTGGACCCACGTGGACTGCGGCGACATATGGGGTTGATGGTTATTTCCGGCCTCTCTTAACAGAAAATCCACCGTCTAACAATGGGTTGCGACCCATTGCACCAGGCAATTTGGCTTGGCGCAATGGATAACGGGGCTACAAAAAGGAGGGGCGGCTCTGCTGTTGTGGGGTATGGTAGCAGAGCCGCCGAGGGTAGAGGGATTGAATAATACTTATGGGGTGTTGAAGACAAGATAACCGGATCAACGGTCTCTGTCAAGTTAAAAATACCACATTGTGGTAATTTTTTTGGTCTGCGGCGAACGACCACCGATTAGATCGACGTGGCATGGCTGACCGCGTCAGGCGATGCCGCCACAACCTCGATGGAGTCTCCGCAGGCGATCTCCCCGCCCATAATCACCCGGGCGAAAACCCCTTCTCGGGGCATGATGCAGTCGCCCGCCTGATAATAAATGGCGCAGGGTTTGTGGCAGGTCTTGCCGATCTGAGAGACTTCAACGATGACCGTCGTTCCCAGCTTCACCTGCGTCCCGACAGCCAGATGCGTCCAGTCGATGCCTTCGGTGGCCACATTTTCGGCAAAGTCACCGAAATTCACATCCAGTCCCTTTTCGCGCGCCCCCTGGATGCTTTCCGAGGACAGGAAACTCACCTGACGGTGCCAGGGGCCGGCGTGGGCATCCCCGTCCAGACCATGGTTGAGAATCACCCTGGCCCGGTCCACGAGGGTTTTTCGGGTTCCTTTTTTCCGGCTGACGGCAATGGATACGATCTTCACGGTACCTCCTTGGCGATAAGAAATAGGCCATAGGTGGCAAACAGGTCCGGTAAAAAGCGGACCGTTATTCCGGAACGATCCTGCCGGTCTGTGTTGATACCCACCTCTTTTAAGATTCTGAACCCCACCTGCCGGGCGTATCGCCTGAAGTCGGACAGGGTGATCACTCGGATGTTGGGCGTATCGTGCCACTGGTAGGGCAGCTGCGGCGTCACCGGCGCGTGCCCCGTCAACGCCAGCATCATCCGCACCCGCCAGTGGCTGAAGTTGGGAAAACTCACCACGCTTTGTCGGCCGATGCGCAGCATCTCCCGGATCAAGGGTGCCGGATCATAGATCTGCTGCAGGGTCTGGGCCAGAATCACATAATCGAAGACATCGTCCGGATAGTCCCGGACCTCTTCGTTGATGTCCCCCTGGAGTACGGTCAACCCCCGTTCGATGCAGCGGGCCACGCAGCTTTCGTCAATATCAATGCCGGTGCAGACCGCATTTTTGCGGGTTTTCAAATAGTGAAGCAGCGTGCCGTCGCCGCATCCCAACCCGAGCACCCGGGCCCCTTGCGGAATCCAGGAAGCCACCAGCCGAAGGTCGTAGCGAATACCGTTGCCTGCATTACACGTCGCTGTCACCGTCCAAAAACCCTTTCATGATGCCGGAAAGGCGGTCACTGGGGAGCAGGAAGGCATCGTGCCCCCACTGGGCCTCGATTTCGCAAAAGCTAACCGCCAGCCCGTTTTTTTTCATGGCCTTGACCATGGCCCGGGACTGGTAGGTCGGGTAGAGCCAGTCCGACGTGAAGGAAAGCACCAGAAACCTGGCCCGCGCGCCCGAAAAGGCAGCCACGGCGGACCCGCCACCGTAATGCCGCTGGAGATCAAAATAGTCCGCTGCCTTGGTGATGTAGAGAAAGGCATTGGCGTCAAAGCGCTCCACGAACTTGCGGCCCTGATGGCGAAGGTAGCTCTCCACCTGGAAATCCGCATCGAAATTAAATGAAAAATCAGCTTTGTCTTGAAGCCGCCGTCCGAACTTGAGCCGCATGGATTCGTCGGAAAGATAGGTGATGTGCCCGATCATCCGTGCCACGGCCAGTCCCAGGTCCGGCTTCTTTCCGTCGTGATAGTTTCCGCCGTTCCAGTTGGGATCGGCCATAATCGCTTGCCTGGCCACCTCGTTGAAGGCAATGGCCAGGGCGCTGTGCCGGGTGGTGGTGGCCAGGAGCACGGCTGAATCAACCCGGTCCGGGTAGCGCACACTCCATTCCAGCGCTTGCATACCGCCTATGGACCCACCGATCACCGCGTGCAGTCGATGCACACCCAGATGGTCCATGAGCTGCTTTTGGGCGTCCACCATATCCGCTATGGTGACCACCGGGAAATTCATTCCGTATGGCTTGCCGGTGGCTGGATCGGTGGATGCCGGACCGGTTGACCCCATGCAGCTGCCCAGGATGTTCGTGCAGATCACGAAATGGCGGTCGGTGTCGATTCCCTTTCCCGGCCCCACCATGAAATCCCACCAACCCGGCTTGTCGTCGCTGTCAGTGTGGGTACCCGCAACATGGGCATCACCGGAAAGGGCGTGCAGAATCAGAACCGCATTGGTCCGGTCTTCGTTGAGGCGGCCGCAGGTTTCATAGGCCACGGTCACCGGCCCGAGGGTTGCACCACAGGCCAGGGTCATGGATGCCGGCGGGTGGGCGAACGTGAATGTCCGCTTTTCCACCAGGCCCACCGATGCCCCTTGCTGATCGTGCTGGATATACTCACTCATTTTATATTTTGGCCAGGGTTCCCTTGAACACATCACAGGTGCGGCAAAGCTTCATCTTCTCCTTCCAGGAATCGTGGACAGTCCCGTCGCAGATGGTGCCGTTGATGAACCAGCACAGGTCACCGGTGGAAAATTCCCAAGCCGGGCACTGGTCTCGCCGCTCCTGGGGACAGGAGCGGGCGTCCCAGCAGGGTTTTATGCCTTTTTTGCCACGTAATTTTCGGGTGATCAGAAAGTAGAGCTGACGCTCTACGTGGACGGGAATGGTTCGCCAGCCCTGCTCATAACTGTGGATCGCCTTGATCGAGGTTCCCAGAAGCTGGGCCATCTGTTTCTGGGTTTTTTTCAGTTTCTTGCGCAATACGCTGAATTCTTTGTCTTTCATGGCTTTCCGTCTCTTTTTTCCAATTCCTGGATAGCTGGAACCGATGGCTGCGTTAACTATCGCCGGCCGCGCCACGGCCGGCAATACAACTCATACCGCATCGGAATGAGAAACTAACTTGCCGTATTTACGGTGAAATAGCTACAATCGTTCACATCTGCCACATCGTGGTATGAATGTCAACTTTTTTTACGAACTGCCCGAGACGGCGTCAACCCACATCCTGCTTGATATCGATCCCTAATTTTTTCATCCGTTTCCAGACGGTCACCCGACTGACCCCCAGCATCTTGGCCGCTCTGGATTGATTGCCGCCGGCCTTGCGCAGCACGTTGATCAGGCTCTCCCGATCCTTCGCGCACCCCGGGTCCAGTTCACAGACCGCCTTTGGATCAAACTCATCGTGAACGATCTTGTGGGGCAGATGCTGAATGCCGATGCCCCCGCTCTGGCAAAGGACGAAGGCGTATTCGATGGCATTGCGCAGCTCGCGGACATTGCCCGGCCAGGCATAATCCGTCAGGGTTTCAAGCGCCTCAGGCGTGAGCCCGATGATCTTCTTGCCGCTGCTGGTCGCATTTCGCCGGATGAAGCTCTGGGCGATCAGCGGGATGTCCTCGCGACGCTCGGAAAGGGGTGGACAGTGCAAGGGGAAAACATTGATCCGAAAATAAAGATCCTCCCGGAACAGTCCCTGTTCGATTAAAGATTCCAGGCGCTTGTGGGTGGCGGTGATTACCCTGACATCCACGGGAATGGGCCGATTGTCCCCCACCCGTTCGATCTTGCGGTCTTCCAGCACCCGCAGCAGCTTGATCTGGATGGCAGGGGGGATGTCGCCGATCTCATCCAAAAAGATGGTCCCTTGGTGGGCGGCTTCGAAACGGCCCACACGCAGGCGGTCCGCACCGGTATAAGCACCCTTCACGTGACCGAAGAGCTCGCTCTCCAACAGGTTCTCGTTCAAGGCCGCACAGTTGACCTTGACGTAAGGCTTGTCGCTGCGTCCGCTGGCCCGGTGAATGGCCCGGGCCACCAATTCCTTGCCGCTGCCGCTCTCCCCCTGAATCATCACCGGTGTGTCGGACGGGGCCACATTTTCGATGGTCTCGAAAAGGTTCAGCATCACCGGGGATTTTCCCAGGATGCCGTGGTAGCCCTCATCCAGGTGAAAGGTCTTGCGCAGGTTGCTGATCTCCTGCTGCTGGCGTATTTTTTCGGTGATGTCGGTCAGCGTCTCGACGGCACCGATAATATCGCCTTTTTCGTTGCGCAGCACCGATGCGCTCTTGATAATGTGCACCGAATGACGGTCCTTGTTGGTGATCAGGCATTTCTTTTCTTTGATGGTGCCTCTGTTGAAGAGGCCGCACCACTGGGTGCCGGCACCCTTCCCGATAATTTTGCATCCGGTACAGTTCAGTATTCGACAGGATTTGCCAACCAGCTCATCGGCCCTGTAGCCGGTGACCCGCTCCGCCGCCGGATTGGCCGCGATGATTCGACCCTCCGGGTCAACCACCATCAGGCCGTCTTGCAATGTGTCCACAATGGTTTTCCAGTATTTGGCAATATCCATGGCACCTCCAGTTGAGTGTTAACCCCGTCAAGGCAACATGTTAATCTGTTAACTTAACACGTGTTAATCTAAACGGTTTCACGCACTTTTGCAAGTGTCTTCAAAAAATACTGTTTGTTCTTTTATATCTGAATGTTAAAACTTTTTTCATATAATTTCTTCCCTTGGCACACCGGTTGCTCAAAGATTATCAACGAAAATTGAATGGCAACGGTTAACACATTCCACGAGGAGGGGGTATGAGAGAGGGAGGATGGAAGCAAACAACCATCTGCACCATGATGGGAATCGCTTTTCTGCTATGTGTCGCGGCACCTGGGATCACCTTGGCACAAGATGACGTGAAACTGTTGAAACAGCGCCTGGAGCAGATGTCACAGGAGATGGAGGCCGTCCAGAAAAAACTGGAAGAGATGGAGACGAAAAGCGAGGCCAAGGAAGAAGAGATCGAGGAGATGGACGACCGTCTCAACAAGGCCGAACTGCACACGGCCACGGACAAGGTCGCCTTTGGCGTTGAGCTGCGAACACGGGCCGACACGCTTCATTACACGGACATTCAGGTGGCGCCCAGCTCTTTGGTGGGTGGATTTTTTGTGGACTATCCGGCTGGCTTCAACAATGCCACCCTGCCTCAGATTCAACAGGCTATCGGTATGATGGCCGCCAACGGCATGATCCCGCCTACCGAGAAATACGACGCCACCAACGACATCATCCTGACCAACAAGTTCCGGCTGAACATGAATGCCAAGGTCAACGACCAGCTCAGTTTCACCGGTCGCCTGGCGGCCTACAAGGTCTTCGGCGACAGCACCGAGGTCAAATTCAACCAGGGCAGCCTGGGCGATGTCACCCTGGACGGCAACACCTCCAGCTTGCCCCACGGGGACACCATCCGCCTGGAGCGGGCCTACTTCAACTATAAAAAGGACCTGGGCCCAGTGCCGACCAACTTCTCTCTGGGTCGCCGGCCGTCCACCGACGGGCCGCCACTAGAGTACCTGAACAACAGCCTCGAAGGCGGTTCACCTCTGGCCACGATCATCAACTGGCAGTTCGACGGTGCCTCCTACAGCCTGGGCCTGGAAGATGTCACCGGCATTCCCGGGGCGGCCTTCAAGCTCTGCTACGGTGTCGGTTTCGAAGGCGACTGGGGCAACACTTACTCACTGGGCAACTCGCAGCCCGACGTGGATGACGTGCACATGTTCGGTGTCATCGCCACCCTGTTCGACAATGATGAAACCAGCGCCGTGCTCAACTGGGCCCACGCCTGGGACATCACCGATGGCTTTACCGGACTGACCGTCATGCCCTTCATTGCCAGTGAAAACGCGGACGGCACCTTCACCTTCGAACAGAACAGCGGCGGCTACATTTCCCGGCTTCAGCCGATGACTGAAATCGGCGACTGGGATGCCGCGTCCCTGCTGCTGCGCACCAACCTCACCGAACGGTTCGACAAGGACATCGACCTGTTCCTCTCCGGTTCCTGGAGCCACACCCGACCGTCCCGGACATCCGAAAACCCCTTCTATAAAATCATGGGCCAAGGCCTGCTCAACTCCAATGGGGAGTTGAAGGATCGTGACGGCTACATGATCTACCTGGGTGCCGTCTTCCCCATGCCCTGGGATGCCCGCTTCGGACTGGAGTACAACTACGGGTCACAGTACTGGTTCAACTTCACCGGCGCCGAAGACTCCCTGGTGGGCAGCAAACTGGCCGTGCGGGGAAGTGTCTATGAAGGCTACTGGCACCAGCCCATATTTGGGGACAACTTTTTCGCCACCCTTGGTGTAAGATACTACGATTACGAGTACACGGGCAGCGGCAACCCCATGGGCGAGCCCATGAAGATCGCCGAACTGAATTCACTGGATGCGCTCAATCCGGTGGTCGACAAAGTCTGGGACGGCTACCTGTCACTGACCTTCCGCTACTAACCGATAACCGAAACCTGACCCCGTCCTGTGCGGCAACCGATGAGAAATGAAGCGGATGCCGCACAGGACAGATGAGCGAATCAAGCATGAAACGGGCAGCGATTATCATCAAGGATCTCCAGCAGCAGTACGAAGGCCTGCGAACCAGCGTCGGTCTGCTGCTGGAGGGCATGGTGGTACAGATGTTCGTGCTGCACCACGAAATTGAAAATATGGATGAAGCCTACCGAGACAACATGGCATTTCTGGACGAGATTGGCGGAAAGCGTTTTTCCAACA
>NZ_JBFELV010000023.1:0-26959 GCF_041551955.1 Desulfosarcina sp.
GATGACCACCACCACGTGATCGACCAGTTCACCGCGCCTGCCCATGGTATAGCTTTCCTTTACCGCATCGACGATGCCCATGTTCTTGTCGGTCATCAGCGGCATCATGTAAATGCAGCAGAAGGTGACCGCCACCACGACGACAATGCCGGGCAGAAAGAGCAGCATGAATCCGATGGCGGTGGCCACGAACACGGCGAAACCGAACCCCAGAAGGGGAAGAAACAGATTCATGTGCGCGAAAAGGTCCTGTACTTTGGGTTCCCGGCCGTTGCGCATCAGTTGGAGCAGGCTCTGGGTGTAGCCGGCCAGGGTGACCGGGGCCAGAATACCCAGGGTGAGTGAACTCACCGCCACCATGACCAGGGTGATGAGTATCAGCGAGACGACATTGCCAAGGGTCAGGTTCCAGGCGGTTTCGATGTGGCGCTTAAAATCCATGGTCGCTCCTGAACGTGTGTAGAGAAATCAATAGTTGATGGAATTCGACATAACCAGCTAAGATATTATATAATCTAAAATATTGAATGGCGGCCTGTTCGGCTGGAACGGATGGACGCATATACCGGTTTTTGATGGTTGTTGTCAACCATCATTGCCTTCGACGACAGACGCCGCCGATCCTTTTTACCGCGTTTCCCGCAATTACCGGTCCAATCGACCGTCCAGCATCTGTCTCATTAGATCCCGGTCGGACCTCGCCTTGGCGAGTTTCAGTTTTAGGGCATCGCGCGCGGCGGGTGGTGACTCAGCCAGTTCTTTTTCCAGGCGGTCGACCTCCTGTTGAAAACGATAAAGATCCCTGGCAATGAGCTGCAAGGTCATGGCGTCCTATTTCGGTCTCTTGGGGAACCTGCGCGTTTTGAGCACGGCAAAGGGGCCGCCTTCATCCTGGGGCTGGCACCGGCAGGCCGTTTGGTTGAGATCTGCACCGCAGCGGCTGCATAATCCTTTGCATGCATCCCGGCACAGGGGTTTAAACGGCAGGGACATGATGATCTGCTGGGCAATTTCGTCACCAAGATCGATGTAGTCCCCGCTGTAGACGATCACCTCCATGTCCTTTGCCGCGAGCTCGATGTCATCCACGGCGGCCGCATCATCCATGGCCGGAATTTCCGGCACGGCCGTTCCAGAAAAGTTAGTATCTATATTGATATCAAAAGGTTCAAGGCATCGGCTGCATGGCAAACGGACTTTGGATTCAGCCCTACCGTCGATCAAAACCGTTTTTCCGGATAGCCTCGCATGAATGCGCGCATGAATGGGATGGTTGAAAATTACCTCTGCTTCGCCGGCAACTTCACTGAGCAGAGGCAGTGAAGCTGCATCTTCTCGCTGGTCCAGATCCAATCCCTGTTCGGTGATACTGCCGATGTGGATTCGAAACATAAATAATTAGTTGACTGTATGCATGCAATGCGTTGGTACAGCTTTCCTGGCATGCTAGCAACAGCCAGGGGCGTCGGTTCGGTCAGTGATTTTACAGCTTTTCTTCATTGCCGGCAAGCTCCATGTCGAGGAACCTGACCCCCTACCCGTTGAACCCGGTTGATCGACGGTTTCCCGCCTCAGAAGATGAAGTCTTCAATGTCGGGAAGATCGACGGCTGTTTGCTCTTTGATCGTTGGAACAGAATGGTTCTTTGCGTGGTTCTGGGGAAGGTTTAAGCGGCCTGTCTCGAAAAAAGATTAGCTGCCAGCCGCCTTGGTGAGGATCGTGACGGATGATATAAAGGCTGCCGTCATCACCGATAAGTTTGAAATATCGGTGATCCGGTGCCAGCCAGCGATCCTGGACGGAAACGACGCTGACCTGGCGTGTACCCATGGTCAATCGCCGCGGCGTCTCTTCGTCCCGGTAGCCGGCATAGCAATCGACCCGGATATCCATTCTATCTGCCAGGCATGATAATTCGGGAGTCATCGTGCTGCTTATTCTGCTCCTGTTCCTGCATCTTTCTGATCTGCTCTACCATACGGGCCATTTCCTGTTCCATAGCCTCGGGAAAGGCCTGGATGGCTTCGGCCAGATTGTTGGCCATTAATTTGGCCTGCAAGGGCAACGGTCCCTGTGGGGTGAGGATTTGCGTGTGGCCGTAAAAGACGGGTGACCGGCTGGAATCATCCTTGCCGTCCGCAGTGACCGGCACCATTCGTCGAATGGAGGCCACTTTGAGATCGGTGAGTGCGTCCTCTCTGTAAAGGTTAGCGGTATCCACTTTAAAATCAATTTGTTCTTGTCCTGGCATGAAGGTTCTCCATTCATTGTAGGTTATGGTGAATTCGTAATAATATGAAGGCATAAGATAGCTGATTTTGATCAAGGTGTCACGGAGTTTATAAAAAGTGCGTGAACATGGAGTGAGGTGGTTCATGTTGTTGAAGTTTGCGGCCACCCGTCATATACTTCCCCGCATGCATACCCCAAAAAAGACACCCCCTGCAGACGGGCACCTTTTCAGGCTCCGCATGACCACTATCGGCATCTCTCTGTCTGTCTCCGTAGCGCTGATGGCCGTCAAATTCTATACCTATCACCTGACTCGCTCTTCGGCGGTGCTCTCCGACGCGCTGGAGTCCATTATCAACGTCGTGGCCGCCGCTTTCGCCGTGGTGAGCATCTGGATGGCTGCACAACCCCCTGATTCCGATCATCCCTATGGTCACGGCAAAATCGAGTACTTTTCCGCCGGGTTTGAAGGGGCACTGATCATCTTTGCCGCCATCGGAATATTCAAGACCGGCATCTCGCATCTGCTGAGGCCCCAACCCCTTGCCAACCTGCAGGCGGGCCTGGCCATTCTGGTGGCTGCCGCAGCCATCAACCTATTGCTTGGCATCGGACTGGTAAGCGTTGGGAAAAAAACGGAATCCTTGACTCTGATCGCCGACGGCAGGCATGTGCTCACCGATGTATACACCTCTGTGGGGGTGGTTGTCGGACTACTGCTAGTCCACTTGACAGGCTGGCTTTGGTTGGATGGCGGCATTGCCTGCCTGGTAGGCGTCAATATCCTCGTGACCGGAACCCGACTGGTGCGCCAGAGCTTTTCGGCGTTGATGGACGCATCCGACCCCCACCTTCTCGACGAGATATCCCGACTGCTTGAAAAACATCGCCAGGACGATTGGATCGACATTCACCAGCTGCGGGCATGGCGGTCTGGAAATTTCGTCCACATCGATCTGCACCTCGTGCTTCCCAGGGACTACCTGCTCGATGATGCCCATAACCAGGCCAAAGCATTGGAAAAGTTGCTCGTCGAGCATTTCGGGGGCAATGCGGGGGTTCTGGTTCACATGGACCCGTGCGGAACGGTGTTGCCAAATGGCAAGACGCTGGCGTGCTGGGAAACCTGCTCAGAACGTCCGGAAGCAGGAAAGGGGAGCGCTGAACGCATCGGACCGTTTGTAAAGCTCGGTGGCGATAGATGATTTAGGCCCTATCCCCACGAGACTCAGAAGGGGTACCGGAGGGGGTCATTGCGCTGGAATGGTGGCGATGGGTTTCACGGGCAGGGAAAAATAAAAAGTGGCGCCTTTTCCCGGTGTGCTTCTGACCTTCAGTTCTCCGTTGTGGTGGCGGATGATCTGGCGGGTGATCGAGAGCCCCAGGCCGGTTCCCGGTGGGCGTCCGCGGGTCGGATCCATCACCTGCTGAAACTTGTTGAAAATCTGTTTCTGGTCGGCCTCGCTGATGCCGATGCCGTTGTCCGTGACCGACACCGTCAGTCGGTCGTCGACATCCTCCAGTCGGATGTCGATCTGCCCCCGGTCCGGGTCGCAGAATTTTACGGCATTGGAGATCAAATTCACCATGGCCTGGATCAACTGGTCACGATCGCCTTCGACGGATCTTGCGGTGTCCGGCAGATTCATCTGCATCCCTATTCGTTTTTCTGCCACCAACTGGCCGGTGGCGCTGACCGCATCTTCAACCACATCCTTCAGATCCACCGTCGTTATGGCCCAACGCATGCGGCCCGACTCCAATTTCTGGAAATCGAGTACCTGGGTGATCAGCCGGGTCAACCGCTGGGTTTCACGGATGATTATACTGGAAAATTCCCGTTGACGGTCCGGGGTCGTATCCGGATAGTCGTGGAGAATCTCGGCAAGGGAGCGGATGGCCGTCAGCGGGGTTCGAAGTTCGTGGGAGACCGTTGAAATAAATTCATCTTTCAACCGATCCAATTCTTGAAGGCGCTGGTTGGCTGCCCGCAGTTCCGCTGAGGCGCGTTCCAGTTCGCGGCTGTAGATGATTGCCTGGCGGGTTTCGTTTAAGATATCCATCACCTCTTCGATGCCAAGGGGTTCCTCCTTGACCACCGAGGCGACCATTACCCGCGCCGAGGCCGACCCGATGGCGCCGGCCAGCAGTTTTTCAATGTGATTGACCAGCCCGGGGTCCCGGGTGAGGGACTGGTCCCAGTCGATGCCATATTCCAGGGCATAATTGTCCAGTGCCGCTTCGGTTCGTTCTCTGCCCAAAAACCGTTCCAGCATGGAGACGAGGTCGGGCAGGTAAGCGGTCCCGCGCCAGACGGAAGAGTCATGAACCCTGCCCACATACCGGTAGACATCCACGAACATGGCTGCCTGGGTGTGCTCCATGGCCGATGGCCTGCTGATCAGGGATCCGGCCGCGTAGCAACCCACATTGGCCAGCATGCTCCAGAACACCGCATGGGTGATGCGGTCGAACACATCCAGGCCGAACAGTTCAAAGGGCTTTAAAAAAGCGATGCCAAAGGGCCCGTGTTCCAAAAAATCCTGGGGCATCAGTCCGGCTCCGGCCAAAGAAGGCAGAAACAGAGTGTAACACCAAACGGAAAAACCGGCCACGAGCCCCAGCAGGGCACCGGTTCGGGTCCCGCCTTTCCAGAAAATCCCGATCAGCAGTGCCGGCGCAAACTGGGCCACTGCGGCAAAAGAAGTCAGGCCAATGGAAACCAGGGTGTAATATTCTCCGGCATAGTGGAAATAGGCGTATCCCATGAGCAGCACCAGGATAATGCCCAGGCGTCGAATGGATAACAGGATACTGCTCAGATCCTTGCGCTGGGATAACTTCAGCGATGGCATGTGCAGCAGTACCGGCATCACCAGGTCGTTGCAGATCATGGTCGACAGGGCCACTGTTTCCACGATGACCATGCCGGTTGCCGCCGACATCCCTCCGATAAACACCAACAGGGTAAGAAAGACCTGTTTGTTGGCCATGGGAAGGGTCAATACGAACATATCCGCATCAAGGCCGCTGGAGCCGAAAGAGAGCATGCCGGCAAAGGCCACCGGTAGGACGAATATGTTAATGGCCAGCAGGTAAAGGGGGAAGAGCCAAATGGCTTTATTCAAGTGGGCTTCGTTGACATTTTCCACGACCATGACCTGAAATTGGCGGGGAAGAAAGACGATGGCCATCATGGAAAGGAAAATGTGGGCGAACCAGCTGGAGAATGCGCCGGCATCCTTCGGCAGGGTCATCAGCAGACGAAGTTCGGGCGATGCGATGGCCCTCTGGCTGAGATCGGCAAACCCGTTGTAAATGAAAAAGGTGATAAACGTCCCCACCGCCAGAAATGCCACCAGTTTGACGATGGATTCAAAGGCAATCGCCGCCACCAGACCTTCGTGGCGTTCGGTGGCCTCGAGGTTCCTGGTACCGAAAAGGGTGGCAAAAACCGCCAAGAAAAGCGCCACGTAGAAGGTGGTGTCGCTCCACAGCCCGATGCTGCCCGGATAGGACAGCGGTTTTAGCGACGGGTATTGATGGATCAGAAGAAAGCTGGAGGATATGGCCTTGAGCTGGAGTGAGATGTAGGGAATGATGCCCAGCACGGCGATGACGGTCACCACACCCCCCAGGGTCATACTCTTTCCGTAGCGCGAGCCGATGAAGTCGGCGATTGAGGTAATTCGGTGAATTTTCGAAATGCGGACGATCTTTTTCAATACCAACCAGCCCAGCGTGACCATCAAGGTGGGTCCCAGATATATGGTCAGAAAGGCCGGACCGGCTGAGGCGGCACGCCCTACGCTGCCGTAGAACGTCCAAGCGGTGCAGTAAACTGCAAGAGAGAGCGCGTAAATGTAGGGATTGCTGATAATG
Organism: Desulfosarcina sp.; assembly: GCF_041551955.1. GTDB lineage: Bacteria > Desulfobacterota > Desulfobacteria > Desulfobacterales > Desulfosarcinaceae > Desulfosarcina. The sequence continues at coordinate 6,115 of NZ_JBFELV010000023.1, forward strand.
CTCCTGCCGAGGTCGGCACGCTTGTCGCCGTAATAGGCGATACCAAACAAGACGCCGATGTAGCACAAGGAGACGAAGATGACGGTTTCCGTTGCCAGCATGCCAACTTCCCTTACTCGCTATGATCCGGAAACGGAGTGTCCGGCTTGGAGCGGCTGATCATGAATATCAGGAAAATAATCAGCGCCCAGGCGGCGAACAGATAAAGATATAAAATGGGAATGCCCAAAGCCAGTGCCGATCGGTTAAACAGGTGGAGCAAAGGGAAGTTGAACAGCAGCATGCCCAGTAAAAAAAGACCCACCAGGCGTCTGCCGTTGATTTTATCACGGGTCATGGGACAGCTCCTTCCTCCAGGATCAGGCCGGCAGGCAAAGATTCGCCGAAAATGGCATCTCGTTCATTCGGTTTTCGTGAAGCGGGTTGGGTCAGGCGTGTCAGCGGTTCGGGAAAATCGCCGGCAGACGCAATCCATTGGACAATTGCATCACAGGTCTCCAGATCGATGTCTCGCAGAGGGTCGCCGGTCTTCCGGCCGAGGTGGGAAAGCATCTCAACCACCGGTTTCGGATTTTTCCAAGTCAGGGAAAGTATCGTGGCGACCCAGGCAACGATTTCAGTCGGCGGAACCACCCGGTCGATGGAACCATATAGCAGGTCGCGGGCGCCCAGACGGGACAGTGTCCACAACAGCTGCGGTTGGGGCTTTCGGGTTTTAAACTGGGCGATCAACTGGCGTCCCAGGATTATTTTGTCCTTGACATGCAGGCGTTCCAAATTTGCCGTCGCCATCCACATTTCGGTGAATTCCTGCCGGGGAATACGCGAGCCTTTTTTCAGCACCAGCGAAGTGGAGATGTCCTGAAAAAACTGGCGTTGCTGGCCGGGGCTGAGACCGGCGGCCACCCGTCGCCACATGATCCACCATTCAACGCGTACCTGGGGGGCGTTGGTGTGGACAGGCCCTTTTTTGTAGATCCGCCACAGTTTTTTGACGCGATGCGGATCAAAACCTTCTCCCATGCCCGGTCTCAGGCAATATCCAAGCAGGTTCATCCAGCGGCCTTCACTCGCGGCAGAATCCTTTCTGGCTGCCACCCCATCGAGCAGCGTGTCGGCCAGATCTCGCAGCAGACTCAGCGGCCAACGATCCCGGGGGCAGTCAAGGGCGTCGGTGAGATCGGATATCAGGCGGGGCAGCCGCGACCGGTCACCACCGGATGCAAACGCCGATCGAACGACCTGTTGGGCCTGTTCGACCCGAGATGCCTCGAAAATTTCCCTTTCGGCCACCGCTTCGGACGCAACGGTTCCCCTCAGCTGGAAACGCAGCTGCCACCGGTGAGGCGAGGTCAAGGACTGGCACCAGATTTCAAGGGTGCCCGCCTCGGTATAACTCGCCTCTAAACGAACGGGAATTTCGGATTGGATGCCCTTGTCGCCAAACTGAATAACCGTATTCAACGACGGCAGGGCGGTCAGGCTGTCGTCGATGTCAATCCGATCACCGCAATGGTCGCCGGATCGAAAACTGGAACTGAACAGATCGATGGCTATCGGCTGATTGGCCAGGACCTTGAACACGCGGTCGGGTAGGGTGATGGCGCTGCCTTCTTCCAGCCCACGTTCCACCAGGCACACCGCCTGCTTTGCACCACCGCTGCCAGGCGAATCGCCAGTACCCACGCCCACGTAAAAACTGCGGGGGCTTCCGCTGCCGACGCGGACACCGATGCCTGCCTTGACCATCCCGTAGTAGGCTGCACCCAATGATACCGCCAGATCCATCTCTCGGTTGTCCAGGACCACTGGGCCTGAATCACGCGAAAAACGATGGCGAACAGCCTCCTGGATGCGATCCTGAAGCACCTGCGCCTTCAGCGACCCGCCGTTGAAAAGGATCAGGTCAGGACAGGGATCGACGATTCCGATGGCCGCCGTTACATCCGCCTGATGCCGCTCCAGAAAACGATTCAGGTGGCCGGTAATGGCGGTATCGGCTTCATAGGGAAGTCCCCATGAGGCGCTTCCTTCCAAAGAATCCGTATGGCTGCTGGATCCGGATAGCGGAAAAAATTGCTCCAAAACGATCGTTTCGATCTCTTGGCGGTTGATTTGGGCGGTCAGGGTGCCGGCAATCAGACTCGATCCTGCGCCCATCAGGGTGACCCGGCCGCTGTCCGACACGCCGTCCAGAATATCTTCCTTGATGCGGCGACATTGATGGCAGAGCGTTTTCCAGGCATCCCTGTCCATGGCGGACGGTGACTTTCCCAGGCGGCGGGCCACGCTGCGGGCAATGGCCAAGTCCATGTTGTCGCCTCCCAGGATCAGATGATCACCAACGGCGATCCGCTCGAATCGGGGGCTGCCGTCTGCCATGCGCAGTGAGATGAGCGTGAAATCCGTGGTGCCACCGCCCACGTCGCAAACCAGAATCAACTGGTTGGTGGATACGTGGTCGGGCCAATCATTCTCGTGCCGCATCAGCCAGCTGTAAAATGCGGCCAGCGGTTCCTCCAGCAAAATGACATCCGGAAGGCTTGCCATGCGGGCTGCTTCCAGGGTCATGTCCCTGGCCACCTCGTCGAAGGAGGCGGGTATGGTGACGACCACCATCTGGTTCTCCAGATAACGCTCCTCATCATCCTGCATGGCCACATTCCACGCCTTGCGGATGTGTTTGAGATAGGCGGCCGACGCCTGGACCGGCGAAACCTTGAACACCTCGTCCTCGGCTCCCCAGGGCAAAATCCTGGCCCGGGTATCCACCCGTTTGTTGCACAGCCAGCTTTTGGCTGACGAGACCAGTCGCGCCGGCACCTTGCCGCCATGGTCGCGGGCAAATGCGCCCACAAAATTTCGGTCATCCCGGCTTCGCTGATCGATGGTCCACGGGGCGGCCATGTCCTGATCGGCGATGTCGTATTCGCCGGGGATGTATATAAACGAGGGTAGGACGGAATGGGGGGCGAACTCTCCGGGGCCGATCAACTGATGGACGGGGAATTTTTGGATAATGGGGCGGTCACGTTCGGCATCCCCCAGGTTTACATAGGCAACCGAATTGTTGGTGGTCCCCAGATCGATGCCGACGACAATACGGCTTTCCGAAGTCAAGGATATCCCCTTTCAGGTTTGACCCTGGCGATGGGTGTCTTGCCGATCCAACCACCGGGCCCCCATTTGACGGCCGGGGGATGAAGGTGGCGTGTCGGAGTTGGGTTAAAAGCGATTACTGGATCTCAACTTCTGCAGGAGCGATGAGCTTCGGGTTCTCCGCCTCTGACAATTTCGGCAGCGAGATGGACCGCAGCTGCCATCCCCGGTGGCGCAATATACCCGAAAAGGGCGGTTGGCCGACCACGTTGCCCACCAGTTTGACGGCATGCTGATCGAATCCGGCAGCGATCTCGACGGTCTCGCCTTCGGCATGCTTCATGACCGGTTCCGGCGAGAGATAGCGGTCCACGGTCTTCTTGCAGTTTTCATGGATGCTGCGCACGGCGGCTCCGATCTGGCCGTCTTCGTAAAGGGAGAGATCCTCTTGGAGAAAATCCATTAACCGACCCTCACGCTGGAGCACGGAAAAAAGGTGCACAAAAAGTCGCTGTTCATGATTGTGTCGCTGCTTTCGATCCGTATCGGATTCCGGCGACATCGCGGCGGACGGCTTTTGGGTCCGTGCAGCAGGGGCTTGGCGGCCCGTCAGCTTGACCAGAATCTCTTTTTGAAACAGCCACTGCAGCATTCCGAAAAAAGTCAGGAAAACATACAACCAAGCATACTCCATCAGGTTCAGCGGTTCGCCTAGGTCCTGGGATCGCCAATAGAAACAAGCCATGATGCCAAACAGGAGCGTCGAAAAAAAAAGCGTTAGAAAGAAGGAGCGCAACGAAAAGGATTTGATCACCGTAACATGATTCATGGGGCGGCCACCTGTCAGGGTTTGAATGGTTGGGTGCTTTATCGGCCTCTCAGGTGAATACCGGCGGCCGTGTCGAGATCATCATATACCGGGTTTTGGCTTGTGCGGGTCAACCGGGTATGCTAAACATGAAGACATAAAGATCAAGTGATCTGTCCCGGTTTGTATGGCCCAAAAAAAAGGCGCTGCCGGCAAATGAATCACCAAAACGTATCATCGATTTCCATGGTAAATAAATACAGACATCGCTTTGACTTTGATATCGGCTACCTGGTGAAAAGCCCGTGCCGGGAATGTATCGACCGTTATCTTTTTCCCGACTGTATGGACAACTGCATGTCCCTTGACAAGATCCGCAGGGTGCTTGCCAACAGCGTTTCCTGCTCACGGTCCTATTCGCCCGTGGAGTCCCACGCGATCTTCCAGGAATCCAGAGACGAAAAATAGATCGTTCTCTGCGTCGCCTTTGCCCGCCTCGTCCCTCCACCAGCTGCTACACGTCGCGGTTTCGTTACCAACCAACCATTGACGGAATCGTAAACCGACTTCCCATCGCCGGTATGGGGGTCGTTAAGCGGAGAATCGATAAAGCACGGCTCCCCAGGTGACCCCGGCACCCAGCCCCAGGAACATGACGGTGCTGCCGGCGCCGACCAGGCCTTTTTCGATCGCCTCGTCCAGTGCCAGCGGAATGCTGGCTGCCGTGGTATTTCCATACCGCTGAATGTTGTTGAAGACTTTTGATTCGGCAAGATCCAGCGCCCTGGCGAATGCCTGATTGATCCGCAGGTTGGCCTGATGGGGGATGAACAGATCGACTGCTGCCAATGGAATATCCGCTTTTTTAAGGGCTTCCCCTACCACCTCTGGAAGACGCCGAACGGCGGTTTTAAAAATATTTCTGCCGTCCATGGTGGGAAAATGTTTTCCTTCCTTCAACATGCTTTCATCGAGTCTTGGATTTTCACGCGATGCAGGCGCGAAAGTCATCAGGCTTTCGGCCAGGGAACCGTCGGCATGCAAACACGAGGATAGAACGCCCTCTTGGACATCCGTATCCATGCCTTCCAGGCAGACAGCCGCCGCCCCGTCTCCGAAAATGACCGCTACATCCCGGCCCCGGGTCGAAATATCGAGGCCGGTGCTGTGCACCTCGGCGCCAACCAGAAGCACGCGCTTGGCCAAGTCGCTGCGTATGTAGGCGTCAGCGGTGGCCAGGCCATATAAAAAACCGGTGCACTGTTGGCGGATATCCAGCGCCGGTGTGGACGACAAGCCCAGTTTATGGGCTAGCAGACAACCGGAACCGGGAAAAAAAAGATCCGGACTCAATGTGGCAAAAATGATCAGATCGATCTCGTCAGGGGCCCATCCGGCGCGTTCCATGGCGATTGTTGAAGCTTCCAACCCCAGGTCTGAGGCGCCGATGCCACCCGCTTCGGGGATCCAGTAGCGCTGTTCAATGCCGGTGCGTTGAATGATCCACTCGTTGGATGTGTCCATCCACTTTGCTAAATCGTCATTGGTGACAAGGCGGGCGGGTACATGACGGCCGGTTCCCTTGATCATGGTTTTTTTCATGGTGACTGACTCCTTGGTGCAATGCTCCCCCGTTTACCTGCGCCTAATTTTTGCCGCATATGCGGTTGGAATATAAACCCGGTTAGAAAAATGATCAAGAAATTTATCTGGTTATGTTGGTGTGATCGATTATTCGAACAGGATGGGCTCGGTTGAAGGACAATGCCTGTGGCGTGTAAAAAAGCCGATTTGCGGGCCAAACAGGGTCCTGAAAATGACAGAAAACAGATAAAATCCTTAAGTTTGTTGGACTTTCGACGATATCTTAATTGCGTTTGAAGAACCTCGACGCATCCAGGGGCGAATCCAGACTGACCTACCGTTACGGGGATAAAACCGGGTTTGATCGTTCATGCGACGATAGCGAGTGGTGGCCGATGATGGGAAAAACAAAAGAACCGTCACTCAACAAAGACGAATCACCGTCGACGGCTACACGTGTGGCAGCAATCGACAATCCGGGAGAAAGCCGCCATGACACTTCCGCCGAGGCGAAGGAAGCCGAATCGGCTGCATTCCAAAACATTCTGGCGGACATCGACAGCCGAAAAGAAAAACCATCCAGCAGTTCCTCTGATAAAGGGACTGGGGATGAAGACGAACAGGAATGGGGCAACGCCGAACCGGCTGTACGCGACGAAGATATCGAAACCACAGCCGATGAAAAACCCGTCGATTCAGATGACAGCGCCGATGACAGTCTGGACGAGGCTCAGCAAAAGGCTTTCGAGAGTATCATGGCCCAGATTGAGAGCGATGGGCTGACTGACGAACATGCGGTAAGAGAAACGGGCGATGCGCCTGAATCCGAACCGGCTGATGATCTCTCCGCGGGTCCGGAAAAGGTTCTCAAAGAAGCCGATACGGATGATGATGCAGGGCCTGAGGACGCGCCTCCCGTCGATTTAAAGGACGAGGAATCCCCGCCTGGTTCCTATGATATCGAAGATATATTGAACGCGATCGCATCCGATGACAATGATTCCCCGCTGGCGGAAACCGTTTCAGATGACTCGGATTCGGAAACGGCAGCCGTCGACGCGTCAGAAAAAAAGTTGGTTGACGATGATATCGTTGCCCATCGAAAAACAGATGACGACCTTGACCCCCCAGACGGCCCCCAGACAGCCACACCGGCCAGGCATGAGACAGAGACCCCCGAGGCGGGCGAAGGGCCTCGGGTAAAATGTCCGTCAATCGACCCGCAATCGTCAACCGAACCGATGCCCGCCCCCTCGAAAGGCCGGCAGCATCCAGAACCCCTGCGTCAAGCGTCACCACCTGCCGTCTCCAGGCAGAAGAAAGCCGTTCCGGCATCAGTTGTCGCAACCATTTTGGTAGCGATGGCCCTCGCTCTGGGAGGATATGTTTACGACATTCCCAAAAACCTGCTCGCGTCCAAGCCCGCTGCCCCGGATACGGACACCAATGGCCGGGGTAGCGAGATCGTCGCTGCCTCGACGCCTCAGGTAAATAAGCCGTTGGCCGACGATCAGGGCCTGTCCGATCAATCCCGTCTCGGCACGGCCGCCGACAACCTGGACCGGTTGCGACGCCGAATCATCGAAAAAAATGCGGAAATCGGGGAACTGCGCGCCTATTACCAGGCCGGAATCGACTCTGAAATCCAAGCGATTGCCGATAAGGTCGGAAGCGCGGGCAAAGGCAAGATCCCATTTACATCTGCGATGGCGGATCCGAGCGTCAGTATGGGGCTTTCGGCGATTCAACGGCGATATACCTATATCAAAAAACTGGAAAACCCGCAGAATACCCTTGTCAGGAGCAGCGAAGCGTTGCTGTTTTTCTCCCGCAAGGCAGCATTGCTGGCCCTGATGGCTGGTAAAACCAGCGATATCGACATCGATGGGTTCATTGCACAGACGGATGAAGTCCTAAAAATACACAGCAGTGAACTGGCTCGGTTGAACATCGACGCGGTTCCGGCATCGACGCGCACGCTGGCGTCCATTTGGCAGGATATCGAAACACGCATGCCAACCGCAGCGGTAAAGCCCGGCAACCACAACCGGGTCGCAGACACAGACAACGCAACCATCTGGAAAAAGATCTGTGATGGTGATTTTTCCCAGAAACACAGGCTGACCAAGCTGTCACCGGCGGCTGCACGTTGTCTGACCGCATGGAAGGGCAAAGATTTGTTCCTCAACGCGTTGACCGACCTGTCACCGGATGCGGCTCGCCATCTATCTGCCTGGGAGGGGGATTGGCTGGGGTTGAACGGCTTGACGGAGCTGTCGCCTGAGGCCGCCGTTCACCTGTCCCGATGGAAGGGCAAGGGACTCTCCCTGAACAGCCTTTCCAGTCTTTCACCCCGAGTGGTCGCCATCCTGTCCGACTGGCAGGGGGATCAGATCGAACTGGTCAATCTGAAACACATGTCCCACTGGGGTAATCCCAAAACCCGGCTGTTCCTTTCCGAGGACCTGAAACGCAGGCTTATGGCCGCAGGAAAATAGAATAGTGAAGCCATCCATAATTACCTGTCCATCTATCATGTCCGTCATTTTTTGGGTATGGCTGGCATGGCCATCGTCCGCCGTGGCCGAAAACCACGCGGAACGGTTGCGTCAAACCATGGCGGACATCGCCTTGCTCAAAGGTCAGATGGCCGAGAGAAAGACGGATGCCGGCACAATCCAGGAGGCCCTGTCGGCGCAACTGGAGGTCATCGCAACCGAGGCGCGGCGGGAATGGCGGGAGAAAGAAATCGACACCGAGGCGGAAGCCTTGAAAAACCCGAGGCTACTATACGATTTGATGCTGATGGCCGAAATCCAGGCATACATTGATCGATACGCGCAAAAGACTGCCTTTTACCGCGTGGCCTGCGACCGGCTCGATTATCTGTATCAGCAGGCCGACGATGACCTGAAAATCGTCAGCACCCTATCCGGTATGAAAATCGACGCACTCGTTTCACAGGCCGAAAAGATTATAGACGGATACCGTCCCGAGTCTCAGACCATTGTCATCCAGCCCGATCGACTGGTCATCCAGGCGCCGGAAAAAATGTGGGAAGCCCTTAAAAAAAGGCAATAACCAACCGTCTATAAAAACCGGCTCGCGAACCAAATCCAACCCCTATATCGGATGTCAACCGGCACCTGTCTGAATACCAATTCAGGCTAACCGATGGATGGCATCAAGGCCCAGCGGATGACCGGGTGGTTGACTTCAGGAAGGCGATCGAGGCACAGGATGCCGCTGTTTTGCAGCTTGAACACGGTCTGGTCCGGGTCGCCGCACACCAGCAGGCCGATCAATCGCTCCAGAAAGGGCAGGTGGCCGACCAGCATCACGTTCTGGTCCAGGTCCAGGCTGTCGGCGAAGGCGCGAACGTCATCCAGTGGGTTCATGCCGCCGCCAGACCCCAGGCCATCTGCCGGCGACAGCAGCGAGGCAAGGATCTCGGCGGTTTCCCGCGCCCTTTTTTTACCGCTGTGGACAATTCGTGAAACCTTCACCCGGTAGCCTTTGGCCACACCGGCGATTCGTTCAGTTTCCTCCTTGCCTTCGGCCGACAACCCCTTTTCCGGATCCTCGGCTTTGGGCAGGCTTTTTCCGTGTTGAACCACATATAACGCCATGGGGCCTCCTCGACAGGTTCGTATCTAACTTACAGAATTTATCCCCAAACCGGTTCTCGAATCCAACCAATTAAACCAACAAACGGATTGAACCAATCAAACCGGTTACCCTAAACCATCAGATTCATCAATTTATCGTGAAGCACCTCATAGGAATAGAATTTCTCGGCGAGCGCATAGTTGGTTTCGACCATTTTTTTTCGCAGCCCTTCATCTTCGAGCAGCGAGCGGGTGTGCGCGACTGCTTCATCGGTCACATATCCGTCTATTTCAACGGCCGTGAATCCTTTGGGTTTGATGTCGAAGGTGTAAATGGAGTAGCAGTTAACCATGATCGGTTTGCGAAAATAGACCGCTTCCAAAAAAGCGTTACCGAAACCTTCGATTGTTGAGGGGTAGGTGACGAAATCGGCATGGTGATAGATGTCGTTTAACGTGTAGATTTTGCGACCGTCGGCGGTTGTTCCGCGACGGTCGCCGATGATGTCCGAGACGAAAAGGGTGTTGACCTGCATGCGCCGGGAATAGTCGATGATGCGTTTCTCATAGTCGTGCCCCTCGTCTCCGGAGGCATGCGAGATGACCAGACGGGCTTTTGATCCCAACCGACTGACCAATTCGATGGCATTTTCGATTCCTTTGCGTTTTACCACCCGGGTGGGCTGGAGAATCAAGCGTTCATCCGGATCGAGCCCCAGCGCCTGGCGCACGTCGCCGGCATAGTCATCCGGCGGCGGAGGTGGATTCTTGAAATCCATGACATTGGGGATGAGGGTCGCGGAAATACCCGTCCTGAGGCCGAGCTGGTTGTCGGCCGATGAATTGATGACCACATGGCGGATGGTCGGCAGATGAGGCGGGAAGGCCATGTTGAGATAATCCCAGACCGAATTGGTTTTGAACTGCCGGCGCTCCCAGAAAAAATCGTGGTGGTGGGCGATGGTCGGCAAACCCGTTTCGGCGATCAATTCGGTAATCGCCAGACCGAGGGGAATGTTGAGGGGGATGGTCAGCGCATTCTCGGGGACCAGCAGATCGATGTTGAATTCAACAATGAAATCGTATAGCTGATCCTTAAGGTGCTCCTTGATTGCCTGAATCTGCGTGGTCAGTTGGCGGTCCCTGACCTGGTTGGCCGTAGAACCGAATGCGGTGTTGAAAATCGTCCGGATTTCCGGGTCCATAAAGTGGGCCTTGGGCGCCAAGAAAGCCTGAGCCGGACCGCGATCCAGCTCACCGGCAAAATAGAAACACTGGAACCGCTCTTTTTCGAATACGCCGGCCCATTTTTCGGTTTCCAGGGAGACACCATCCGTTCCGGCGAATCGGGTGGAGACGAAGCCGATGTTATGAACCTTGTCGAAGGGAATGTACATAGCGACACCTTACGGTTCGAAAAGGAGAGGGTATTGTATTTCAAGAAGGATCGTCCCTTAACCCGCAGCAGTTGTTTAAAAAAAACATCAATTGACCGTAGATGTCAATGGCTTTAACCGGCAATTGGGCAAACGACCTGTTTTGGAAAAGAGACAGAACGAAATAAAGGCGATTCTAAACCGGATATATGGCCGGCAAAAAGGCGCTGATGCCTATGCACGCCTTGCGGCGGTTCTGGATGCCGTTTCACCCGAGCCGCCGGCTGGGGAAACGGAACTTTTCACCCAGGCGGATATTTTCCTCATTACCTACGCCGACACGCTTTCACGCAAAAAAGAACTACCACTGCAGACCCTGCACCGCTTTTGCAAAGACCATCTCAAGGGGGTCATTTCAGGTATTCACATCCTGCCCTTTTTCCCCTATTCGAGTGACGACGGTTTTTCGGTCACTGACTTTCAAGCGGTGCGCGCCGAGTTGGGCAGTTGGGCGGATATTCAGGCCATCGGCGAGGAGTTCAAGCTGATGGTCGATCTCGTGGCCAACCATGTGTCCGCAAAAAGCCAATGGTTCAAGTCCTATCTGGCAGATGAAAAGGGGTTCGATGAGCTGGCCATCGAGGTCGACCCGGCGGCAGACCTCTCCGCGGTGACCCGGCCCCGGGCCCTGCCCCTGTTGACCGCGTTCCAGAAGCGATCCGGTCAGCGGGTTCATCTGTGGACCACTTTTAGCGCCGATCAGATCGACCTCAATTATCGGAGCCTCGACGTCCTGGAAAACATGGTAAGGACGCTGCGCTATTATGTTTCCCAGGGCGCCCGTATCATTCGGCTGGACGCCATCGCCTACTTGTGGAAACAGATTGGTACCCCCTGCATTCACCTGCCGCAGACCCACGACATGGTCCGGCTGTTTCGCAGGATCCTGGACCTGACGGCACCCGGTGTGACCATCGTCACCGAAACCAACGTGCCTCACCTTGAAAATATCAGCTATTTTGGCAGTGGTGGCGATGAGGCCCAGATGGTCTATAACTTTTCCCTGCCGCCGCTGCTGCTTTATTCGCTGGCTAAAGGCAACGCCCGCGTTTTTTCCGACTGGGCCCAAACCCTGGCGGCGTCATCGGCAGGCACGACGTTTTTTAATTTCAGCGCCTCCCATGACGGCATCGGTGTTCGCCCGTTGGAGGGAATATTGCCTGCATCGGAGATAGCTTGGCTGGCCGACCGCGTTCGCCAAAACGGCGGTCTGGTTTCTGAAAAAGGCAACCCGGACGGCGGCAACAGTCCTTATGAGCTGAACATCACCTTTCTGGATGCGTTGAAAAATCCAGCCGTTGCGGAAGATTCGTTTCAGGTTGCCCGCTTCCTGGCCGCCCAGGCGGTGGTGCTGGCCCTGCCCGGGGTTCCCGGTATCTACATCCACAGTCTTTTGGGTTCGCGCAACTGGGCTGAGGGGGTCTGCATTACCGGGCGGGCAAGAACCATCAATCGCGAGCGGCTTTCGGTCGACGCCGTCTGCGCGCAACTGGAAGATCCGCAACGGCTTAGGGCGCAAGTTTTCCATCCCTATCTCCGCATGCTCCGCACCCGGTCCTGTCAGCCTGCTTTTCATCCGTCGGCCGGTACGGAAATACTTCCCCTCGACGACCGGATATTCGGGATGCGACGCTATTGCCCGGATCAGACCATGTATGCACTGACCAACTTCTCCAGCGACACCCTGAGCGTGGGTCTGCCGGGCGAGAAGGCACATTCGGAGGTTGCCGATCTTCTCGACGGCAGGCTGTACAAGGCCGGTGAAATAACCATCGACGCCTATGAAACCGTTTGGTTGACACCGAAGAAGGTGGCCATCAGGTTGTCCAATTTTCGGCGCAGCGTGGCGTAGGAGTAGTGACGGGCGGCCACGGCATAGTTGTGCGTCGTCATCCGTTCCCGCAGGGCCGGCTGTTCGAGGACTTCCCGAACTTTCTGGACATTTTTTTTGGTCAGAAACCCATCCATGACAATCAGTTCGAACCCCTTGGGTTCGATGTCGCGCACAAAAATGGCATAGCGGTTGATCAACAGCGGCTTCTTGAAATAAACCGCCTCGATAAACGCGTTGCCGAAGCCTTCATAAAGGCTGGGGTAGGTGATGAAATCGGAATGTGCATAGAGCTCCCAGAGGGTCGGCCGGTCCGGCGCGATGGGAACGCGCGTAGCGATCAATCGAAGGTCCACCCCACGCTCGCGGGCATGATCGGCGAGCCAGTCGGCGTACTCGAAGCCTTCGTCGCCGGCCTCGTGGGAAATCAAGAGCTTGAAGTGCGGGTCCTGCAGCTGGTGTACCAGATCGATGGCATGCTCGATGCCTTTGCGCTGAACGATGCGAGTCGGCTGGAGGATCAGGAGATCTTCCGCTGCCAGACCGATGCGCTGTCGAAAGGCATGGGTATCCTTTTCATCATATGCGGGCGGATTTTCGAAGTCCAGCACATTGGGAATGACCACCGATGAGATGCCCGTTCGCAGGGCCAGCTCCTCCTGGGCCGCAGAGTTGATGACCACGTGCTCGATGTTCGGCAGGTTGGGCGGGAAAGCCATGCGCAGGTAATCGCCCACGGCGTTGACCGAAAATCGCGTCCGTTCCCAGTAGAAGTCGTGATGATGCGCCACGGTGGGAATCTGGGTCTCGGCAATCAGTTCGGTCATGGCCAGCCCCAGCGGCAGGTGCATGGGAATGGTCAGTACGTTCTGGGCCACCAGCATGTCGATCTGGAACCGATCGATGAATTCATAAAGCCGTTTTTTTAGGCGCGCGCCCAGATGATGAATCGCCCGGGTTGTTTTGGGGCTTCGCCGATTCCTGCCAAAGATGGCCGCATCGATGATCTGATTGGTTTCATACTTGAAAAAGGCTTCCGGGACGATGAAGCTCCGCTGTGGATCCCGGTCGAGGTCGCCGGCAAACCAAAAACAGCGATGGCCGCTTCGCTCGAAAACCTCCGACCATTTGGCCGCCTCCAGGGACACCCCGTCCGTTCCTGCGAAGCGGGTGGACACAAAACCGATATTTTTACCCATTGTGGCTCCTTCAGACGCGACCCCAGGCGGTTGACAAACCGACCCGGTTACTCAACAATGGCACTGCATGCCAAGACGACTCCGACAAGCGGTCCAGGATCGATGATTCCGTTGCGGAGGACCCATGAAAGTCGCATTTGTTCACTACCATCTGAAAACGGGCGGCGTCACCACTGTCCTCAAGCGGCAGGTCGAGGCCATCCATGGCTTTTTTGACACCCTCGTTCTGACCGGAGACCGGGCGACTTGCGAATTGCCTTGCCCGGTGGTGGAGATCCCCGAATTGGGCTACGACCAGCCGGGCGTTTCAACACCAGCAGCCGACATGGTTGCCGGGCGGGCGCTCGAGGCGCTGAATGAAAAGTGGCCCGGCGGATGCGACGTCCTGCATGTGCATAACCCGACCCTGGCCAAAAACCGGCAATTTCTTCAAATCATTAAAAAACTCCAGCAAGCAGGGGTCAACCTTTTTTTGCAAATCCATGATTTCGCCGAAGATGGACGTCCCGATCTATATTTTAACGAGGACTATCCGGCCGACTGCCATTTCGGTGTGATCAACGCCCGGGATGCCGATATCCTGATCGAGGCGGGTCTGGATCGCGCAGGGCTTCACCACATTCCCAATGCCGTCCAAGGCCTTGCCGGCAACGGAGGCCGATGTCCGAAGAAACCCATTCTCTACCCGGTCCGCGCCATTCGCCGCAAGAACCTGGGCGAGGCCATTTTATTGTCCATGTTCCTCGACAACGAACAGCACATTGCCGTCACCCAGCCGCCGAACAGCCCGATGGATACGGCCAGCTACCGGGATTGGGTCGATTGGGTGCGGCAACACCATCTGCGGGTTGATTTTGAAGCGGGGACTCGCGTCGCCTTTCCTGTGCTTATCGGAAACTCGGCGTCGATGGTGACCACGAGCATTTCCGAAGGCTTCGGGCTCGCTTTTCTCGAACCCTGGACGGCCGGCAAGCTGCTCTGGGGACGACGGCTCGGAAAGATATGCGCGGACTTTGAGGAAAACGGGATTCGGCTGGATTATTTATACGACCAATTCAATGTTCCTTTAGCCTGGATTGATGCCAGGACCTTTTCCCGCGACTGGCATCTTTCGGTTTTCAACGCTGCTGATCGATACGGTCACCCGGTCGTGGTCGATCGGGTAAACCGCGCCTTTGCCCGTCTGACCCGCAGCGAGACCATTGATTTTGGCTTGTTGAGCGAGAAATTTCAACGCCAGTTGATTGCCCGGTTGATCGCCGACCCATCGGCCAAGGTGGAACTGGTGCGGTTGAATCCATGGCTGTCCCACCCCGGGGAGGTGTCAAACCCGTCGGCGATTATCGAAAACAACCGACGGGCAATCATGCAGAATTACGGCGCCGAGCAATACCGGCGCCGTCTCATGGCCATATACGATCAGGTCGCCCAGTATCCGGTTTGCCATCAAATTGACAAGCGTGCCTTGCGAGAGTCGTTCTTCGACCTCGACCGGTTTTCACTGCTCCAATGGGGTGCATATGATCCCGGATAGAAACGCCATATGCCGGCGGCACATCCGCCCCATGGCGCCGATCCCCACCGGGATTCCCCCGGATCTGTCGAAATTGCAGCCCTTTTCGGCCATGCTCTTCGACGTATACGGCACCCTGCTGGTCAGCGGGGCAGGGGACATCGGGTTCAACCAGAAGCCGACGGAAAGCGTTGACGGGGGTTACGATTTGTTGCATCGATACGGCCTTCACCAGACGCCGGACCGCCTCGCCGAAGCGCTGGAACTGGCCATCGCGCGAAGCCATGACGCCTCGCGCCAACTGGGGATCGATTACCCTGAGGTGGATATCGTTCAGATATGGCGGCAGGTGCTTGGTATGGATGACATCTCTCGGGTAAAAAATTTCGCCCTGGAGTATGAACTGATGGTAAACCCGGTCTATCCCATGCCCGGCTTAAAAGATCTGCTATGGGCATGCAAAACCTGCACGATCCCGATGGGGCTCATCTCCAACGCTCAGTTTTACACGGTTTGTTTGCTGGAGTGGTTTCTCGGGACACCACTCGAGATGGGTGGGTTCGATCGACGATTACTTTTTTTCTCCTGGCGGGAAGGACATGCCAAACCATCGATGCATATGTTCAATCTTGCAAAAGCAGCCCTCCTCGGCATGGGGATTCCGGCTGGGTCTGTTCTGATGGTGGGCAACGACATGCAAAACGATATTCTGCCGGCCAAGGCGGTCGGGTTCAAGACCGCCCTCTATGCCGGTGACCGGCGATCCCTGCGCCTCAGAGAATCCGATATCCACTGCAGGGATGTCTCGCCGGATCTGACGGTCACCGACCTTCGTCAGTTGATCGCCGGCGTCGACAATCCGTAATCAATGAGGAGATGATGGAAAGATATCTCGACGTGTTGCCGTCATTCGTAGACCAGATTCGCAAGATACGTGAAATCATCATCAGCAACATCGTACTCATCGGACAGGTTTCCGCACCCACTTTTTACGAGCAACGGCGCGCTGAGTGCCTGGTGGAGCGCCTGGCCGATTTCCAGGTGGACGAATGCAGTATCGATGATTTCGGCAATCCCATCGGTGTAATTCGTGGTGCATCGACGGAGGAGCATTCCATCTTTGTCGTCGCCCACCTCGACACCTTTTCAGAAGTGCAGGCCGATCCGCACTACGAGGTGACGGATAAAACCATCACCGGCGTGGGTGTATCGGACAACTCGGCGGCCGTCGGCGTCCTGGCCTCCCTGCCGGAAATTTTCAGGCGGCTGGGGCTGACCTTTGAATCGGACATCGTTCTGGTTGCCCCCAATCATAGCCTGGCGCGGGGGAACCTGAGAGGCATCCGCCGGCTGCTCCAAACCTGGCCAAAGCCGATCCGGGGTGCCATCTGTCTTGAGAGCGTGGAACTGGGTCGACTCAACTACTATTCCGACGGTATGATCCGGGGGGAGATCAGTTGCAGCATCGCCTCCGAGCGGCAATGGGGCAGGCACCACCAGCCGAATGCGATCATCGTCATCAACGAAGTCATCAATGCGATTCTTGGGCTGCGCCTGCCCCAAAAACCGCGCACACAGATTGTCATCGGCAAGATTGCCGGTGGGTTCAACCATGGAAATATCGCTTATGACGCCAACATCGGTTTCGAAATTCGTAGCGATGCCGATGCGATGGTCAAAGCGCTGTACAGCGATATCAGAGACATCGTCGATGACATCAACAAAGCCTTCGCGGTTGATCTGAAACTCAACCGCATCAGCAATCTCAACGCAACCCGTATGCCGTACAATCATTCCCTGGTCAAATGCGCCGCCCGAATTTTGAATCGCCTGGGCGTGGAAGCCGTGAGTGAACCCAGTGAAACGGCCCTGTCCATTTTTTTGCAGCGCAAGATTCCGGCAGTCACCCTGGGATTGACCCGTGGAAACAATTATCATCAGGATGGCGCCAAAATCGAAATCGAGCCGATGTTCAAGGGCATATCTCAAATAGCGTCACTGATCATGGCCATGGACAATGGGGTGTGTGATGAATAAAAAGTGGATCCAATCGAACACCTTTCACCATTCCGAATTCAAGGACCTCGACCGCCTGGTCGACGCCAAACAGCGCAAAAATATCGCCATCTCCTTATGCCTGCCCACGCTGAACGAGGAAAAGACCATCGCCAAGGAGATCGTCGTCATGAAATCGGAACTGATGACGCGCTACCCGCTTATCGATGAGATCGTGGTCATCGATTCCGGCTCGACGGACAGGACCCGTCACATCGCCCGATCCTACCAGGCGACCGTATACCAGGCCGACGACATCTTGCCGCACCTGGAAAAATTCAAGGGAAAAGGCGAGAACCTGTGGAAGGCGCTTTACGTGACCCGGGGAGACATCATCGTCTATATCGATGCGGACATTAAAAACATTCACCATCGGTTTGGCTATGGGTTGCTGGGTCCGTTGCTGCTTTCGGACCGCATCCGTTTTACCAAGGCCTTTTACGACCGCCCCATCTCGATAGGAGATCATACGTTGCATCCCACCGGCGGCGGACGCGTCACGGAACTGGTGACACGACCGTTGTTTTCACTGTTCATGCCCGACCTGACCCAGTTCGTCCAGCCGCTATCCGGTGAGTACGCGGGATATCGCGATATCTTCGAAAACATTCCCTTTCACATCGGCTACGGGGTGGAGACCGGCATGCTGATCGACATCCATGAAAAATGGGGCCTGGATGTGATGGCCCAGGTCGATCTTGACCGGCGGGTACACAAGAACCAGGATACGAAAGCGCTGGGGCGTATGGCCTTCGTGATCATCAAGACCTTCTTGAACCGTGTCCAGAACTTGAACCGGCTGGACATCAAACAGGAAATCTTCGATGAAATGATTCAGTACAACCGGATACGGGACAGGCTCCAACCACAAATGCATGGGCTTGCGCAGTTCGAGCGGCCGCCGATATCTCAGATCACGGAATATTTGGAAAGGTCCACGCATCGGTCGTCAACGTCGCCGTCGAGAAACGTTTCGCCGCCTTCGCGTCCCAATGATCTCTGTATCAAAAAATAATCGTCGCGGGTGCAGATGCTCAATATCGTGCTTATGAATATGGTTTACATCAAAAATGGCTTCTGCCGTTGTCCGCATCCACCGCCACCGCTGTGGGTAGGCCGTGGCCGGCTATCGTGCTCGGCAGCGGATCGGCAGACCAACCCATACGTTGGATCAGTGTGTCTGGAATAAGAAAGGTACAATATGGCAGAAAAAAAGGTGGCCGGATATGTCAAATCAGAAAATGTCATCTGGTTCGTCGTGGCGTCTCTGCTGATCGGATTTGTTGCGGGCGTCGCCTTCGGCATTTACAAAAGCGGTACGATTGTCGATCCTCATCAATCCGCGCCAGCGGCAGGCATGGACGTCGAACGGCAACAGGCAATCGATATGCTCAAGGCACAGACCGAGAAAAATCCCCAGGACGTCACGGCCTGGATCGACCTGGGACATCACTACTTTGATGCCAACCTACCGGAACCGGCCATCGACGCCTATGAAAAGGCCCTGGCCATCGCGCCCGACGACGCCAATGTCTGGACGGATCTGGGCGTGATGTACCGCCGAAGCGGCAGCCCGGATAAAGCGGTGGATGCCTTTGACCGGGCCATGACGATCGATCCCAGCCATGAAATTTCACGATTCAACAAGGGGATCGTCCTTTTCCATGACCTCAAGGATGAGAAGAATGCCCTGGCCGCTTGGGAGTCATTGCTGGCACTCAACCCCAATGCGAAGTCTCCCGGGGGCCAGACCGTGCGTGAACTGGTTGACCACATCAAAGAGAAACACGAAAATTGAAAATGGATAAAGCGATTGGCAACCAGACCACCCTGATCAGAAAGGGTAGGGTGTTCGATTTTTACGCGGAGAACATTACCCTGCCCAACGGCGTCAGCTTGGATATGGAGATAATCCGGCATCCCGGTGCGGCGGCCATTGTGCCGGTGATGGATGACGGTTCAGTGATCCTCTTGAAACAGTATCGCCATGCGGTAGGCGGTTTCATCTGGGAGATTCCGGCAGGCACTTTAGAATCGGGGGAAGACGCCCGTCAATGCGCCGAACGGGAGTTGATCGAGGAAACCGGGTATGCGGCCCGGCATTTTGATCGACTGGCGGAGATCACCCCGCTTCCGGCATACTCGGACGAGCGCATTCACCTATTTTTGGCTACCGATCTCACCCAGACGGCCCAGAAACTGGATGAGGATGAGCTGCTGGTTGTTCATCGGGTAGCGTTGCGCTTGGCCATAAAAATGGTCATTGACGGTGAAATTCAGGATGCCAAAACCATCGTTGGGCTGCAAATGGCTGCCAACCGCGCGGCCTAAATCGAATAAACCGAAACACCATGAAGGAGGACCCTGTTATGAAAATACTGATCGTCTTTTATTCAACCTACGGGCATGTACACCAAATGGCCGAGGCGGTTGCAGAGGGAATCAGGGAAATAAAAGGTGCAGAAGCGGTCATGCGGCGCGTACCTGAAACGCTCCCTGAAGCGGTGCTTGAAAAAATGGGGGCCGTCGAGGCGCAACAAAGAATGTCGCATGTGCCGATCTGTTCAGTCGACGAGCTGGCTTCTGCCGATGCCGTCATTTTTGGAACACCGACACGGTTTGGCAATATGTGCGGACAAATGCGTCAGTTTTTGGATGCCACCGGTGGTCTGTGGGCGCAAGGTGCCTTGGTGGGCAAGGTCGGAAGTGTGTTCACCAGCAGCGCAACGCAGCACGGGGGGCAGGAATCAACCATATTGTCCTTTCATATATCATTACTGCACCACGGTTTCGTGATCGTGGGGCTGCCCTATGCATTTCAGGGGCAGATGCGAATCGATGAGATAACCGGGGGGTCTCCCTATGGCGCCTCGACGATTGCTGGCGGTTCGGGTGAAAGAATGCCAAGCCCAAATGAACTCGACGCTGCCCGTTTTCAGGGCAAGCACGTCGCTGCGATTGCTTCCAAGCTGAAGGCCTGAATGGGCGTTTGGGACGCGTATTGATCAGTTGTCGACCCGATCCCACCCCTTGAGCCCGCGCATCAGGCAGAGCATCCCCAGAAAAGTAAGTCCGCCTGAGAGGCAGCCCGTGGCAAGGA
Source organism: Desulfosarcina sp. (assembly GCF_041551955.1). Taxonomy (GTDB): domain Bacteria; phylum Desulfobacterota; class Desulfobacteria; order Desulfobacterales; family Desulfosarcinaceae; genus Desulfosarcina. The sequence goes on from NZ_JBFELV010000023.1 coordinate 26,348, forward strand.
TGCCGCCGGCCTGCCAGACCGCGCCACCCATCAGCGCCCCAACCATTCTCCCGATGCCTGCTGTAGCAAAAAAACCGGACATCATCGTAGCCCGGAACCCGGGCAGTATCTCGGTGCAAAGGGTCAGACTGGTGACCATGGTGAATTCGAAAATGAAGAAAAGAATGGCCAGACCGGTCAGGGAAGCCGTCAGGGACGTGTCCAGAAAAGGCAGCGCAACGTAACTCAGGACGGACAGGCTCAAACCGACAATCAGCGCGCGCTTCAAGCCGAAGCGGTCGGAGACGGCGGCGGTGAGCCCTTCTCCCAATAGTTCGGCCACACCAATGAGGCTGGTCCCCAATCCCAGGGCAACGATGCCCAGGCCAAAGCTTTTTTCCAGCCAGGCCCCATATACCACGAATAGATTGTCGTTGGCCGCACTAGTAAAAAAAACATACCCCAAAGCACCCAATGCCGGCTTGTTGGCGATCAGGCGCGAATAGGCGCCGAGGTATTCAGCGGGTGATATTTTTTGACTTGCCGGCTCAGGTTCGTTGGGGATGATAAAAAACAAGGCGATGGCGCCGATGCATCCCAAAACGCCCATAACCCAAAATGGCGATTGCCATC
>NZ_JBFELV010000024.1:0-26950 GCF_041551955.1 Desulfosarcina sp.
ATACAACGGGGGTGTTGTCTTCTTTTCTGTTCAATCATTTTATTTTTTTACCTTCCAGCGTGTGCCAGTAACCCACCAATCGGGTCATGCACGAAATGGTGAGGCGAGATGTGGATGCTGCAGGAGATTCGACGCGTCACATTGAAGATGCGATGCGCCAACCACCGGCAGACGCGATTATGAAAAAGACGGCGTAGATTACGAAAAATTCAGTCATGGGTGTCCTCCTCTAGATTTCAGAAATCGGGTCAACGTTGTCACATACTTTTCATCGTCGACAAGGTTAGATGCGGCCTTGTGCCAGTATCGCAGAATGAAAAACATATATTTAATTGCAATCTTAACAGAATAAGATGAATTCGCAATGATGACTGATTTCGGTTAAAATGATGGCGAGATACTACCAGCTCCAAAAGAATACATATGGCGGGCCATCGTGATTTAGCCACATCAGGCAACGCGAACGCCTTTTTCAAGGCCCTAAGGGGACCCGCTGGTCGTTTGCCGGCGTCTGTATTATAATGGTTCTCGTCACCACGCGAGTCTGTCAATAAAACACCCCGCACCAACCGGGTCCCGCGGCCGGCGATTGAACCGCACATGGTCGCCAGACATTTGGGGAAGGACACCGATGAAGAGAGACGTAACCCTTCGATTGATCCTTGGCGATCAGCTCAACGCGCAACACAGCTGGTTCGAGAAGGTTCGTAAAGACACCCTTTACACGCTCATGGAAGTGCGCCAGGAGACGGACTACGTCAAGCACCACATCCAAAAAATAGCCGGATTTTTCAGCGCCATGCGCCATTTCGGTGCAGCGCTCTCCCGCAGGGGGCATCGTGTGGTGTACCTTCGCCTGGATGACCCACACAACGAACAATCCTTCGAACGCAATCTGATCCGATTGATCAAATCGCAGCATGTGGATCGCTTTGAATACATGCAACCGGATGAATACCGCCTCGACATCGAGCTGGCGGACATCGCATCACGCCTGACCGTCCCGACTGCCGTCGTTGACACGGAGCATTTTTTAACGTCCCGCAGCGATGTCGCCAAACACTTCAGAGGCAAGAAACGGTATTTGATGGAGTCGTTTTATCGCTTTATGCGCAAACGCTACGACATCCTCATGGATGATGGCAAACCCACGGGGGGCAAATGGAATTACGACCACAGCAATCGCAAGCGCTACGATGGCGTCGTGCCGATTCCCGCGGCAACCGTTTTCGACAACGATGTCTCCGATATCGTCACGATGATACACCGTTGCGGGGTGCCGAATTTCGGTGAAATTGACGCCAAGAAATTCATCTGGCCCGTGACCCGCGACCAGGCCTTGAGTCAGCTGGCAACCTTCATCGACAAGCGGCTGCCTCACTTCGGCACCTACCAGGATGCCATGACAGCCGGCAGCTGGTCCCTGTTTCATTCACTGCTCTCTTTCGGGCTGAACACCAAAATGCTCCACCCCATGGAAGTGATTCGGGCGGCCATTGCCCGGGCACAGGCAACTTCCGGCGCAACCGTGAGCGTCGAACAGCTGGAGGGTTTTGTGCGCCAAATATTGGGCTGGCGCGAATACATGCGCGGCATCTACTGGTCTCACATGCCCACTTATGCAACGATGAACCATTTCAATCACAAGGCCGACCTGCCGGATTTTTTCTGGACCGCCGACACACGCATGAACTGTATGCACACAGCTATATCCCAATCGCTTGTGCATGCCTATGCCCATCACATTCAGCGATTGATGATCACCGGCAATTTCGCCCTTTTGGCAGGTGTCCACCCAAATGAAGTCGATAGCTGGTATCTGGGCGTCTATATCGATGCCGTTCAGTGGGTGGAGATCGTTAACACCCGCGGAATGAGCCAGTTCGCCGATGGCGGCATGGTGGCAACCAAACCCTACGTCTCATCAGCCAACTATATCCACAAGATGAGCGACTACTGCGATGACTGCCATTACCAGTGGCGCAAGAACACGGGTGACCGATCCTGCCCCTTCAACAGCTTCTATTGGGCGTTTCTCCACCGCCATCGACAAAAACTCGCCAACAATCCGCGCGTGGCGATGATGTTTCGGACCTGGGATCGGATGAAAGATGACAAGCAGCGGGAATTGTTGACCCAGGCCAAAACCTATCAGGCCGGGCTGAACGGCTTGTGAGGCCCAGTTCGATCAAAACTGACCATACGAGTTGAACCCTTCCCAAGGACCGATGGCTGGATCTCAGCCTTGTTTCCACAAGCGGCGAGGAATGCGCTCGCCATCGCGGTAAAATCGATCACCATTGACAAATGACATCGACGGTTTAATATTTGTTTAACTTTTCACCAATAACGCTCCACATGCGAGCTGGGAGGTTTACATGAAAAATATAGGATTAACACTAGTACTGGCAATAGCAGCCTTGACGCTGCCGTTTATGGCATTTGCCGGACACCATTACGGTGGTCACGGAAATATGAATATGGTTTGGGATATGACAGCGTTGGACAAGGACAGCGATGGTGTGCTTACATTCGACGAATTCATCTCGCCCAACGTGGAAAAATGGCGCTCCGGTTTTGACATGATCGACACCAACGGTGATGGGGAAGTCGGCGTCGATGAGTGGGATGAATTTACAGCGGTACACGGCATGAAACCGGCCCAGTAGAACCAATGGCCGTCAGCCGGATTTACTGCTGACGGCCATTTCAGATTTAACGCCCCGCCCCATCAACATGATCACGATCAATCGTCTGCAAGAAACCTTGAAACACCTTGTCATTAAAGTGAGATTGAACCCTCTGCGCGGCAAACCGCAGGGATTGCTCTGCCGGTAACGGCAGTGCTGCGCAGCACCGTAAGGATGAAAATCAATTTGTAGCTCGCTGACATCTCCCGCCCCAGGTGGTGGGAATTGCGCTGGCTATCGCGGTTCACGCCTCGGCTAACGCTTCAAGCTTGGCCCTGAATCCACACAGATCGATGCCCGCCACCGCGTTGATTTGCACAATGGTCTGGCGAACCGGTTTGGTCCCCGGCCCGCCGATAAATATCGGCAGCTCGCTGCCAACCAGACGACGGAGTTTTTTCAGTTCACCATCCAGGCGGTGATCGTTGAGCAGGTGACAGAGGCTCAGGGCCAAGGCCTTGGCCCTGAGCCTTTTGGCCGCATAGGCAATCTCTTCGGCAGGTAGGTTGGGGCCGAAATAATGGACGCGCCAACCCGATTCAGACGCCGCCAGCGCCGAAGCCAAGGCACCCAGTTCATGCCAGTGGCCCACCGGTGTGGCAACAACGATTCTGGGGGCTGCCTCCGACAAGTCGACGCTGCGTAGCATGTCCCATAAAATCGTACGGACAACGATCGATGCCATGTGTTCGTTGATGGTCTTCAATTTACCGAGGCGCCATAGCTCACCGATGCTTTCGAACAGGGGCAATACCACCACCTGTAAAAACGATTGTCGGGGCATGTCGACAGCCGCATCATTGAGCACATGCTCCAGCGCCGTCGGGTTCAGCCGACTGGTATGGAAAATCGCTCGTTCGACGAATTGGGCAGCCATTGCGCCGTCGTCCAAACCACCCGATGCAGATCCAGTATCGATGGGATCGTCAGAATTGACCAAAGCGATACCCCGTTCCAGCAGGCGGCTGAGTTCATCGCTGCTCATTTTGGCAACGGCGGAAATGGGATGTCCCTCGTCCACCACTTTCTTGAGCAACCTCAACCGCTTGACATCGTTATCGGTAAAACATCGGCGATTGCTGTCGGACCGCTGTGGGCAAATCGCCTGATAGCGGGCTTCCCAACTCCGGATCAGGTAAGGTTTCAACCCTGTTTTCAACGCGACGTATTTGATGGTGTAGGTGGACTTAATGTTCATGAGCAAATAATATGAAAAACCAATTGCCATTGTCAATATAATGTTTAATATTTGTTAAATAATTTTTAAGGAAGTATCGATCACACCCAAACATTGAGGTGGTACTTATGAAATCAGACACAAATGAGGTCAAAGACATATACGAAGGCGAGATGATCGAAGCCAAGACCGACACACAGGACATCATACCCATTTTGCCGGTTCGCAGCATGGTGGCATTTCCCCAGATGAGCGTGCCGTTCATGATCTCCTTCAGTTCAGCGTCTATGATCGACGAAGCCATAGCAGCGGATCGGACCGTTGGGCTGTTGACGGTCAAGGATCCGGAAGTCGAACATCCTGTACCGGGTCAACTTTATGAGGTGGGAACCATTGCCAAGATTCTGCATGCCAAAAAAAATGAAGAGGGTGTGATGGTCGCCTTGCTGAACGGAATCCGCAGGTTCAAGGTATCCACCTGGCAAAGCGGTGGCCCGCACCTCAAGGCGAGTGTGCTTCACGCCCCGGAGATCGTGGAAACGGGTATCGAGTTGGAGGTGCTGCAGCGCCAATTGCGTGACACCGTATTTGAAGTGCTGGAAATGACACCCAACTCCTCCAAAGAAGCCGCCGAGACGATTTCGCGCATCAACGACCCGCTTCAGTTGGCATACGTGACAACCTTCAACATGAACCTGACCACGGAAGTGCGGCAGGAGCTACTCGAGATCGACAGCGTATCTCAGAAAATTCGTGTACTGCTTTCTCATCTGTCGCGCGAAAAAGAAATGCTCAGCATCGGAAAAAAAATAAAGTCCGAAGTTCAAGAAAAAATGAGTAAAACACAGCGGAATTATTTTTTGAGGCAACAGCTTGAAGCTATAAAAAAAGAGCTGGGCGAAACCGACGACCCCGCATCGGCGCCGGATGACTACGCCGAACGCATCGAGGGTTCAGACATGCCCGATGAAGCGCGCAAAGAAGCGGTCCGGGAACTGGAGCGCATGCAGCAAATGTCTCCTCAATCCGCCGAGTATCCGATTATCAAGACCTACCTGGACTGGCTGATCGATCTGCCTTGGGGGCAACTAAGCGACGACAGCGGTGACATTAACGATGCACGACGCATTCTGGACGAGGACCACTATGGCTTGGAAGAGATCAAAGCGCGCCTGATCGAATATATTGCCGTGAGGCGTCTCGTAAAGGATCGTCAAGGGGCGCAGGACGAGACAGAAGACAACACCGCCCTGGGCGTTATTTTGTGTCTGGCCGGTCCTCCGGGCGTCGGCAAGACCAGTTTGGGACGCAGCGTGGCGCGTGCCCTGGGCCGTAAATTCACCCGCATGAGCCTCGGCGGCGTTCGGGATGAGGCCGAAATACGCGGTCACCGTCGCACCTACATCGGAGCGATGCCTGGACGAATTATCCAGTCAATCAAGCGGGCGGGCACCCGCAACCCGGTGTTTATGCTCGATGAAATCGATAAGATCGGTCAGGACTGGCGTGGCGACCCCAGCAGCGCCTTGCTGGAAGTGTTGGACCCGGCGCAAAACAATACCTTTCGTGATCACTACCTGGACGTGGACTTCGACCTCAGCGAAGTCATCTTCATTGCCACGGCCAACCAACTGGATACCATACCCGGTCCGCTGAAAGACCGCATGGAAATCATCCAGATCGATGGGTATACGGCGCTGGAAAAGCTGGAAATTGCCCGACGCCACCTGATTCCCCGACAGCTCAGGTCGCATCGTCTCGAGGATGACGAAGTTACCTTTGTTGAGGATGCCGTCGTAAAAATTATCCACGACTATACCCGCGAGGCCGGCGTACGCAACCTTGAGAGGCATATCGCTGCCATTTGCCGAAAAGGCATCGTGGCGCTAAACGAAAAGGGGTGGTCTCATGTGGTGGTTACGGAACAGATGGTTCGTGACTACCTGAAAAAGGAACGTTTTGACGCTGAGCGATCGGAAACCTTTGACGTGCCGGGCATCGCTACCGGATTGGCAGTGACTTCGGTCGGGGGCGATATTCTTTTCATCGAGGCGACCCGCATGCCGGGCAAGGGACGTCTGTCCCTGACGGGCCAGTTGGGCAGTGTGATGAAAGAGAGTGCTGAAATTGCGCTCAGCTATGTTCGCACAAAAGCGGATCAGTTGGACATCGATCCGGGTGCCTTTGAACACGCGGACGTGCACGTGCACGTCCCGGCCGGTGCGCTGCCAAAAGATGGTCCATCGGCAGGCGTGGCCATGGTCATGACTCTGGCCAGCCTTTTCAGCGGAAAACCGGTGCGCAGCGATGTCGGCATAACCGGGGAAATTACGCTTCGCGGCCGCGTGCTTCCGGTTGGCGGTATCAAGATGAAAGCGCTGGCAGCCCATCGCGCCGGTTTGAAAACGGTGATTCTGCCCAAGCGGAACCTTTCCGACGTGGAAGACCTGCCTGAAGAGATCCTCAGCGAGCTGGCCTTTGTGACCGTTGACCGCATTGAAGATGCCATCGCCGAGGCGTTCGCCGACCGGCCTGACGGCAACGCCTCAGATGACAGCGGTTCCGCGACGGAAAACATTGACGGCGATGAATGTGATACGGGCCTGATGCCGCTGGCCTGTTAAACGAATGATAGGCCCGACTTCTTTCGTATGTTTATTTTGAGCTTAGAAGATTGCTATTGGTTGTTCGCGGCCTACGCCTTTTATAGAGTACCGGTTTATCCGGGTTAGGGGGTAGATATGAAAAAACAACATCGATTTTCTTTTTGGTACGCGATCATCGGCATGTGGGCGGTTTTATTTCTGCACAATATGATTGCGGGGTCCCTGACCGTTAAAAACATCCCCTACAGCGAATTCGTTAAAGCGGTCAAGGAGGGCAGGGTGTCTGAAATTGCCATTTCCGAAAATGAAATTCAAGGCCGGATGCTCGGCTCGGATGAGGGCGCAGCGTCGCGTGGACTTTTCAGGACCGTCAGGGTGGATCCGGAAATTTCACAGCTGATGGATGAGAACAACGTAAAATACTCGGGAAGGCTCGAGAACAATTTTCTGGGAACACTCTTGTCCTGGCTGATCCCCATAGCCATCTTCTTCGGGTTTTGGGTTTTCATGATGCGCCGTTTCCAGCAGCAGTCCGGATTTATGACCATCGGTAAAAACAAAGCCAAGATATACGTTGACGATGACGTGTCGGTTCGGTTCGATGATGCTGCCGGTGTTGACGAAGCCAAGCAGGAATTGGAGGAAGTCATCAATTTTTTGAAAGAACCTCAGCGTTACACGCGCGTGGGCGGCCAGATCCCCCGGGGCACGCTGCTTGTCGGTCCGCCGGGCACCGGTAAAACACTGCTGGCAAAAGCGGTGGCCGGAGAAAGCGGGGTGCCGTTCTTCAGCCTCAGTGGCTCCGAGTTTGTCGAGATGTTTGTTGGACTGGGCGCCGCCAGGGTCCGCGACCTCTTCAAACAGGCCAAAGAAAAAGCGCCCTGCATCATCTTCATCGATGAGTTGGATGCGTTGGGGAAAGCCCGAGGCATCGGTATGGCCGGGGGGCACGATGAGCGGGAGCAGACCCTGAACCAGTTGCTCGTGGAATTAGACGGCTTCGATGCCAATGTGGGCGTCATTTTGATGGCCGCCACCAATCGCCCTGAAATATTGGATCCGGCGCTGATGAGGCCCGGTCGATTCGATCGTCAAGTGCTTGTCGACCGGCCCGACAAAACCGGACGGGTGGACATTCTCAAGATCTATCTGGATAAAGTCGAAACCGACACGGATATCGATCCTGAGAAGATTGCGGCAATGACTGCCGGTATGGTCGGCGCCGATTTGGCCAACCTGATCAATGAAGCGGCCTTATTGGCGGTCAGACGCGACAAGGCGCGTATCGGCATGGCCGACGTGGAAGAGGCGGTTGAGCGCGTGGTGGCCGGGCTGGAGAAGAAAAATCGACTGATCAATCCGGAAGAGAAGGAGATCGTCGCTTACCACGAATTGGGGCATGCGCTGGTGGCCATGGCATTGCCCGGGACCGACCCGGTGCAAAAGATATCGATCATTCCCCGCGGCATCGCAGCGCTGGGTTACACCATGCAGGTGCCGACCGAAGACCGATTTCTGATGCGCAAAACCGAACTGAACAACCGCATTGCTACGCTGTTGGGCGGTAGAGCAGCCGAGGCGCTCATCTTCAACGACATCTCCACCGGTGCCCAAAACGACCTCTCACGGGCCACCGATATTGCGCGCAGCATGGTCAAGGAGTATGGCATGAGTGAGCGCGTGGGACAGGTGTACTTCGCCAGCCAGCAGCAGCCGGCTTTTTTGGGTGCAATGGGCGATGCCGGCGGTCAATACAGCGATGAAACCGCCAAAACCATTGACGAGGAAGTCAGACGGATAATCGATAATCAGTTCGATGCGGCCTTAGAGATCCTGAAGGCCAACCGCGACCTGCTGGTGGCAACGGTCGGCCAACTGCTGAAAGATGAAGTCATTGAAGGCGATGCACTGATCGATTTGGCCGAAGCAGTGCGCCTCGGCAAAGGCATGGGCGACAGCACCAACACTGTGTCTGCCCAACAAGAAATGGCGGCCTGACATTGACAGGCAACCCATTTGATCGATATCAAGCGTTAATGCGTTGGGAGAATGTCTGTTTCTCTGTCGTTAAGCGATTTTGAAAATAGGAGTCATTATCCATGCAACGAATCAACCGCTCCATGTTTGTCATCATCATTGCGTTGACCCTTGTTGCGGGTTTTTTCTTCTGGAATCGCCTCGCCGATGAAAAACGGCGCGTCGACAGCCATACCCGCGAAATCACGCCGCGGGGGAGTCTGGCGGAATTCGAGAAAACGACCATCTCCATTTTCAACGCGGCCGCACCGTCCGTGGTGTACATCTTCACCGAAAACGCGGTGGCCGGATTCTTCGGCACGCGTGAAGTTCGACAGGGAGCCGGTTCCGGCTTTCTTTGGGACAGCAGCGGACATGTGGTAACCAATTTTCATGTCATCGAGGGTGCCCGTCGTGTCCAGGTGCGCCTCGAAAGTGGTGAAGCCATCGACGCCACCTATGTCGGCGGTGCGCCCGATTACGATCTGGCGGTCATTCAACTGCGACGTCCCCTCTCTACGGTTCAACCGATCCCTGTGGGGACATCCGACAGCTTGCAAGTCGGGCAGAGCGTGCTCGCCATCGGCAACCCATTTGGCCTTTCACGCACACTGACCACCGGTGTCATCAGCGCCCTCGATCGGCGCCTGCCCACCGCTACCGGACGCGACGTGGTTGGTGTGATTCAAACCGACGCGGCCATCAACCCGGGCAACTCCGGCGGTCCATTGATTGATTCGAGTGGCCGGTTGATCGGCGTCAACACCGCTATCATTTCCGGCTCCGGCAGTTCGGCCGGAATCGGGTTCGCCGTGCCAGTGGACGTGGTCAACAAGGTGGTTCCGCAACTCATTGCCAAGGGAAAGTTCCCTCGGCCTGGAATCGGCATCGTTGTCTTGGATGAGGAAGCCACCGCCAGTCTCGGCGTGGTCGGGGTGGTCATTGACCGTGTGATGCCCGATTCGGAAGCCCAGCGCGCGGGGTTGGAGGGAATCGATTACCGAAGGCGAATCTTGGGTGATACCATTGTTGCCGTGGAGGGAAAACCGACCGCCAACACGGCCGATTTCGTTCAGATCCTGCAGGCCGCCGAGATCGGAAGGCCGATCAGTCTCAAGGTGCGGCGGGGCGATACGTTGCGGGATGTGGCGGTTACCGTCATGGACATATCTTAACCGACCTGATGATAGAAAAGAAACCGGTCCGATGAGAGAAATTGATGGACGATGGCTGTATTACATGTTCCTGGCCGGCACCCGGAAGGTTGTTGCCAATCAGGAGCGGCTGAACCGGATCAACGTTTTTCCCGTCAAAGACGGGGACACCGGGGCCAACATGGCGTCTACCTTGGGTGCGGTCGTCGCGTCGGTAAGACCGGAGCGCCCATACAAGCAAATGCTGGATCGGATTGCTGAGGCGGCCTTGATCAATGCCCGCGGCAACTCAGGCATCATCTTCGCCCAGTTCCTTTTCGGCGTCAGCAGTGAAACCACCAACCGGTCCAGTGTGTCGGTTGAGCCATTTTCGGCAAGCGTAAAAAATGCAGTGCGATACGTCTACCGGGCAGTGGCGAACCCGGTGGAAGGGACCTTGCTGACCATTGTACGCGCCTGGGCCGATTTCATCGACGCAAAGCGGCACCGGGTCGACGATTTTGGCCAGTTGTTTATCGACTCCAAGGCCATCCTCGAAAAGACGTTGGCTGAGACCCCACTTCAGCTGGACGTGCTGGCCAAGGCCAACGTGGTCGATGCCGGCGCCAACGCCTTCTTCTACTTTATTGAAGGCATTATTGAATGTATCCGAAAAGACAGCATTCGCCATCTCGTCAAGTCGACCGCCGACACCCTCGCGCAGAAGAACATAAACGATGAAATGCCCACGGAAAGCCATGTTCCGCAGGAAGTGGCGTTTCGCTTCTGCACGGAGGCGGTTATCCGCGACGTATCGCTGGATCACAGCCGCCTGTCCGACATCCTGATGGCGCACGGCGATTCCGTGGTGGTTGCCGGCGCAGCCAAAGCAAGCCGTGTGCACGTGCACACCAGCCATCCGGACCGACTGTTTGACAGGCTTCAGGATGTGGGTACCATCACCTTTCAAAAAGCCGACGACATGCTCAGGCAAAGCCAGGTCATCTACGACCGCAAATGGAAGATTGCCCTGGTCACCGATTCGGCGTGCGACCTCTCACCGTCCTTGATCGACGACTATCAGATTCACATGCTGCCCATCAACATCTACTTCGGTGACAATCACTACCTGGACAAGATAACCATGCGGCCCGAACAGTTCTACCGGCGCATCGATAAAAGCGGCAACTACCCCAAAACCGCCCAGGTGAACGAAATTGCGTTCAAGCATCTGTACACGTTTCTCACCGAGCATTACGACGCGGTGATTGCGGTTCATCTGACCGCCAAGTTCAGCGGGACCTATTTCAGCAGTTGTAAAGCCGCAGAGACGATCAGCCGTGCACGCGGAATACCCATCCATGTCATCGACTCGAAAAACGTCTCGGGAGCGCTGGGGTTGATTGTGCTGCGCATCGCCAAGGCGATTGAAAAGGGGGCAGCCCTTGATGCGATTGTTGATCAGGCCTCCCGATGGGTTGACGACACGCGCATTCTGGTGAGCGTCAGTACATTAAAATTTATGGTTCGGGGGGGTCGGGTCTCGCCGCTGAAAGGACTGCTGGCCAATCTGCTCAACCTCAATCCGATTGTGTCAATGGATGCCGACGGAAATTCGATGGTGTTCGGAAAAGCCTTCAGCCAGAAGGCCAACATGAAAAAGGTCATGGCACACATCGACCGCATCGGCCGGAACAGGCCTATCTGGAACTATATCACGATGCATGCCAACAACCGGTCGGCGGCCGATTGGTATGCGCGGCAAATGACGGCGCTCACCGCCAAGCCCCCGGTGGCCGAGGTCAACATCTCACCGGTCGTCGGCGCCAGTGCCGGGTTGGGGGCCGCCTCTGTGGCCTTCATGTTCGATTGATGCCTGGTTGCCGCACCCGTGCCGTCAAATATCCGCCAATTAACCACATCATTGAAGGAGGATAACCAATGCACCCAGAAAATGACATTTTTGAGATTTTCGATAAAGATGAAAACTATCGTTATATCATGAAGCGCCTGTTGGAGACGTCCATGGAAGAGTCCTACAACTCGATCATCATTACCGAGGCAGGGCCGGGCTATCCGATCATATACGTCAACCCGGCATTCTGCGAGCTGACCGGTTACGGACCGCATGAGGTGATGGGGAAATCCCCGTCTATTTTACAAGGGCCAAAAACAGACATGGCGGTCATCGATCAATTGAACATGGATATTTCCCACGGAAAGGTATTCCATGGACGCGCCATCAATTATCGCAAGGATGGCTCAGCGTTTATCATGCAATGGAAAATCGCCCCCATCCACAATGAAAAAAATGAGATAACGCATTATCTCGCTATCCAGCAAATCGCATTCGATTAGGCTGGATGCAACGCTGATGATCCTGTGTCTCCCGACTATAGCGCACCGAAATGGTCGACCAAGCCAGGCGCCCCAAAAATCGGCTGTGGTTGCACCCAGTTGTGTATTTCCATTTTTCAAAAAAATGCTTACTTGGCTATTTGCTTGATTTCATATAAAATTTTTTAGGGAGGAACCGCCCATGATGTACAATAAAACCGTGATGGATCATTTTCGCAATCCGCGCAACGTTGGTGAAATGGATGATGCCAACGGCGTCGGCGAAGTTGGAAATCCGCTGTGTGGCGACATGATGACCATCTATCTCAAAATCGAGGAAGACCGCATCGCGGACATTAAATTCCAGACCTTTGGGTGTGGGTCGGCCATCGCCGTTTCCAGTATGCTTACCGAGCTTGCTAAGGGAAAAAGCGTTGCCGAGGCCAAGGCCATCACCAACAAAGACGTGGCCCAAGCCCTTGAAGGGCTGCCAAAGAACAAGCTGCACTGCTCCAACCTGGGTGCGGATGCGCTTCAAATGGCTATCAAGAACTACGAGGACGGATTGGCCGGTATCAACCGACCGAATGAGCAGCATAAGGAAGTCCACCGTCATGCCGAGGGCGGCCAATGTTACTGCCCGTACTGCGACGTGGAGATCCAAGAAGACCTAACCTTCTGCGAAGCCTGCCAATCCGACCTGGAAGAGGAACACTAACCAATGCGATAAACCCAGAGGTAACACTTATGGCAATCATTAATTTCGACCACATCTCGTCCAACCCCTTGCTGCCGGAAGTCAAAACGGCCATGATCGATGCTATCAACGCCGATTACCACAACCCCTCCAGTCAGCACTCGGCAGGCGAACTGGCCGCTGCCCAGCTCGACAAGTCCCGCACGGCGGTGGCCGATTTGATCAACTGCGCCAACCCCAAAGAGGTTGTCTTCACCTCCGGAGGCACCGAATCAGTCAACCATGCCGTCAAAGGGGCGGTTTTGGCCAATGCCAAGAAGGGCAACCATATCATCACCTCCAATGTTGAACACAATGCGGTCATCCGCAGCCTGAAGCGCCTTAATGGCCAGGGATTCAAGATCACATCTTTGGATGTCGACCGCCACGGCCGGGTCGACCCTCAGGCCGTGGCAGACGCCATCACCGAAAAGACCATCTTGGTGTCCATCATGCACAGCAACAACGAAACCGGCACCATCCAACCCATCGAAGCCATCTCCGGGATCACCCGCGAGCACAATATCCTGCTGCACACGGATGCCGTGGATTCAGTGGGGGTGGTGCCCATGGATGTCCAGAAACTCGGCGTCAATCTGATGAGCTTCGGCGCCAACACGTTTTACGGCCCCACGGGTGTCGGTGGCCTCTATATCCGCCGGGGAACCATGATCTGGCCCATCCTGGAAGGTGGCGTTCAGGAGCACAACAAGCGCGCCGGTACCGAAAACCTGATCGGAATAATCGGGATGGGTGTGGCCGCCGAGATGGCTCGCCGTAAAATGGACGAGCGGCTGACACACCTGGAAAACCTGAAAGCCAAACTGTTGTCCGGCCTGTCTCAGACCATCGAGGACATTATCATCAACACACCGGCCGACGCCAGCCTGCCAAACCTGGTGTCTGTGTCGGTACGCTACATCGAAGGCGAAAGCGTCATGCTCATGCTGGATGACGACGGCATCGCAGTGGCCACCCGCTCGGCCTGTGCCACCGGCTCACTGCGCGCCTCCCACGTGCTGCTGTCCATCGGCCGGTCCCATGCCGATGCCCAGGGTACGCTGGTGATCACTTTTGGAATCGAGAACACCGAATCAGATATCGATTACTTCTTGGCGTCGCTTCAGAAGGTGGTCAAGACCCTGCGCGACATCTCTCCCCTTTACCAGAAGAAAAAGAATGAACCCCCGACTGACAGGATATAGGGTCCCAATCATTACCGGGAGAATCTCATGATGCCCCACAGCGAATGCCCGTTCTGCGCGAGCGACAACCTCCGGAATGAATCCGGTAGGATGAAGTGTCTCGATTGCCTCGCCGAATACGAAATCGACGAAAGGTCCGAATGTATCTTTGCCAACATCGATGACCTGCATCTGCCGCTCAGGGGCACCGTGTGCCGACATTGCGGCCTATTGCAGCGTGTGGACACCGACAAGTGCCGTCTGTGCGGAACGTCGATCAGTTGCGACCAGCGATGACCAAGATCTTCATCAAAACAGATTTCCAAGTCAGTTGCACTGAGCTTAATTGTGTTTGACCTTTTCACTATGATCATTCTTTTTATTGATAAAATCTCCCTCTGTGCCGCTACTGGTGATTGCTATCGAATGTCAGGCTATGGAGCAGACGGCATCCCAACACCATCTTCCTTTGATTAAAAAGGTCGAGGTGACCATGTTTCCAACCGACATCCAGGGAAGATGCTCATGTTTATCTACCGCATCAAACGCAGCCAAGTGCTCCCTGTATCGGTCGATAAGGAGGAAAAAATGAAAGCCTTTTCACGCATCACGTTGGCCATGATCATCCTGGCCGGCCTGTTTTTCACACCCGTCCCATCATTTGGAATAGAGATTGGCGACAAAGCACCGGCGTTCAGTGGAGAATCCACCCATGGAGCCATTCATTCGGCTGATTTCGCCGGAAAACAAAACGTCATTCTGGCGCTGTACTTTGCCATCTTTACGCCCGTCTGAGCGGATGAAGTCAACGCTTTCCAGCGGGATCTGGAAAAATTCAAGCAATTGGATGCCGAAGTTATCGGAGTAAGTGCAGATAGTTTGGAGGAAAACGTAAAATTCGCTGCTGAAAATGGTATCGACTTCCCCTTGGTTTCCGACACAGGTAAATCGATCAGGAAAAGTTACGGCCGGGGTCGGGTCACCTACCTCATCGACAAAGAGGGTATCATCCGCCATGTCCAAAAAGGAGTGCCCAAAAATAGCGACTTCTTAAATAAATTAGAACAGTTGCAATGAGCGACGGCCATCCTTTTTTTCTCATCTCAACCGGGTGGTCAAGATGTCTGGCTCTCGTTTTGAGGCAACCGCCGCGGGGATGCCTTCGTGGATGGTCCCATACCGGGGTGCCAACCCAAGATCCTGCCATAGCAAGTCGGGATCGACGGCGAGATTGAAATTGTAGCTGCGCACGGCACCCGGCGTCTCCAGGCCCGGGTTGGGGCGAACGTGTCGAAACGGCGTCAGCAGGGCCGTGGCCAGCAGGGCCAGCCATTGGGGAAGCATGAGCACGCGGGCATTCGGGTAGTGCTGCCTGGCGATGTCAAGGAATGTCGCCCATGTGGATGGCAGGCGATCGCCAACGGGCAGGATGCCGGAAAAGGATTGCTCCGCACAGGCGATAATGGCCGCGGCCGCATCGGCGACGTGAAGGTGCGTGTAGATGTTTTTGCCGAGCCCCGGCAGGATGAGACGACCGGCCTGCAGTTGTCGAAAATAAAGATCTCGAACGCCGTATACATGCGGCAACCGCAAAGCCGTGAAAGCCACGCCCGCCGATGCGGCCATCGCCGACAACCGCTTTTCCGTATCCACCTTGATGCGGCCATAATCGAGCACCGGATCGACCGGCGTTTCGGCAGTGACGAAGGATGCCTGATCGCTGTAGACCAGCAGGCTAGAACTGTATACAAACCGGCGAACCCCGGCCTCGATACCGGCCTCCATCAAGGCGATCGACCCATCCAGGATGGATGGCTTCAAGATGCTGTATGATTCGAAAGTGGCCCTTGCCCCGAGGTGAATGATGCCGTCGACACCCTTGACGGCTCGCCGCAGGCAGTCAGGATGTCTCAGGTCCGCCAGGGTTATATCCGCATCGAACCGACAGATCTCGCAATCATCGCCCGGTTGACGGATCATCAGCCGGGGTCGATAGCCGTTGCGCGAGAGCTGTCGGGAAACCTCGTAGCCGATAAAACCGGAAGCCCCGGTGACCAGCAATTTCAATTTCTTCGAGAGGGTCGTCATATCAATCCATATACCATCCCACGGGGTAGAGGCGTGCCAGCCATGCTCGTGCCGATTTGAAAACCTTGATGAATTGAACCCGTCAAAAGCGGCCGAATGACGATAGATAAACAGAGAAGCCGTGTCGACCCGTTATACCCGACCCCCCGATAAAGGTTGTGGGCAGCCGCTGTGGTTAAAAAAAGGATCTTCCTGGTAGCTTGAACCTGTCATCCTACAGTCACCCGCCTGACATTGCCTTTGCCGCCGGATGCCATATCTTATCTAATTTGAACGCCTTTTGCATATTGCTGAATCTTTAATGGAGGTTTGCCATGGCCAATCAAAAAGCCGTTAACGTTTATGGTGAAACACTGCAAACATGCAGCCTGTGGCCATTGACCGGTTTTCTGCGTGACGGAGACTGCCGTATCGGGCCCAGCGACGTTGGCCGACATGGCGTCTGCGCCCAGGTGACCGATGAATTTCTGGAATTTACCAAACACCAGGGAAACGATCTGAGCACCCCTCACCCGGCTGCCGGATTCCCCGGACTTAAGCCGGGTGACCGATGGTGCCTGTGTGTCGACCGGTGGAAAGAAGCCGAGGAGAACGGTTGCGCCCCGCCGGTGATTCTTGCCGCCACGCACAGCCAGGTCTTGAATCGCGTTTCCTTGGCGCAGCTGGAGCGCCGTGCCCTTGAGAATCAGCAGGAGGGTTAACGGGTGCCGAGAATGGATATGGTCCGCTGCGTTTTCGCATATTAACGATTAAAGGTAGCGCTCGTCCCTGAGCTGGGCGATCTCAACACCCAGAGCGACGCACTGCCGCCCCGCCATGCATGCCTCCGCGTCTTCATCCGGCAGGTAGTGCTTGACCTCCTTGTTGCCCCTGCGCAGGTATAAAACAGTGGTTTGTTTTTCATCGTCATAATCCACGTTGATGTCGATGCCACATTCCCCGATGTCCGGGTAGATGGATTTTATTTTCTCACACAGTGCCGCTTTGTCGACCATGGTAGGCCTCCTTTGGTTAAGCGTTCGATTTTGGGTTTGGCAGCCGCGGCGGTGGTCTTTGTTCCGCCGCGGACAGATGAACCTACGCCTGGGCCGTAAAATGAATCACCCCAGCCGCATCGAGGATTCTAAAGGTAAAGGATTCCGTGAAGTAGAGTGCGACGGTGCTGGTCGTGTGGCTCTCATAGCCGATCGCCAGATCGCTGCCCAAGATGATTTCGAAATCACCGCCCCGCCGGGAGACCATGTAAGCTTCCATCTCAAATTCGCCGGTCAGATAGGGGCTGAGCAACACCGTGCCGCCCAGGATATTCTCGGCCTGCATTTTAACTGGGTAGCCCTGCAGGTGGGCGGACATTCGGCTCCAGAGTTTCGGCCCCACCACGAAGGAAAATGGCCCTTCGACGGAGCGGCCGGCAAACACGGTCAGGCCCTCGGCAATTGCCTCGAGCAGTTGTTCCGGCGTCGATCCGATGGTCAGGCACTCCTGGTCGGCGCAATGTTTGAGCCCTTTGATGTTGGCCTGGGGCAGTCCGTGATAAATCACACTCTCTTCGAACAGGGCCATCTTTAGAGCAGCGGCTTCCAGATTGGCCAGATCGAGGTCTTTGGCCCCGCGAACGGCATTGTCCATCTCCCGGATGTCCAATTCGAACGGAATTCGGGTCTCCACCAGATGGTGCACCTTGTGTATGCCATAGGACAGGCCGGTAGACGGTTGATTGTCCGGGTATTCCAGCCGTCCCTCCGGCACGCCGGGGAAATCCGCTCCCATGGGCCCTGTCAGGTCAATCACTTTTCTGGCCGACAGGATCGCTTTCAGGCTTCTTGCCGCTTGGGCATCGATTTCAACCCAAGCCTGCTGGGGAATCGGTGCCAACTCTCTTTTAAGAATGTCCATGGTGTCTCCTTTTTGGTTAGAATGACAGACAAACCAGTTATTTCAGGCTGCCGATACCCAACCCGTGCGAGCTGGCCTGAACCGGTTTCGATCCGGTTGCCCGATGGTCAACTTGGGCAGGCACCTCCGGCAGTTGAATGGCCAGCAGTTTCCGCTTGGCTTCGAGGAAAAGCTTGCCCAGGGTCATCAGGTCCTCGGGACTGAAGCGGGCGCGGGCCATGGGAAATATTTCCGCCTCCTCTTCATCCAGGTGGTGCGTGGTGTATTCACCGAGGCCTTCCACCTTGATGGGAAAGTCGCCGTGATCCCTGGGGAACCCTTCGGCGTCCTTGATGATCAGTTCGATGATGTGGTGCTCGTTGACCGCTTCAGGGGAATCGTGGCGGGCGTCGGCGACCTTCTGCAGCAGATCGTAGAAATACTTCTCCTCCATGGTGTGATGAACCACGAGGTGACGCACAAATTCGACAAACCGGTCCGGGTTGTTTTCCGACTCCCGGTAAAGCTGTCTGAGTTCCTGATGGTGGCCGACCAATGCATCGATGATGTCCATGCCTTCTCCTTTTGTCCAATAGGGTTTCTGTTGACGGGGGGATGGGCAGAGGCCTTCCGCCATGTACGGGATCAACCCCTGAAAGGTCTGCCTTCACTCGGTATGATAAACCAAATATAGTACATCAACAATGGGTTGTCAGGTACGAGACCGCCTTTGGCAAGCCGTATCGGCTGTCAAGCAACGGGCAGTTGCTTTAATGGGAAGGGTGGAGAATCGTTGACTCAGCTGGTTTGGCAGGATGGAAAAACCGGCAATAAAGAAACGGTTCCCGCTATCGACGCATTTTGAAGCCATCTTGCCAATCCCGGCCGATGCTCCACCCGATCCTCGACATCACATTTTCCGGGACACGCCAAAAAACTGTTCCGGTTCTTTTTCACGGCCGTTTTCGACCACGTACTGCAGCTCAGCGGCCAGGGGCGAATTCATGCCCACGAGTGAGCTATGGTCGTCCAAAGCGAGTGATCGACTGCCCATCTGGGTATGCAGCACCCCACGGTACATGTAAGGCTCAGCCAGGTTGGGCTTCAATTCAATCGCCCGATTGTAATGCACAAGGGCTTCCGCGTAGTGATCAGGACCCTGTTTGCGCAGGGTGTAGGCCAGATTGTTGTGGGCCTCGGCGAAGCGCTCGTTACGGTCTATCGCCTTGCGAAACTGCTTTTCCGCTTCGGAAAACTTTTTATCAAGCATCAATTCAACCCCCGCGTTGTAGTACTTGACATCTTTAGAAACCGATGGTTTCACGGATGGGCTGCCGGCCGCGGCGGCCATCGAAACCCCGATGAAGAGCAGTGCGATGGTATAGATTGATATTTTCATGTTGCCTCCTGTTTGCTCAGGTGAATAATAGGCTAAACTAGCCACATGACCCGCATTGTCAAACCGGGGCAAGACGGTGACTGGAGGCGCCTTGGGCTGCGGCAAACCCTTCATCGGGGTTATCCCAACGCTCGGTACCGCCTCCAGGCGACTGATAACCAGACCCTTTCAATCATCTAAGCCATCTTATTTATTATCAAATCATTTGACTGGCAGGCCAGTGCCGATCCGGGATAACCTCGACGATCAAGGTTGCAGACCCGCTCGTGGGGTGGCGCTGGGAGTGTCCAGACCTACCATGATGCTCCCAAAAGACTAATTATGACAGGCATCCTTGGCTTACATGGGTGCATCGAATGGCTCGGCATAACCGGTCAGCTCCACATAACCGACGCCATCGATCGCCTTTTCGCTGCGGGTTCCCGTAACCTGCACGCTGCCTTCCCAGTAAACCACATGGGTGCTGTTCGGGGTGCGCATCTCCTGGTCGTCCAGGTTGGCCCTGACGACCAGTTCCATGTCCAGCGGAATCACGGCCACCTGCCACGCGACCGGGTAGCGTGCATCGCTGTGGGGACTGGTCCAAAACGACAGCGGTTCGATGCGCAGATCAGCCTGCACCAGGTGCCGCGTCTGCCCCGAGGGCAGCACGACGGTACCGCTGGAGGCTGGATTCAAGGTCCCGTCCGGTTGCCGCAGCAAAAAGACCATGATCTCGGTTTGGTCCGCCAACTGCAGGCTGAACCAGTCCCAGCCGGTGATGCCCGGCTGCAGGGGTGCCGTGCTGAACTCGTGGTCCATCCAGGCCGATCCCTGCACCGCATGGCGGATGCCGTCCACGGTCAGGCTGCCCGCGACCTGCAGGCGGGTAAACGAATAGTAGCAGCTGGCGCGCTCGGGCGACTGACCCTTGCGGCTGTATCCGCTGTCGCCGTGCAGAACCACAGGCTTGTCCGGTGTCAGGTCGAGGATCAAGGCAAACGCATCAGCAAAGGCCTGCAGGCGATGCGCCTCGGGCGCAATGATGGTCTGCCAGTCATGGACGTGGATGGTTACCGTGCCGCCCACCTGGTCCGCCCCGGCCAGGGAGAGCACCGGACGTGCCATCCGTTCGGCCTGCAGATGGCGGCCGCCGCTGATATCGCTGACCGCGGCGTGGGCCAGGTAGATCTGGTCGGTGCGCCAGGCCGAGGCCGGCACCGGCCACTCTCTGCGATTGCCGGGCGCTTGCAGCGCGCTGCGGAAAAAGGTCAGCTGAAAGCCGAAGCGACGGTTGCCGTCGTCGGCCAGATTGCCGGTGTAATACCACCACTCGGTGCGGTAATCCGTGTGGGGGCCGTGATCGGCGGGAAAGGAGAGCTGGCAGGGGCCGGTGACCTGCAGGAATTCATCATCCGCCGCGATCGCCGCAAAGGCCGTAAACGCAATCAGAAACACGGTCCGGACAAGACAGCTGAAATACCTGCATCGTCCCATTTTGTCACCTTCCTTATGGTGAATGCGGATAAATAAATAAGCCCAATAACCAGCGGTTTCGTAACGCGTTTGAGATCAAGGCTTGCGAGGCCGGAGGAACGAGGCGTACTTGAAGTACGCCGCAGTGACGAGGGTTGAAGCGTAACGCAGATCTCGAACGTGTTACAAAACCGTCACCATTAACGCGTTCCTCCGCGCAGCAGCAAGGCCGGTGACGCGCTCAGGGCCAAATTGACCGCCGGCAGCGCAGCCAGCAGCGCCGCAGCGAAAATCATCGGCACGGCGGTCAACAGACTCTGCCAGTCGACCTGGTAGAGGAAGGTCCAACCGAATGACTGGCGATTGACGACGAAGATCAGCAGGGTCGACAGGATGAACCCGCAGGCCAGCCCGGCCGCCTGGCCGACCATCACGATCAGGCCCGCTTCCCAGAAAATCATGCGCCGCAGCTGGGCGGCACTGCCGCCCACGGCGCGGATGGTGTTGAGCTGCCGGCGGCGCTGGAGCACCAGCACGGCCAGGGTGGTGGCGATCCCCAGGGCGGCCACCACCAGGGCAATCAGCAGCAGGACCGTAGTGATGGCAAACGTTTCGTCGAATACGCGCAGGACGGCCTGGCGCAGACTGGGGCCCTCCATCATTTCGATCGACTCCCCGCAGCAGTTCAACAGTGAGGTGCGCACCCGGTCGACGGTGCCCGCCAGACCGGGGCCGCGCTCGGTAAAATTAACCTGCACACCGCTCCAGGTTGGATCGTCGAAGCGTTGCTGGTAGTGGGTCAGCGAATAGTACACCGCACCGCCCCGGGTGCGGTAGTCGCGAAAGACCCCCAGGATCCGTTCGTCGAACAGATGCCTGCCGATCTGGACCCGGTAACGTTCGCCGGCTTTCAAACCGGTGTTGTTGGCGAAGACTTCCGATATCGCGACACCCCTGCCAGCGATCAGATCGGCTTCGATTTGTTGGATGTCGCCGCCCATCCAGATAAATCGGCTGCGCCGGGCATAGGCGTCGTAATCCATGGCCTCGAATAGGTGTTGGTGTCCCTTGACCTGCAATTCCAGACGACGCATGGGCACCAGTTCCACGGGGACCGGCAGTGTCTGCACAGCTGCCACGACCCGCGGCGGCAACGGGTCGCGAAAGCGATTCAGTTCGGCCAGCTTGGGGCGGATGTAAATGTCACCGGCGATACTCTGCTGCACCCACAGTGCCACGGTGCTGCGGAAACTGTGAATCATGACCACCAGGGCGGTGAACAGGGCCACGGCCGTGATCAGTGCGCCCACGGAAATCGCCGTCTGAACACCGCTTTGTTTGAGATAGCCGGCAGCCAAGAAGGCAGGCTGGCCGCCCAGGCGAATCAGCCGTGGTGCCAGCAGCCGGCCGACTTGCTGCAGCATCAGAGGGGCCAGCAGCGCAAAGCCGACAAACAGCAGCAACGCCGCCAGGTACCCGGGCAGGGAAACCGACGGCGGACTGGGAAGCCGGGCAATCGGATAGACCAGAGCCAGCAGGCCGACGCCCCCCAGGGCCATGCGACGGGTCAGCCGTGGCCGGATATTGGCGGTGGGGACGATGTCCAGCGCTTCGCGCGGAAGCACGCGCATGGCCTCGCGAGCCGGCTGCAGGGCCGCCAGCACGGCCACGGCAAGGGTGACGCCAAAGGAGAGCAGAATCTCCCAGGGGTCCAGGGTCAGTCCATCCACCTGCACGCGCACGAAAAGCACGGACACGGTGCGGCTGACACCGGCCAGCAGGGTTTTGACCAGCAGGCTGCTGATCGGCAGGGCCAACAGCCACCCGCACAGGCCGATAAAGGCCCCTTCGCCCACGAACAGGAAAAAGAGCAGCCGCCCCGACGCACCGGTGGCCCGCATGACCGCCAATTCGCGCCGACGGGCGGCGGCATTCAGCGCCACCAGGCTGTAAACCAGAAACATGCCCACGAACAGGGATATGAAACTCAAAAAGGTGAGACTGAGCTGATAGGCCCGGATCATTGCCTGGCCGCTTTCACTGAGCGCAGAGGGTGACCGCATGACGACGCCGGCGGGCAGCAGCGCTTGCAGGCTGGCCGATACATCCCCTGCAGGGTCAGGCGCCAAGCGTATATCGATGCGGTCCGCCAGGCCGAACTGGCCGGTAAACTCCTGGAAGGTGGCAATATCGCACAGGGCGATGCGACCGCCCTCCACCATGGCCAGCCCGTCTGGATCCAGCAGGGCCAGGACCTTGAAATCCTGGGTCTGCCGGGAGTGAACCAGCCTGATCGACTGGCCCTCCCGCCAGCCGAACTGCTCTCCCAGTCTCTCCCCGATCAGCAGGGAAAAGGGCTGGGTCATCATCGCGGCCCAGTCGGCCGCCTGGCCGTCAGCCGGGGACCGAACGGTCCACCTGCGCAGATTGCGGTCCAGGATGGGATCGAAGCCGACCAACAGGAAGGGAGTTTCCTCGTCTGCCGGTCTGACATAGGCGGACAGAACCGGCGATGCCGTGAGGACAAACGGATTCTGCATCAGCGCCGCCACCAGCGTATCGGGGATCCGGCCGCCGGGGCGGAACAGGGTCAGGTCACTGCTGCCGGTGATCAGGTCCATGCTGCGCGAATAGGAATCCATGGTGGCTTGCACGGCCAGCCGGACACTGGTAAAGACCGCCGCACCCAGGGCAATGCCCAGCAGCACCGCCAGGGTCCGACCCATGTGGCCGCGCAGGTGGCGCAGGGTAAACCAGCCAAACAGGCGCAGGCAGCCCGAAACCGTCTCAATGGCACCGTTCATGGGGCCACACGGCCGTCTTGCAGCCTCAGCACCATGGTGGCGTATCCATCGGCCAGGTCGCTGTGGGTGGCAATCACAACGGTCCGGTCGAACTGGCGATTCAGATCGGAAAGCAGGGCCATGACCTTGCGGGCGTTGCCTGAGTCCAGGTTGCCCGTGGGCTCGTCGGCCAGGACAATCGCCGGATCATTGATCAGCGCCCGGGCGATGGCACAGCGCTGCATTTCTCCGCCGGAGAGTTGGCGCGGCTGGTGGTTGAGGCGGTCGCCCATGCCGAGCCAGTCGAGCAGTTCCTCTGCCCTGGATCGAACTTCACGGAAGGCGCGGCCGGCCAGGAGTGCCGGCAGACAGACGTTTTCCTGCACGGTCAAGGTCGGCAGCAGGTTGAAGGCCTGAAAGATCATGCCGACGGACTTTCGCCGAAAGTCGGTCAGCTCGGCTTCCCTGCAGTGATTCAGGTCGTGGCCGGCGACGGTCAGCCGTCCGCTGGAGAGCCGATCCAGCCCGGCTAACAAGGATAGCAGCGTGCTTTTGCCCGAACCGCTGTCACCCTTGAGCACCACCAACTGGCCGGGGGCCACGGCAAGATCGACGCCGTCGATACCGGTCACCTGCACCGAACCGACCGTGTAGATGCGGGTCAGGCGGTGGGCATGGATGGACAAAAGCCCTGCATCAGGTGTTACTATTGCTGCCGGCGGCGCGTTCATGGCGACTGAACTCCTCATTGGTATGGCAACCCGTTGGCAAATGAATTTGCACATGGAATGGGTGGGTCGCGATTCTTTGCGCGGATCGGGTTGACCGGGCATACCCATCCAGGATGATCATTGTCACGGGTAAGTCAATTGTCAGCCGGCAGCATCAGGGGTCAAATGAGAAGATCGCCCAGATGGTCCAGCACGGCGTCAGCCGCCAGCCGCCCGGAGACCAGCGCCCACTGAATGCCCGGCAGGCTGCCGTGTTCACCGCAAACAAAAAGCCCGGGACGGACCCGGGGGACCGGGCAGGTCGGGTTTCGTGTAGGCGGCGATTGGCCGGGCAGGGCATGGGAGATCCGATAGGTTTGCAGGTGAACCCAGTTGCCGGCCTGCGGGCCGAACCAGTCGATCAACTGGGCCCTCACCCGATCGACCAAAGCGGCGTCACCGCCATCCGGGTTGCCGAGGACGACCACACAGGCCAGGGATTTTCCTGCGGGTGCATATCCGGAAGAGACCCGGCTGGGAAAGGCGATGTTGTTGATCGGCCCCCTGCCCTCTCCGTTGAGCATGAGAAAGGATGGATGCCAGGCCGCCTGGTCGCACGAAAAATAGAGGCAGGTCTCGGCAACCGACCGGCAGGCGTGCGGCAAGCCGAGCAGATTTTCGGTCTCCGGGGCCTCGGTGGCCACGACCACGGCCCGGGCCGGCATGACCGTCCCGTCATCCAGGGTGACGCCATCGCTGCGCACCTGGCGCACGCGAACAACGGTGCGCAGGCAGGCCCTGGGCAGGTCTGCGGCAATCTGAAGCGGGATCTGCTGCATGCCCCCGGCGGGCAGCGCCGCCTCTCCGCGGGCGAACATGCGCAGGACATACTGCAGCACCCGGCTCGAGGCCTGAATTTGAGGATCCAGGCAGACGCCACCGAAAAATGGCGTAAAAAAGCGTTGGATCATGGTGTCTGAGAAGCCTTCGGCGCGCAGGAACTGCGAGGCGGTCGATTCTGGCCGCCGGAATAGGCCGTCGAGCGGCCCGCGGGTGACCCGACGGACCAGGCGCAGCAGTCGCAGACGGTCGGCAATGCTGCCGATGGGCGCTGCGAGCGTATCGAGCAGTGCCCCGGGCCTTCGCAGGGGATCGGCCAGCGAATAAAAGCGTCCCCGGATATGAACCATGGCTCCGGGAGCGAAATTCCGCAGGTCCAGGCGTTGGTAATCCAGTAAGCGGCGCGCCTCCGGGTAGGCGGTCTGCAGCACCTGAAAACCCCGATCCAGCAGGTAGCCGTCCTTGCGGTCCGTCTTGATGCGTCCGCCGACCCTGCCGGCGGCTTCCAGCACCTGCACCGTCACGCCCCGGGCGTTCAGGCGGCGGGCACAAGCCAGCCCGGCGATGCCACCGCCGACGATGATGACCCGGTCTTTCGTATCTGCCATGGTAGGTTCCGATTGGGTGTTGGCTTTGCGTTATCAATTACTATAGTATTGATTGGACATAGACGCAAATGGCTTGCATCACCGATGCCCGGCGAAGGATCGACCCAACACCCTGTCATGGGGGCATAGCTGCAGCCAGCGGCATGGATGCATTGAGAATCCCATCCTCTGAAGACTGCCCCTGCGCAGCGGCGACACGCCATGAAGATGACACGACTGCATAACCGGCCCTATGCCATATTTCGTTCCAGCCGGACACCGCCGGCTCTATACGCGCGGCAAAAGTGGCTGCAGGAGGCATCCAGCCCGCTTTGGAAGGCCGACTTCGATGCCACGGTCTCTGATCTGTTCCGGGGGCGATCCGACGGCGGCCTGTGGTCCGGCTCGCCGATCGAAACCATTCGACGCTTGTTTGGCCTGCATCTGACGGTGCGAACGCCCAACCCGGCCATCGATAAAAGCCTGGATGCGCTGCTGGCCATCGAGCCAGTTGTCAGGTGGGCGGAAGCAACTCCCCCAGTTTCCGAAGCGCGGCTTCGTGGCCTGCCTTTCGCCCCGGCCGGCCGGCAGTTTGTCATCCTGCCGGCCGCCTTGTTTCTGGCCGCTATTTTCGGCCGGGCATCCGATCCGACCGTCCTTGGGTGCTACGATCGGATCGCCGCGGATCTGACCGCTGAACCGTTAGCCCAACGGGACCCGGCCGCGTTGCATAATATCTTGCGCGCCTTCGTGGTTCATCCCGACTACGCCGCACACGCGGCGACCGGCTTGCTGGCGGCCTGGCTGGCCGACCGCCAGACCCCCCAGGGCGATTGGGGGCCGGGCATTCCGTTCTATCAAGCCTTGAATGCGCTGGCCCATCTTGACCACCCTGCGGCTGACCGGCAACTCGAACGGGCCTTCGCCCATTTGTCGCAGCGCCAGCATCCAGACGGTGCCTGGGGCGAAACGGACAGGCTATGGTGTACGTTCTTGGCAGTCCACGCCCTGCGCAACAAGGGCCTGGTCTGACGGAACACAGATATCCTGCGGCATGCGTTAACTTAACGGAACCATTTGGCAAGTATGGATGGACCATATGATTGGCCGCCATTTAATGGTGGTATAGGCCTATCACCATACGGCCAACCCGCTCACATTGCTCGCTACGTTCTACGCCTTAGTTTTACATATAAATTTAGCATTCAGGCTCGTTGATTATTACCCCAACAAGACCGGTATGAGTCTATTTTGAGTTGTACACGATAAAATAACCGTAAATATAAAGCTTTAGCTTGGAAGAAAGGCGAAGGGTTGACGAGAGCAAACCGTTG
>NZ_JBFELV010000025.1:0-26857 GCF_041551955.1 Desulfosarcina sp.
ACATCTCCGCTTTCGATGGCATGCGCGATATCTCCCACCGAGATGTTCAACGCCTTGACGGCCTTGAGCGGTCCGATGGCTTCCACGGAGATGAAGTATTGAAAGAATTCCTTTTCGGCCTCCAGGTTGAATCCGATGAGCACCGGTTTGGGCTGTCTTTCCGTCTGGTGATAATAGATGTAAAGGGAAACCTCATCGCCGATGGCCTTATGAGACAAGGTTTCCATCACCACCACCGGAACAAGGATGTCGTACCCCACCTGGTCGACCAGGAGCAGGATCCGTTCCTTTTCCTTTTTGATCAATTTGCCTTCAAGGTATCCGATCATCTCTTCTCAACTCGACAATCCTGCATCACCGATTGCCATAGGCATTCTATTGTCTCGAATCCCCCTTGTGATTTATTGGTCATTTGGCTTTTAGATATTGTTTTTTCGTGGTTGTGTTTGGGTTAAATCGGAACAGGCCAATCAACGCCAATCCCAATGCATCCGATGCATGAAAGGGCCGGATGGGCGTCGGGGCGCAAAGGGTGCTTCGCACCACGCGTTCCAATTGAACCTTTGAAGCGTTGCCGTTGCCGGTGAGAATCTGCTTGGCCTGACGCACCGGCACTTCCGTCAAGGAGACACCGGACCGGGTGCCCGCCAGCAGCAGGACCCCGCACACTTTACCCAAAACGATACCCGACTTGGGATATTTTTCAAGGGAAAAGACATCCTCGAGAACCATGAGGTCGGGTCTCTCGTCTGCCAGGACTTGACTGATCTTCGTATAGATCCGCTCCAGTCGGCAGGCAACAGGCTCCGCCTTGGAGGTGGAAATGGTGCCGTAGGCATAACCGTGTACGTTCAGGCCACTGCCGCGGACAATGCCGATCCCGGTGTCAGCCAGTCCGGGATCAATGCCGATCACTTTGATCATGGTCGATTGCTTACCAGCCCGTTACGGGTCCAGCGTTGATCGTTGATGCTTGTTTAGGCCGCAATTTTCAAAGAACCGCCGAACCCTGAACCGCTGAGCGGGTTAGAGGGCATCCAGTTTCTGTTTGGCGATGCTGGCTTCATTGGTACTTGGGTGCTTGGCAACCAATTCTTTAAACACCAGACGAGCGTTGTTGGTTTCTCCGATATTCAGAAAGGACAATCCCTGCTTGAGCAAGGCCGCAGGCGTCTTGTTTCCGGAAGGGTATTTCTCAATCACTTTCTGGTATTCAAGGATGGCTTTTTCATACCACTTTTCACGGTAATAGGTTTCTCCGATCCAGAATTGAGCGTTGTCCGCATGCGGGGATTGGGGATAGTCGGCAATTAGCTGTTCAAAACCTTTCCGTGCCGCTTTGACGTCGCCTTCATCGAACGCTTTCTTTGCCTCACCATAAAGGGCCTGGTCCGATGCCGGCTTCGCGGCGACAACGACCGAAGCAGCCGGTGCTGCCGGCTTCTTCACCTGGGCGGCTTCAAGGTTCAGGTACTGGTCAATCATATCCATGCGCTTTTGTATGGCGGCCGAATCCGTTGCCATGCGGTCCATGCGCTCTTGGTTCTTCAGCTGGTTCTCTTCAAATCCCTCGAGTTTCTGGCTCAGCAGATATTCCATCTCTTCCAGCCGCCCAGAGAGCATCTGAGACGCTTCCCGCAATGACTGCACCTGGGCAGCCAACCCGGCATACTGCCCGCGAAGCTCCAATTCATCATCCCGCCGGGTCTGGTCCAACCCTTCGACCTTACTGGATATACTCTCTTTGGCCTGAAGCAAATCCTGGTTGAGGGTTTCCAGGTCACGATTCTGCTTTTCCAGTTCAAGATTTCGCCGCTCCAAGGCGGACAGCCGGTGGTCCAGTGTGTAAACATCGTCTTGAAGCGCACAACCGCAGAGCAACACTGCCGCGACGAGGCCAATCCATAGGGTGTTGTTTGGCATAGTCACCTTCCCGGATATCGCCGGGCCTGCATGGCCCGAAAAAAAGGACGACCAATGATGCCGTCCCATATAGAATATGCAGCAACGGCTGACGTTCTGGCCGATTGCTGCATATTCGGTGAATTACATATGGGTTTGGTTGCGTTGCCGCCCCCGGCAACCGGCTTGGGAAACCCCAATCAGCGCCGCAGCGCACCTTAGCCGAATAACCGGCAGGATGACGCGGGTCGTCAACGACACCTTTTTTTAAAGATTACTCCAGGACAAAAGCCGCGCGGCGGTTTTTGGCCCACGCTTCTTCATTTTGGCCCATGTCGAGTGGTTTTTCCTCACCATAGCTGATGGTCGTCAACCGTGCATCGGAAATTCCCAGATCCACGAGAAACGCTTTGGCGCTTTCCGCGCGGCGTTCACCCAGTGCCAAGTTGTATGCATTGGTACCTCTTTCATCACAATGCCCCTCGATGACGACGTTGCCATCGGGATTGTCCCGCAGCCACATGGCCTTTTGCTTCAGCAGCTCCTGGGCCTGGTAGTCCAAGGTGGCGTTGTCGAAATCGAAATAGATATTTTCGCTGAGAAAACGGTTTTTTGCCATCATCATGTCCCGCTGCATGGCTTCAGCTTTAAGCTGCTCGGCGCGTTCGGCAGCCAGGCGCTCCTCTTCCATCTGTTTCTGGCGTTCCATCTCTCTTTGCTTTTCCAGTTCCGCCTGACGGGCGGCTTCATCGGCGGCCGACGTATCCGTCATGGACGGCTCGGTCATAACGGCCTTCTTGGCACAGGAAACCGAGAATAACATGGCGGGAACAATAAACAACATGGCCAGCATAATCCACTTTCTTTTCATCACTTTCTCCTCCTTAGTTTACGGTACACATACGATTCATGGGTTTAAGATATTTGAAGACCACTTTGGGTTGGACTGCTCGCCGGGCAAAGTGAGCAGACGTCTCTGGTCGGTTCCGTAAGCGGTCATCACGTAAAGCCTGCTTTTACCCTCCCGTGTCGAGCTGAAGGCAATAAGACTGCCGTCGGGGGACCATGTCGGCGCCTCATTGCTCCCTTGATTCTCTGTTAACTGAACGGGCTCGCCACCTTCGGGGTTGATGGTAAAGATATCAATGACGCCATTGTTCATGGCGGAGTAAGCAATTCTGTCACCTTTGGGAGACCAGCTGGGCTGGGTGTTGTAGCGCCCTTCGAAAGTCAGCCGCTGAACCCGGTTGGAAACGCTGTCGTAAATATAAATTTGAGGATTGCCCGACCGTTTGGACACAAACGCCATACGCCTGGCGTCCGGAGACCACGTCGGTTCCACGTCAATCCCCATGCTGCTTGTCAACCTTTTAATCACTTTCCCATTTCCGGTCAACAGATAAATTTCTTGATCGCCGGAAAAGGAGAGGCTGGCTGCCAGTTCAAACTTGCCGGGAACCCATGCCGGCGCGGCCTGCAGCCCCGGCTTGTCGATTTTTCCGGTCCGGTTTTCCCTTACATGTTGAATGCGAATCCGCGGCCATTTGTCCGCATAGGTGGTATAGGCGATCCATCGCCCGTCCGAGGACCAGTCAGGAAACAGCGAGATACTGTTGTGGTGAGTAAACCGGGTGACGCTGCTGCCGTCAAATTCACACAGGTAAATTTCCTTTTGGCCGGAACCGTTGGAAACAAAAGCGATTTTCGAATCGAAAAACCCGCGGCTGCCGGTGATGGCGAATACGACCTCGCTGCAGAACCGTCGGGCCACCTGACGATGATCGTGAGGGCTGCCTCGATAGCGTTTCCCCACCAGCATTTTTTCCTTGACCGTGTCGAACAGCCGAAGCTCGAATTCGGCATCACCATCCCGCATCACGACAACGCCGGTCACCAGCAATTCGGCACCGATGGCCGTCCAGTTCCGATAACGGATACCAGCTCCGGAAATGTCCATGGTCTGCGGGTCTTCAAGGAAGGCCCCGGGGTCGCTGATTGAAAAATACCCTGTGAAATCAAGATAATATTCCAAAAGCGCCGATGCAGCCTTGGCCGCCTCCATGGCTGTCGGATCCTCGGCGGCCGCTTTAAAGGTCGGTACGGCGATGGGGGTTTTTCGAAGAAAGGGATTGGAGATATCAATGTAGTTGTATTGCGCGGCGGCAGCCGTCTGGGGCAGCAGCCAAACCAACAATACAGGCAGAATGAACATCAATCGGCGTCGAATCATCTTAGTTGGGTGTCCTTGGTTTATGGATAACCGTTCATCAATATTCCGTGTCGCCGGCCCCTGATCGCTTAACGGATACCCTGTGGGGTGAACCGGATGGCCATGACGACATAGGGCTGAATCAGCCCATTGGGATGGCTGTCCACCGGGTTGGACTTCACAATGGCCTTGTATGCCGACTCATCCAGATAAGTGTTGCCGGAGCGGTCGGTAAAAAAAATATCCCTAATTTCTCCATCGGGCATCACCTTGAAAACGATGGCCGCCACCAGGGATTGGTCACCGCCGGCCATCTGCTCATTGAACGCCCAGTTTTTCTGGATCTGGAAAGCGATTTCGATGCGATACAGATCGATCAACTCGGCTGTCTTTCTTCCGTCTTCGTTGAATTTTCCGAACTTTCCGCCCGTTTTCCCGGTTGAAGCATCCGTGCGCTCGCCGGATGGCGCCGGCCGGCTGGCTTCCGCCTTGCCCACCTCCTGCCGCAACCGCTCCAGAGCGGATTTCAGTGGCTCAGGCTGGGCCGTTTCCGCCTGCTCGTCTGTTCTGACATCCACTTTTTCTTCCAATTGTTCGATGGCCTGCTTGACCACCTGGGTGGACTTAAAGGTCTTTTTTTTAAGCGATGTCTTGGGTTTGGGCGGCTGGGTGTCCGCCACGTCGGCTGCTTTTTTAACCGGCGGGGTGACACTCGGTTTTTTCACCACGTCGGGCTTTTCGATTTTAGGCGCCTTGTTTTCCACCGCCGGTTTTTCAGTGGTCTGCGGAGCGGAATTCTTCAAGGATACCATGCTGACATTGATCACCGATTGGGTCTGGATTTTTTGAGAACGTAGACTTGGCGTGATCACGAAAAGCAGCAAAAATACCATGTGACAAAACAAGGAAAGGGCCATTGGAAAAAACAAAGGCGCCTGCCCATCGCCCCGCAGGTCCTGGCTGGAGGAAACCGGAACGCGGATGTTTCTTTTCATCAGCCTTTTTTACCTGAGGATGGCCCGAGGGTCCGGTCGTCGAAGGGGTCGGTCACCATACCCAATTTATCGACACCGGCAGCCTTGATTTCCGCCATCACACTGACAACGACCCCATAAGAGACGTCTTTGTCCGCCCGGAAGAAGACCTCCCGATCCGTTTTGGCGGCGAGGATCTTTTCCAGCTTCTCTTTGAGGAAATCCATCCGCACCTGAAAATCGTTGATGTAAATGTTGGCCTCCCGGTCGATGGTCACCGTGAGGTTTTCCTTTTCTGTCACCATGGGCGTGGCACTCACCTCGGGAAGGGCCACATCGACCCCTTGAACCATCATGGGTGCCGTCACCATGAATATAATAAGCAGTACCAGCATGACGTCCACAAATGGGGTCACGTTGATGTCCGACATAAGCCGATCGCTGCCGCTGCCGATTGCCATTGGGCCTCCCTTTTATCGTAGAATGTCCCGGTCGAGAATGTTGAGGAAATCAGCCGAAAAACTGTGCAATTCCGTTTCAATCACGCGAATCTTCTGCATGAAATGGTTGAAGGCGATAACGGCGGGAATGGCCACCGCCAGACCGGCAGCCGTGGCCACCAGGGCCTCTGAAATACCCGGCGCCACCACGGCTAGACTGGCCGAACCCCGCTGCCCGATGCCATGGAAGGAGTTCATGATACCCCACACCGTACCGAACAACCCGATAAAGGGGGTCGTATTGCCGGTGGTTGCCAGAAACGGAACCATCTGATTGATTCGTGTCATTTCCGTATTGATGGCCCGCCGAAGGGCCCGTTTCACGTTGTCGGTGCCCGAGAAACCCTGGCGCAGGGAGGGACTGCTCTCATCCGGGATCATCTCGTCACCGGGCTTGCCGCTGGGATTGAGTTTGCGCAGTTCGGCATATCCGATTCTGAAAATGCGCGCCACCGGGCTGCCGCCCAGCTGTTTGGCCTTGGTAAAGGCTCCGGCCAGGTCACGGCTCTTCCAAAAATAATCGATAAAAATATCCGACTCCCTAAACGCCTTGCGGATGTACCGGATCTTTATGATAATGATCGACCAGGACATCACGGAGAAAAAAAGCAGCATCAGCAGGACAAATTTCACCATCAGGCTGGCGTTGCTGATAATGTGAATATAATCCATCTGGGTAGGCACCATGTCCATCTCTCCACTATCTAATGATTAAAGCATGCCTGGGGTCCGCGCTACCGGCAAATCGAGGATTAACCGGTGAGGAATGTTCCAGCGGGGCCACCCCTTGAAAAAGGTTTTGTATAACTATACAAGCCTCCAGACAGTGTCAAGCAGTTTGACGTTTGAAGTGCCGCGGGTAAAGGCTTTGCAGCCACAGAAGCCGGTCACTTTCGCAAGATGCAGACGATCTGGCCCCGGCGCCCTGGCCACCTGAACACCAGCATCCAGTATAGGAGTAGGGATCATGGAACGCATCGCCGAGTTCTTGTTTGAAACCATGCTGTTAAAACGGGTTCACCGCACCGGGTATCAATTCCTCGGACCGGGAAAGGAATCCGTAGCCGAACACACCTTCGGGGTCATGTGTATCGCCTGGACGCTGGCAAGGATGGAACCGGAAGCGGATGAAGGCCGGTTGTTGGCCATGTGTCTGATTCACGATCTCCCCGAGGCCAGGATGGGCGATTTGAACACGGTCCAGAAAAAATACGTTACAGCCGACGAAAAAATGGCTGTGGCCCATATGACCCGGGACCTGTCTTTCGGGCCTGACATCCGTGCCCTGCTCGACGAGTTCAATGCCCGTGAAACCCTAGAAGCCCGACTGGCCCGGGACGCTGACCAACTGGCCTTCCTGCTGGATCTGAAGTCCCTGTCGGACATGGGCTATGCGGCCCCGGATAAGTGGTCCGGGCATGTAAAAGCACGCCTTAAAACCGCTGCCGGCATCAAGCTATCGGAGAGCATAGCGAAAACTGAATGGGATTCATGGTGGTTGAAATTATTTATTGACAGGGATAGGAAAGAAAAATAGTTTAAATCCCTTGTTCAAAAATTCTGACAATTACCTTTAACGGGAGGCAATCATGAACTGGATTACCGACACACTGGGGTCGTCCATCGGGAAAAAACTGCTGATGGCCATCACGGGGTTTAGTTTCTGCGGATTCCTGGCAGCCCATCTGGCAGGCAACCTGACGATCTATGGTGGAAAAGATGCCTTCAACGGTTATGCCGAGCATCTTCACGCCCTGGGACCCCTGCTGACGGTGGCCGAACTGGTTCTGCTCTCCTTTTTTCTGGTCCACGTGATCACCGGCCTGATCCTTTTTCTGCAGAACCTGAAGGCCCGGCCGGTGCGCTATGCCGTCAACAAGACCGCCGGCGGCCGAACCTTCGGATCCGCCACGATGCCTTACACCGGCGCATTTCTGCTGGCCTTCATCCTTTTTCACCTGATGAACTTTCACTTCGTGGACAAGTCGAACACCACTATTTTTAACATCGTTTCCGAGGCCTTTTCCAATACCGGCTATGTGGTCGTCTACATCGTGGCCATGGTGGTCGCCGCCATCCACGTCAGTCACGGGTTCTGGAGCGCCTTTCAGACGGTCGGCGCCAATCATCCCAAGTACATGCCGACCATCCGGACGGCCAGCATCGCATTTGCGGTGGTGGTGGGCATCGGATTCGGTTTTCTGCCCATTTATATTTTCCTGCTGGCCTGATGGGCCGATTGACGCTGCGCCCACGCTTCTTAGACACTCAACACACAGGGCGGGGTCACCAACCCCCCACCTGTCCAGAAAGGGAATAGCATGGCACTCGATGCAAAAATACCCGGCGGACCGATTGCAGAAAAATGGGACCGGCACCGTTTTGAGCTGAAACTGGTCAATCCAGCCAACAAACGAAAATTCAACGTCATCGTCGTCGGCACCGGCTTGGCCGGTGGGTCGGCATCGGCCACCCTGGCCGAACTGGGCTACAACGTGAAGACCTTCTGTATCCAGGACAGCCCGCGACGGGCCCACAGCATCGCGGCCCAGGGCGGCATCAACGCCGCCAAGAACTACCCCAACGACGGCGACAGCATTTGGCGGTTGTTCTACGACACGGTCAAGGGCGGAGATTTTCGGGCCCGAGAGGCCAACGTCTATCGCCTGGCCCAGGTGAGCAACGACATCATCGACCAGTGTGTGGCCCAGGGCATTCCCTTTGCCCGGGACTATGGCGGTCTGCTGGACAACCGGTCATTTGGCGGCGCCCAGGTATCCCGTACCTTCTACGCCAGGGGGCAAACCGGCCAGCAGCTGCTCTTGGGGGCCTACAGCGCACTGATGCGCCAGGTGGCCGCCGGCAAGGTCCAGATGTTCCCCCGACGCGAAATGCTGGATGTGGTGCTGGTCGACGGCCACGCCAAGGGCATTGTCGTTCGCAACATGATCAGCGGAGCAGTCGAGCGCCATGCCGCCGACGCCGTGGTGCTGTGCACCGGTGGGTACGGCAACGTATTTTTTCTCTCCACCAACGCCATGGCCTCCAACGTAACCGCGGCATTCAGAGCCTATAAAAAAGGTGCCTTTTTCGCCAACCCCTGCTTCACCCAGATCCACCCCACCTGTATCCCCGTTCACGGCACGTTCCAGAGCAAGCTGACGCTCATGAGCGAGAGTCTGCGCAACGACGGCCGGGTGTGGGTGCCCAAAAATCCCGGCGACACGCGCACACCAGACCAAATTCCAGAGGCCGAGCGCGATTACTATCTGGAAAACAAATATCCCAGTTTCGGCAACCTGGTCCCCCGGGATGTCGCCTCCCGCAACGCCAAGGAACAGTGCGACATGGGCAAGGGCGTGGGCGAAACCGGCCAGGCCGTCTATCTCGATTTCGCCGATGCCATCCATCGCGACGGCAGGGATGTCATCGCCAAAAAATATGGCAACCTGTTCCAGATGTACGAAAAAATAACCGCCGACGACCCGTACGAGACACCCATGATGATCTATCCGGCCATCCACTACACCATGGGCGGCCTGTGGGTGGACTACAACCTGATGAGCACCGTCCCCGGACTTTTCGTCCTCGGTGAAGCCAACTTTTCCGACCACGGTGCCAACAGACTGGGCGCCAGCGCCCTCATGCAAGGCCTGGCAGACGGCTATTTCGTGCTGCCCTACACCATCGGCGGGTACCTGGCCGGCACTGCCAAGGCAGACGTGACCACCGGGCACAAGGCCTTCGATGAATCGGAAAAACAGGTCACCGGCCGCATCGATCGGCTGCTGTCCATCAACGGTAAACGGACGGTGGACGACTTTCACAAGACCCTGGGCCGCATCATGTGGGAATACTGCGGCATGGCCAGAAACAACGAAGGATTGGCAATGGCCCGCGGGATGATCCAGGAACTGCGTGCCGAATTCTGGGAAAATGTCCGGGTGCCCGGGAAGGCGGCCGACTTCAACCAGAGCCTGGAGCGTGCCGGACGTGTGGCGGATTTTCTCGAATTCGGTGAATTGATGATCGTCGATGCGCTGGCTCGCCAGGAGTCGTGCGGCGGACACTTCAACGAACGCTTCGAAACCGAGGAGCACGAGGCCCTCAGGGACGATGACAATTACTGTCATGCGGCGGCATGGGAACATACGGGGGACGGCCAGGAACCTGCATTCCACAAGGAGCCCCTGGTATTTGAAAACGTCAAACTTACGCAAAGGAGCTACAAGTGACAAAGACGATTAATTTGACACTGAAAGTGTGGCGCCAAAAGGGACCCAAAGACAAGGGACGGTTCGACACCTATCATGCCGAGAACATATCCACCGACATGTCATTTCTGGAGATGCTGGATGTGGTCAACGACCAGCTGACGATCGACGATAAGGAGCCCATCGCTTTCGATCATGACTGCAGGGAGGGCATCTGCGGGATGTGCGGCTGCGTGGTCAACGGCCGTGCCCACGGTGCCGAAAAGGGAACGACCTTGTGTCAGCTGCACATGCGCCATTTTGACAACGGCGACACCGTCGCCATCGAACCCTTCCGGGCCATGGCCTTTAAAGTGATCAAGGATCTCGCCGTGGACCGCAGCGCCCTGGACAAGATCATCCAGGCCGGTGGATATATTTCGGTCAGCACCGGTGGCGCCCAGGACGCCAACGCCATCTTGGTCCCCCAGGAAGTCGCCGACCTGGCCATGGACGCAGCTCAATGCATCGGCTGCGGTGCCTGCGTGGCATCGTGCCCCAATGCCTCGGCGATGCTCTTTACCAGCGCCAAAGTCTCGCAGTTGGCACTGTTGCCCCAGGGGAAACCCGAAGCGACCAAACGAGCGATCAACATGGTCCGAACCATGGATGAGCTGGGCTTTGGCAACTGCACCAATGAGAGGGAATGTGAAGCCGAGTGCCCCAAGGAGATCTCCATCACCAACATTGCCCGGCTGAACCGTGAATATTTCAAAGCCGGGTTCTTCTCCTGATTCGATTGGCCAGAAACCTTTTTTTGAAGATTACCCATGAACACCATCGCGGGCTATATCGATCGGGTCATTTCATTTTTCGGCGCCGAGGCGTCCCTGTCGAGAAGCTGGGCCAACGCCATCTTGGCCGTGCTTGCCGCATTCATCCTCTGGCTGATCATCAAACAAGCCCTGACCATTCTTGAAAAGAAGATCGTCCACTTCAAGCTTATTCAAGTGCGCAAGGAATTGTTCGTCATTCTGCGAAAAGCGGCCGGCCTTCTGCTGATATGGCTGGTGGGCGTAATGTGGATCCGGCAGTTTCATTTGACGATGGTTGAAAAAATATTCCACGCCGTCTTCATCATCGTGGCGGCTGCACCGGTTAAATCTTTTCTGCTCATTTTTTTGGAATACCTCGAACGCAATCTGGCCAAACGCACGCAAACCGCCGTAGACAACATTGTCATCGACCTGCTCAACAAGTTTTCCGGTGCCATTGTCTATGCCACGGCAGCGGTCATCGCGTTGGACGTGCTGGGCGTCAACGTGATGCCCTTTATCGCCGGTGCCGGTGTCATGGGGGTTGCCGTGGGTTTTGCCGCCAAGGACACCCTGTCTAACCTCATCGCCGGGATACTGCTCATTATCGACCGGCCCTTCGAAATCGGGGATCGCATCGAGGTGTGGAGCGCACCGGCCGGCAGCGCCTCGTGGGGGGACGTCATCGATATCGGGCTGCGGGCCACTCGCATCAAAACAACGGACAATATCGTGGTGATCATCCCCAACAACGAAATCATGACCCGGGATATCGTCAACTACACCACCATCTTCTCATCCATTCGTGTGCGCATCAATATCGGCGTCGCTTACGATGCCGACATTGCCAAAGCCAAGGCACTGATCCTCCAGGCGGCTAGCTCGGCCGATTGGATCTTGGCCGAACCGGCGCCCAAGGTGGTGGTGCGCAATTTTGGCGAATCATCGGTGGATCTTCAGGCCAGGGTTTGGATCAAAAACGCCCGCAAGCGCATGGATACGATTGACCATATCACCGATACGGTAAAAGGCCTGTTTGACGAAAACGGCATCGAAATCCCCTTTCCCAAGCGAGACATCACCATTGTTGACCGCCACACCGCCCAACCGGATCAACAGAAAAAAGATGCCGCGGTCCCTTGATTATTCCTGGATATCCGCGTATTTTTATTGTTTTTAAATTTTCCAGGAATGATTCATTCGGTATGCAGCCATGAAACTGTCCATGAAAACAGTGGCCAAGGGACTCAATCTTCCCGTATCCACGATCGAACGCTGGATCCGCCAGGGAAGAATCCCGATCCAGCGCAGCGGCAGCGATGCGGTCTTTTCTCACTCGGCATTGGAAAAATGGGCTGCCACGCATAATTTGCCATTTTCCCTGAATGGCGGTCAGGCCGATGAACTTCCTTCAGAAGCCCTCGATTCCCTGGTTTCGGCAATGCAACGGGGAAAGGTGTGTCATCGGATCGCCGGCGAGGATGCCGCCGTCGTCTTGAGATCGGCAGTCGACTGCATCGACTTTCTGTCAGCGGACAGTCGCGAGGAACTTTTTGAAAAACTGGTCGAGCGCGAGCAGCTCGCGTCCACCGGCATCGGCAACGGCATCGCCATCCCCCATCCCCGGGATCCGCTCTCTCAGCCACCCGAAATGCCTGTCATCACGACCTGTTTTTTGGAAAAGCCGGTGAATTTCAATGCCATTGACGACCAGCCGGTATCTATTTTCTTTGTACTGATCAGTCCAACGGTCAAACACCATCTTCACCTGCTTTCCAGGCTCTCCTACTGCATCCGGGACAGGGGATTTGTGGCTTTTTTAAACCGGCATCCCGATGCAGTGGATCTCTATTCGCGCGTCGCCGAATTTGAAAAACAGCTGGACGACCTTTGATCATCATGCGCTCCGTCGAATCATCCAGCTTGAGAGGCAACGCGCCAAAAGCGGGCACCCTTTTCTATCGTGACCGGAGCCACGCGCCACGCGCGGATCAGGCTGGAATCGGAAACAACGGCACCCTATGACCGGCTTTTTAAAAAAATTGAAATACCCGGGCAGTTGGTCCCTGTTCAGATCCGATGACCGATTGCTGCTCATGATCTTTGCCATTATTGTCGGCATTTGCAGCGGACTGGCGGCCCTGCTGTTAAACCGTGGGCTGGAAAGCATGCTGGCGTGGCTGCATCACTACCGAATCTACTGGTGGGCCATTTTTCTGCCGGCAGCCGGTGCGGCCCTCTCTTCCCTGTTTCTGGAAAAGGTCGTCAACGAAGGCGCCGGCCACGGTGTCCCCGAAGTCATATACGCCGTCTCGCGATATGGCGGTCTACTGCGACTGCGGTCCAGTTTTTCCCGTCTGATTTCCAGTTTTCTGACCATCGGCAGCGGCGGTTCCGCCGGCCCCGAGGCCCCGGTGGTGATGAGCGGCGCAGCCATCGGCTCGAACATCGCGCAGGCTTTCTCGCTCAATGACCGCCAGCGGGTAGCGCTGGTTGGATGCGGTGCGGCAGGCGCCATCGCCGCCATATTCAATGCCCCCATTTCAGGAATGGTGTTCGCCATCGAAGTCATCCTTGGGGAGTGGAGCACCATGAACATCATCCCCATTGCCATTGCCGCAGTGGCGGGAACTGAGGTGAGTCGCCTGCTCAAAGGCAACCAGATCGCCTTTGCCCACAGGGACTTCAACATCCATTTCCATGACATTCTGGCCTGCGTTGGACTGGCCGTGTGCTGTGCACTGGTCTCCATCCTGCTGACGCGCGCGCTGCGCGCGATGCATCACGCGTCCAAGGGTGTCAGCCTGCCCTTGTGGGTCCGCGCCGCCATCGGCGGAAGCATGGTTGGCGCCATCGGCTACTTTCTGCCGTATATTCTCGGCGAAGGCTATCATGCCATCCGAACAGCCATCGAAGGGGGTTTCTCGGGCGGCCTCTTGCTGGTGACCGTGATCGCCCTGGTAAAGGTGTTGGCAACCGCGCTGACCTTGGGGTCGGGCGGTTCCGGTGGCATTTTCGCTCCTTGTCTGGTCATCGGTGCATTCGTGGGACTGAGTTTTCACCGGTTTATGGCCATGGTGTGGTCCTCGGTGCACTGGGTCAATGAAGGCTGTTTCGCTCTGCTGGGTATGGCTGGTCTCATCAGCGGGATCCTGCAGGCACCGCTCACAGGCATCTTCTTGGTAATCGAGATTACCGGCGGTTACGAAGTCATCCTCCCATTAATCGTCGTCTCAGCCATTTCCACCACCCTCTGCCACTACCTGGAACCGGCGTCATTTTACTTGAAAGACCTGGTGGAACAGGGCCAGCTGCTCCGCCCCGGCACCGACGCCCGGGTGCTAACGGACCTGAGCATTCAAGAGCTCCTGGAAACCGACTGTATCTGCGTTCATCCCGATATGCGATTAGCGGACTTCATTGACATCGTCAAATCTTCTCACCGCAATTACTTTCCCGTTGAAGAACAGCAAAGCCGCCAGTTTGTCGGTATGATTCACCTCGATGACATCCGTCCCTACCTGTTCGACCCCGCCATGCATCACGCGGTACTGACCGGCCAGCTGATGAATCCCCATGTAAAAACGGTATCCCTGCACGATGACTTGTCCGAAGTCCTACAAAAAATGGATGAGGACCGCATTTTCAGCATGCCGGTCGTGTCCGACAGCCGTTTCCAAGGCATGATATCCAAAGCCACCTTGCTGGATCAGTACCGGAAAGAACTGATGGTGCAGACCGGCCGGTTTTGAAGGGTAAACGCGGTCTGTCGGCGGGCCAGACAGAAGCGTGAGAAAAGGAGAAACACGCATGACACAAAAATTGTTCCACATCTTCAGGAATACGCCGCTGGGCAGAGAGACCCTGCTACAGTCCATCTATTTTTGTCAGAAGATGGGTGTGCGGCCGACTATCTATATCCCGGAAGCCACCAAGTTCTTAATGTACTTCGAAAATGACGTGGTTCAGGTGGACCTGGATTCGTCGTACCTCAACGATCCGGACACCGCTGTCTCGCACGTGGAGCAACTGCTCAATGAAGCGAAGATCAAGCCGGAGCTGTTCACTCCGAAAAACTTCACCGCCTCCACCTTGCCCGACATTCCCACCAGTTTCGAGTTTATGTGCTGCCCACGTAGCATCAGCGACCTGTCCTCAAAAATCGGCCTGGGCTACATCGGCCCGCGGGTCCGTCGAATCATCCAGGCAGCCCGATTTCCGGTCCTCATTACCAGCCCGGTATACAAGCCCTGGCAGACTATCGCCGTCTTTTTCGGCGGATCTGCCAATGCGGTCAACGCCCTGCGGCTGGGGATCAGGCTGGCCAAAATTACCGGCATGCC
Source organism: Desulfosarcina sp. (assembly GCF_041551955.1). GTDB lineage: Bacteria > Desulfobacterota > Desulfobacteria > Desulfobacterales > Desulfosarcinaceae > Desulfosarcina. The sequence continues at coordinate 14,937 of NZ_JBFELV010000025.1, forward strand.
ACTCGACATCTACACCCAGGTGGGAAAAAACACGCCCGCGGAATACCGATCCATCGTCCAGGACAAGGGCCTGGAAAAACGACTGGAAAGCGTTCTGAATCAATGGACGTTTTTCGAAAAGGGCCGCTTCGAGGACAATCTGTATGACGTCCCCCATAACGCCCTGGTCGTACTAGGCGCCTATGGCCACGGGATCATCCGGGATATCATGTTCGGCAGCATGATGGAAAAAATCCAATCTACCATTTCAAACAACCTGCTCATCGCCGGCCCCAAGTACACGATGATCGGATGAAGGCCGACGATTCACCTGGACCCGCGCAATCAAGAAAACCTCCTGATAGCCACGGCGGCTTTCGGGAGGTTTTCTTTTTGCACCCATCGGGCAGTCAACTGCTCACTTTTTTCGTCAATACTTCATGTACGCCGGGGGTGTGTTTTCCGTGATGAACCGGGTCGCATTGTAAAGGCAGGTTCGAATAGCTTTTTCCATGGGGGTTTTCGCGTAACCGCCCAGGCCGCCCCCCATGCCACCGCTGCCGCCAAATCCAGCCAGCGCCGCACCGAGGTTCACGTCTTTGGCCACGCCTTCCACACGGGTGGCCGCCAGCACCTCAGAGGTATGGGTGTCGACGATACGAATGTCCATGGCCATCGTCGATTTGCTGTAGGCCCCTTTAACCGCGCCGAAAAGAGCCGAGGCCTGACCCAGCATTCCACCGCCGCCGAGACCGCCGCCACCGCCAGATGAACCCGGCTCCCATCCGGTAACCGCTCCCATCACCAGAAGATCGGCACCCTTGACGCCGCCTTTGGAAACACCTGTTTTATCGGTATATCCAGATCCGGTCAGCGCCATTTCGCTTTTCAAAGAATCCATATTCTGACGTTCCAGCACCCGGTACCGTTTGGTCTGAACCATGGCCGTGGTGAGCATGTCCCGCAGGCCGGTGGTGTATCCGGTGGTTTCGGAGGAGGAAATGGTCATGGTCTGGCCGCCGAAACCGATTTTTGTGGTCCGGCTGCTATCATCGACCTTCCACTCGAAATCCGCCACGGCCAACCGGGCCCGGGGGCCACTGTAGGGGGGAAGTCCCATTTCCTCACCCGTGTCTATTTTAGCCTCCGGTTTGACCATGCTTTCCATGCATCCGCAAAAAGCAAGCGGAACCAAAAGGAAGAACAGCATTCTCAACATCGCCTTCTTGTTCATCGCATAGCCTCCATGGTTAAATACAACTGTTTGTTTTGCTGGTAAGAAATAACTATCAAGGATTGTTTATAATTTGTTGCATAATTCCTCCAAGGTGTCAAGGCGGCGCATGGACATTGGGGAAACACCTTGCATATCCCTACCGATTGTGATCCATATTGCTGGCGGCAATGGCACAATTGAAAGCGACCAACCAGGAGAAAACCATGAATAGCAATTCAGTCGGGCCGGCCATGAAGCAAAAAATCTTTTCAATGAACCTGGGTGTTGAAGCGGTATCACTTTACCTGTTGTGCTGCGCGGTGGCCGATGCAGGTGCAGCGATCACCCTGACCACGCTTCAGGGAAAGTGGAACGGCAACCGGACCACACTCGAACTGGAACTTCGCCGGCTGGAGAGCAGAAATATCTTGGGAAAGGATGGCGAGGATTCGCAAGGGGAGCCTGTTTACCGGATGATGGATGAAAAGAAATGGCGTTGAGACCGCTGGACGGATCGATTTGACCCGCATTTACTGTCTATCCAGAGCTTTTTTCACACATTCGAGGATCTTTTTAGCCGGCGCATCGGCGTCCATTCCCGGACAGGATGCCGCCATGGCCTGCCAGTTGCCCACGTCCGCCAGGATGCTGGGGATATAGGGCCACTGCCGGCACATTTTCGGCTTTACCGGATGGATGGTGCAGACCTTGTCCCAGAAGATGCAGTAGCCGTTATCCCCCTGGGCGATCAGGCGCCTGCCACCGGATTTGCTTGTGTAGCACGACACCAGCCGATCCGCCGAAATCCCCAGGTAGCGTGATATCGCATGGATGTCGTTCTCAGACAGGTAGGTGCCGCCATAGCCGCTGCAGCAGTCGCCGCATTGGGTGCAGGCAAACAGCGCATCGCAACCCGATTCATCAGATCCCATGTCGGCTATCCATCGCGCGCTTCAGGGTCACCTGGTCCACATATTTTAAATCTCCACCCATGGGCACCCCCGAAGCAATACGGGTCACCTTCACCGGCATGGCGGCCAGGATACCGGCTATGTATGCTGCCGTGGATTCCCCTTCCACATTCGTCCCGGTGGCCAGAATAATTTCGCGGACATCTTCGTTTTCCACCCGGGACACCAGCTCCGCAATTTTAATGTCGGCGGGCCCGACGCCGTCCATGGGTGAAAGGAATCCACCCAGGACATGGTAGCAGCCCTTGAAGGCACCGGACTTTTCGATGGATGCCATGTCGGCCGGCTGTTCCACGACACAGATCAGGCCAATTTCACGGGAGGGGTCATTACAGATCCGACACAGGGCATCGTCACTGAGGGCATAGCATCGGCTGCACAAACGCAGTTTCTTTTTCAGTTCCACGATGCTTCTGGCAAGTCGATGGGCGTCTTCGTCAGGTTGCTGGAGAATGTGCATCGCCAAGCGCTCGGCGGTTTTCTGACCGATGCCCGGCAGCCGGGCCAGGCTTCGGATCAGGGTTTTGATTGAACCGGGGTAGTAATCCATCACATCAGGCCGGGAATCTTCATACCGCCGGTGAGTTTTCCCATTTCTCCGGAAACCATCTCCTGGGATTTCACCAGGGCATCGTTGACCGCGGCAAGCACCAGGTCCTGGAGCATCTCCACATCATCGGGATCAACCACTTCCTTTTCTATCTTGATCGAAACGAGCTGCTGAGCGCCGTTGGCCACGACAGTGATCATGCCGCCGCCGGCCGAGGTCTCAATGGTTTTTGTGGCCAGCTCCTCCTGCATGCGCAGCATCTTTGATTGAAGTTTCTGGGCCTGCTTCATCATGTTTCCCATGCCCTTCATCGGCGTTCCTCCTATCTGATTTTTATCTCTTCTATTTTTCCGCTGAAAATCTCCACTGCATCCGCCAGCAGCGGATGGTTGAGCAGTTTCTGCCTGATGTCATCCGTCTTCTGTTTCGCCGATGCCGCGGAGCTGTCCTGCGTATCACCGCCGAAAAAATCGACCTGGATTCCCCGGCCGGCAAGTTCGCGGCAAACGGCTTCAATCATTGATAAATTCTTTTTTACCAGGTTCGTCGAGTAGTCATTGTCCTGCACCTCCACGGTAAAGGCCTGTTCCGACACGGATACCAATTGCGACCGGGTCAGCGCCGCGGCAATGGACGGTTTGGTTTCCGCAATACGCGCGATGATCCCGCGCCAGGCGTCACTGCCAGGGCCGCGGTCAACCGCCTGAACCCTATCTGGGCCAGCGGGCGTTTCATCACCCGCGGGTGCGGTCACATCCGCCGGATCATCTTCCGTGGGTCCGCTGCGTGGATGGGCTTTGGGTGGACTTACCGTATCCCCGTAGACCGATTGAGCCTCGACAATACCCGGCGTTGGCCTCAGGTTCGGGTCGTTCAGAAGCGTATCCAGGCGCTCGATCAACAAATCGATGGGCAGCGCCGGCGTGATTTGTTGGATCTTGAAAAAAGCCATCTCGATAGCCAACCGGGGTTGTGATGCAGTGCGGACGCTGGACTCGGCGTTGAACAACAAAGTGAACACCTGATCGATAAAGGCTATGGATACCGTCTCCACCTGCCGAGCCAGGGCTTCCATTTCGCTAGGGGGAAGGTCCGTCATTAGGCCCGTCTGAGCATCCAATTTGGCGAGCATCAGGTGACGAAAGTGCATCAACAGATCCGCGTAGAATCGCTTCAAATCCTGACCATTTTTATAAACCGCGTCGATGAGGGCCAAGGTTCGAGAGATATCTCGGGTAAAGGTCGCCTCCGAAAGGTCGAAAAGCACCTGACGATCCATCCCCCCCAGCAGGTTCATCACATATTCATCGTTGACCTGCCCGTCTCCGCTGGCCAGGACCTGGTCCAATAGGCTCAGTGCATCGCGCATGCTGCCGCCGGATTCTCGCGCAATGGCCCACAGATTACCCGAAGAGATGGATACCGCTTCCTTCCGGCAAAGGCCTTCCATGTGTGTCGAAATGGCCGCAGTCTCGATCCGCCTCAGGTCGTGGCGCTGACATCGTGAAAGTATCGTGATGGGAATTTTGTGGGCCTCGGTGGTGGCAAAGAAAAACAATACATGGGACGGGGGCTCTTCCAGCGTCTTGAGCAGGGCATTGAAGGCGGCGATGCTTAACATGTGAACTTCATCTATAATATAGATCTTGTAGCGGCTGTGCGCCGGCATGTATCGGCTGTTGTCCCGAAGTTCTCTGACCTGGTCCACACTGTTGTTGGAGGCGCCGTCAATCTCGAACACATCCACACCGCGCCCAGCCGTAATGTCCCGACAGGAACGGCAGGCGTTGCAGGGGGTCGGCGTCGGTCCGGATTCACAGTTCACGGCCTTGGCCAGTATCCGCGCAATTGTGGTTTTACCGGTTCCCCGTGGTCCGGAAAACAAAATGGCATGTGCCATCCGGTCACCGCTGATGGCATTTTTCAGGGTCCGGGTGACATGTTCTTGTCCGACCACATCCTCAAATGTCTGTGGCCGGTATTTTCGTGCTAAAACCAGATAAGCCATTTACGTCTTTCCTTGGACACGGCCACTAAGTGTATCCCATGCGCCGGCAGGTGGCAACCCACGATCCCCCCGGCTCCGTCCGTCAAGGGTTGGGAAAAGCGGTCGGAAAAACGGAACGGCGGGAAAAAGGGCGAGACGGGTGCAATAGGTTGTGGCGGAGAGAGAGGGATTCGAACCCTCGGTGCCGCTATAAACGACACACACGATTTCCAGTCGTGCTCCTTCAGCCAACTCGGACATCTCTCCGCATAGGGCAGACAAATCTGAACGGCGCTGGTGCAAGCCTTCTTCGGAAAATGGCGGAGAGGGTGGGATTCGAACCCACGATCCCACTTTTGGCAGGATACCGCTTTTCGAGAGCGGGGCCTTCAGCCACTCGGCCACCTCTCCTTTCCCCTCACAGGCACACGCATAAAGAAGGCTTCGATATCCTTTTTGTGCTCGGTTTGTCAACCCTCAAGTTGGCCCTTTAGTGATGGCCGCTCACCCTCCGAAAATGCGCCACTCGGATTATTCTTGAACTGACAAGGTCTGCTGTAGTATTGGTCCTGATTTGGCATCCGAACGAAAAAATGAAAGGAAACGACCGTCCATGGCAACCGTCCTGCCCCTTAAAGGAATCCTCTATAATCCGGAAAAAATAACCGACAGTGCGGATGTCACCGCACCGCCCTATGATGTAATCACCCCTGAAGCGCAGGCGGCCTTTTACGAGAGGCATCCGTACAACGTCATCCGCCTCATCCTGGGCCGTTCCGAGGCGACCGACACCGCCTTGGACAATCCCCATACGCGCTCAGGGATTTTTTTTCGGCAATGGATGTCTGAAGGCGTTCTCAAACAGGATGAACAGCCGGCCCTTTATCTCAAGGCAATCACTTACGCCCATGAAGAAAGAACCATTACCCGTTATGGACTGATTGCGCGGGTAGGCCTCGAACCGTTCGACAAACGCATTATCCTCCCCCATGAGAAGACTTTCTCGAAAGTCCGGTCCGAGAGGCTTCAACTGATGAAAGCCACCCATTGCAACTATTGCCCGATCTTCTCATTGTATCCGGACGATGGCGGCATGCTGGCTTCCCTCGAAGCGGCCGTTGACAAGTCCGCCCCCATCGTTGACTTTACGGACGACCAAGGCCACCGTCATCAATTGTGGCGGATCCTCGACCCGGCGGTCCACCGGCAGGTGGCCGCGACCATGCAGGACAAGCGACTGTTCATCGCCGACGGCCATCACCGCTACGAAACCGCATTGAATTTCAGAACGCACCTGAAGGAGACGGATCCGTCCTTCAGCGACCGTCATCCGGCAAACCATGTCCTGATGTACCTGTGCAGCATGAGCGATCCGGGGCTGGTCATCCTTCCGGCCCACCGCCTGCTTAAAGCGGTCAGTGTTGATGATCTGCAACAGGCGATGGCGACCATCCGTACCTACTTCGAGGTTGCCGAACACCCCTTTACGGCGGACGATCGTCCACAGGTGGAACAAACCTTCCTGGCCGCCCTGGGCGATGGGGAAAGCCGCCAGCGCATAGGCGTCTATGCCCACCGGTCACCGACCTTCTATCTGCTGACCCTCAAGGCCGGCGTGATGGATCAGTTGTTCTCAAATGAGCTGGATGCATCGCTGCGGCATTTGGATGTAACCGTGCTGACCCGGCTGGTGTTTATGAAGGTGCTTGGGTTTGACCAGGTCCGACTGGACAACGAACAGCTCATTGGTTACGCCAGCACCGCGGACCATGCCTTTCAATCCATCGACGCCGGCACCTATGATGTGGCATTCATCCTCAATCCCACCCACATCGAACAAGTTCAGGAAGTCGCCCAGAAAGGATTGATCATGCCCCGGAAATCAACCTACTTCTATCCAAAAGTGAAATCGGGACTGGTAATGAACACGCTCAAGGAATAGGATCCCCTCCGGGTGACAGGTCGATGGATTGGCTCAGCCAGAAAACATCGCCTCCATGGCCCGGGTGTAGGTTCCATCCTCGTGATACAAGGCAAGCGGCGGGCCGGCCTCAAGCCCCGGACGTCCACCCTTTATACCCGTCACCACAACCAGCCTCGCCGGAGACGACGGTTTGGAGTGGATCATCGTCAGGTATTTAGGCTCTATCCCTGTGGACCGCATCGCCGCCACGAGGTCAACGCAGCGAACAGACGGGTAAATGATGGAAAACTGGCCGGCCTTGCGCAACATCCGCCAGGCAGTGCGCATCACCGTATCCAGATCGGTTTTCAATTCATGCCGCGCCACGGCCCTCTGGCTGTCGGCATTGATTCTGCCGCTGCCCCGTTTACGATAGGGCGGGTTAGTCACCACCCGATCGACCGCACCCCCGATATCCGTCAACAACAATTTCCCGATGTCCTTGTCTATTACGCGAACCCGGTGGGCCAGACGGTTGTCGGCAACATTCTGTCGGGCAAGTCTGGACAGCGAAGGCTGGATCTCCACCCCGATCACCCGGATTTCCGGATGCCGGAATGCCAGCATGATGGGAATCACGCCACAACCGGTCCCCAGATCCAGTATGGTCTCATCGGGCAGCGGGCAGACCAGATGGGAGAGGATAACCGCATCGATGGAAAACCGATAGCCTGATGCGGGTTGATTCAGGACGATCTTGCCATTAAAGAAATGATCGCGGGTCAACGGTTCCATGGTGCTTTACATCAGACCGATTTTGAATTTGATATCCTCGATCCGTTCGTTGGTGAGGCTGTGGTTGAGCTTCTCCAGCAGTTCGGCTTTCAAAAACCGGAGTTGGTGCAACCAGGCGGAGCTGGACACATGCACCAACAGAAGCGATCCCTTGACGGCAAACGGTTTCGCGTTGTCTGATATCGGCGGCCCCACTGCTTTTTCCCATACATGGACCAGGTGCATGATACCGCCGGCACTTTCGGACCGGCATTGATCGAGAATGGAATCCAGGACCTGGCCGATCGGTGTGAACGTAAGGTTGGGGCGACGCTTGTTCTCCATGCTGGATCGATCTCCTCAGGGGCCGGGAAAAATACAAAGATTGAACCGGCGCGCCCTTCCCGCCGGCATAAAAACGGTGATTCACCAAGTCAACACAAACCCAACACCGCTCTGTCCAAAGTTAAGCCGATGAGTGCTTCCCTTTGATTTCCCTTGACTTAACGGGATGTCAATCTTAAATTAGCCTACATTTGAATATCGTCTATAGCCGGCCGTATTTCATCTTTTCGCCGACATTCAATCGCCGCAGGAAACCAATGAGGCGACCCCTTTTACCACAACGGGGGCGATCGGTAAATCCGACGATCTTGAGGACGGCGCGAGAAGCCACTGCAGCATCACCATTCACACGAAGGATAAAAAATGGCTTGGGATTGGGAAAAGTTAAACCGTCAGCACCAACAGCAGCCCGGCGGCGTTCCTCCGCAAATGGATGATATCATCAACCAGCTGAAAAAATTCAAACCACCGGGCGGTTCGCTGCTGATTATTGTGGTCATCGCTGCGCTGATGTTCGGCTACTCGGTCTTTTTTACCATCGAGTCCGGTTCAGTCGGCGTGGTTCAGCGTTTCGGCAAGTTTGTCCGCATCGCCGAGCCGGGCCCCAACTTCAAACTGCCCTTCGGCATCGAAAAAGTCACCAAAGTTCGTCAGGACCGCGTTTACAAGGAAGAGTTCGGCTTCCAGTCGGAGCGTGGCGAGATTGACGGCAGGTATGAATCAGCCTCGGATTCAGCCAACATTTCCCTGATGCTTACCGGCGACCTGAATGTGGCGGTGGTGCCATGGATCGTTCAATACAAGATCAAGGATCCTTACAATTTCCTGTTCAAGGTGAAAGACGCCAACGGCCTGCTGCGGGACCTGTCGGAATCCAGCATGCGATTGGTAGTCGGGGATAGAAGCATCAACGAGGTGATCACCAAACGTGATGAGATTGCGGTGGAGGCCCAGCGTGTTCTCCAGGAAGAGTTAAATGCAGCCGAGACAGGTATCAACGTGGTTACCGTGGAAATGAAGAAGACCAATGTACCCACGCCGGTGCAAGCCTCATTCAACGAAGTCAACCAGGCCACCCAGGAAAAAGAGAAGATGATCTACCAGGCCCGGGAAGACTACAACAAGGCCATCCCGGCCGCCAAGGGTGAGGCCGAAAGAACCATCAAGGCCGCCGAGGGCTATGCGCTGGATCGGATCAACCGGGCCCAGGGTGATGCGGCCCGGTTCACGGACCTATACAGCGAATATGTCAAGGCCAAGGACGTGACGAAACGACGGCTCTATCTGGAATCGCTCAAGGAGCTGCTGCCCAAGATAAACCGCAAATTTATCGTGGATGCCGACCAGAAAAACATCCTGCCTCTCTTGAACCTCGGAAACAGTGAGGGTGAATCCAAATGAAAATAAAAGCACTGCTGGCTGCGGCCGGCCTAATGGTATTGCTCCTGTTCGTCTGTGCCTATACCGTGGATGAAACCGAACAGGTGGTGATCACCCGATTCGACAAGGTTCAGCGGACGGTGTTGACACCGGGTCTGCGATTCAAACTTCCGGTCATCGAAAAAGCACTGGTTTTCCCCAACAACCTTCAGGAATGGGACGGAGACCCAGGACAGATCCCCACCAAGGACAAGACCTACATCTGGGTAAACACGTTTGCCCGCTGGAAGATCGTTGACCCCGTCCTCTTTTTCAAAACGGTGGGGTACGTGAACCGGGCTCAGCAGCGACTGGACGAAATCATCGATCCCACCGTGAGAAACTTCGTCACCTCCAACCGCCTCATCGAAGCAGTCCGCAACAGCAACCGCGAACTGGACACCTTCGAGGACCTGGGTGATGGTTCAGATCCGGACGCACAGAAAGACAAGCCGGTCAGATTCTCCCAGGTGTATGTCGGACGTGACCAAATCGACACCGGCATCCTGAACCAGGCCAAGCCCAAACTGTCCAATTTCGGCATTGAACTGGTCGATGTAAAGATCAAGCGGGTCAACTATGTAGAAGAGGTCCGAACATCCGTCTACGAACGAATGATTGCCGAGAGAAAACAGATTGCCCAGAAATTCAGGTCCGAAGGAAAAGGTGAAGCTCAGAAAATCCTGGGCGAGAAAGAACGGGAATTAAAGCGAATCGAATCGGAAGCCTACCGGACGGCGCAGGAGATCAAGGGCAAGGCGGATGCCGAATCGACAAGACTCTATGCCAAAGCCTACGGGCTGGACGCGGAGTTTTATTCCTTCGTCAAAACACTGGAAGTCTACAACGAGGCGCTGTCAGAAAACAGCTCAATCATTCTGTCGACAGACTCTGAGATCTTCAAGTACATGAAAGGCTACGAAGGAAAAGTGTTGGGAAGGCCATAGCGGCGACTTAACCCGAAGACAACAAAAGCACCGACGCGCGTTGTGCCGGTGCTTTTTTATTGGTGACCATCACAGAAGTGCGAAGGTGTCATTATTTACCCTTTCTTCTCTGATGCCGCGTGCGGGCCAACAGCTTTCGGTGCTTATGCTTGCGCATCTTTTTTCTTCGTTTCTTGATCACGCTGCCCAACAGATCACCCCCATTCATAATAAAGTAACTGCATAACCCGGTTCATTTATATCATTGCACTGATCTTGTCCATCATTTTTTATTCTCCGTTGCCGATCAACCGCCTATCCAGTGGATCCAAAAATCGAAATCACGGCTGCACTTCGAAAACCGTCCGTTGCCGTCGCGGGTTCATCCGATTATGTCATTGATCCATGAAATGGGGTATGCTACAGGAATTTAATGAAAAAAAAGTTTCCTATCCCCACATTCAAAAACGATGAACTGACGATTGTCAACAACGCCGTGGCCATGGCCGAAGAAGTGGTCAGCAACTATTATAAAATGTCCGCTAGCCAGTGGCTGCACCCTAAATATGATGTGAAAACCCTCGTTGATTTGGCCGATGATGAAATCGTCAACGGCCCCTTCGCCCAGATCATTCGATATGAAGGCAAAGTCAAAGGTGGGGTCTTAGGATCGAGCGCATACGATTTTTATAAGATATGTATTCAGGACCATTCCATCCTCGACGTTCTTGGAAAGCGTCCCGAAATTGGACTCTCCCCTTTCGCCTTGTACGTGGTCACCCATGAATTGGTCCATATCGTTCGCTTCAGCCGCTTTCAGCAAAACTTCAATGCCAGCGAGGTTGAAAAGCTCGACGAAGAGCGCCGGGTGCACCGTATCACCCACGACATTCTAGATTCCCTGAAAACCGCTGGACTGGGTGCCGTGCTTGATTTTTACGCCACCTGGCGCCTGCCTTTCGATGGCTTAAAAACCATCCCCTGATTTTCATCGGCATTTTCTTGACAAGCACGAAAATTGACATATATTAAAGCAGTCGTTCAGGCACAGCAAATCGTTTTATATAATATATGCAATAGGTTACAGGAGAAAATAGCTATGCCGCTCTACGAATACCAGTGTGTGGCGTGCGGAGGAATAGAAGAGGCGATTCAGAAATTTTCAGATGCTCCGCTGACCACATGCAGGCGTTGCTCGGGAAAGTTGAACAAACTGATTTCCCAAAGCAGTTTCCATCTTAAAGGAACCGGTTGGTACGTGACGGACTATTCCAAAAAACCAGCAACGGCGACCAGCGACAAACCTGCGGATACAGCCACCACTGAAAGCAAACCAAGCGGCACCGGCGTCACAGCGTCTAAAGCGACAACGGGCGACGACTGACTTCCGTGGGCCATAATCACGCACGCCGGTGCCATCCACTGGTGCGGTGCTTAAAGCGCCCATGCAAAAAAAAGACGATAGCGGTTTCCGCATATAAAAATGACATCCACTCTTTACAAATCATGACGTGTGATTAGATTATTAAATCTTTCGTCTTCCTGAATAAAAATCAGCGTATGCGACGGCATTTGTTTAAAATAAGGTCATGTGGGTTGACCTGGTTTAAAATAGTTGTGAGGCTTTGTTTTTTTGGTGATCAACACAAGTTCTAATCTAAAAAGGAGAGAAGGAAAAATGAAACTCAGACCATTGCAGGATCGAATTCTGGTGCAGCGCGTCGAAGAAGAGACCACCACCAAAGGTGGCATTATCATCCCCGATACCGCCAAGGAAAAACCGGCTGAGGGTAAGGTCAAAGCCGTCGGAAACGGCAAGGTCGGCGATGACGGCAAGCGTGTGGCACTGGA
>NZ_JBFELV010000026.1:0-26369 GCF_041551955.1 Desulfosarcina sp.
AAGGTTTCTAATTGGTGGCAACCGCCGTGTATCTTTGAGCCTGATATCCGACGACCGAGACGAAATCGTTGCCGACATGGTCGACGTCCGGTGGTATATTGCTCGGGTCGATGCCCAGCACTTATAATGCATATACGCATACCTCCATCTTCACACCGTCCTTTTTCATCTGACGGACCATACCGGTAAACCCGTCCAAAGCATAGGATCATTCCAGGTATTCATGGGCTTTTTTCAAAACATGCCCAATGTGTATTATCTGAGGCCAATTTTTTTATAACCATCTGCCCGCCTTGAAACAAAAAACGGGTCGGCCATCATTTTGGGGACTATCCAGAACACGATGCGATGAGACAAATAGGTGCGCCGCTTTCGGCGACGGCTCAATCAGGCTTTTGACGGGATGGTTTTGTTTTGGATAAACGGACGGATCTTTTTCACGAGCTGATCTGGCTGCTCTTCGATTACCAGATGCCCGGCATCGGGAATAACGTGCAAGGATGAGCCCGGGATCATATCGCGCAACGTCTCGCCGTGTTCCATCGGAATCCATGCATCCTCTCGGCCCCACAGGATCAAGACCGGCCTGGAAATACGAGCGTACAGGGCTTGCACTTCATCTGTGTAACCGGAATGCGCCTGGGCGATCTGCCGGTAGAAAGCCGCTTTTCCGTCTGGGCCGGTCCACGGCAGGACGATTGAATCCAGAGTAGCTTCATCGATGGGTTTGAAGGCAGCGGTGTTGACGTATGCGCGGACAATAGCTTCATGGATGTAGTCTGGAACACCTGCAAAGGCGGCTTCATGCGCACGGACATGCTGAAAGAAAGACGAGCCCCACGGAGAAAGCGCAACTGGATCGATGAGCACGATCCTGTCAAAATCACGTCCATCGATCAGGTGCGTTCGAAGCACCGTCGTTCCTCCAAAATCATGACCAATGATCAATGGGCTGTCCAGCCGCCAGTGATCCAGAAGACGATCCAACACCTGGTTCTGGACGCCAAGGGAAACATCGCCGGGAGATCTATCCGACTGGCCGTAACCGATCAGGTCATAGTAGTAGACGGTGAAGTCTCGAGACAGGGCGTTGATGATGTGCCGCAAATTGAAAGACGACCAGGGTGTGCCGTGAACCACGACGACCGGCGGGCCATCGCCACGCACCCCGTATCGCACGGCGCGTCCATGAAAATCGCAGACGTCGGGTAGCGTCCATTCAGTCATAGGTTAAAATCCGTTGGTTGCATAACGCCGCTCGGCAGATGGGTCTCTTTTTCGATCGGCTGCTTTTGGCTTATCCGGCAGTCCATTGAAGCGTTTGCTTCTCATCTGACCCGTCGCCGCCCCGTTTGGCAGGTCGCGAAACGCACACGAGCCGCCTCAGACGCGTACCCTTTGCGCCACCGGTCTGAACGCAGATGAAACCCCGGTTCGAAAAATTGGATTTTGATTCATCGGTTATCCCGCCGAGAGCAGCACTTCGTCGTTCTCGAAGGCCTGGCGGCGGACGCTGGAGAACATCTCCAGCAGCTTGGGCACGGTGAGCCTGGCTTTGTCCGCACCGGAGACGTCGATGATGATTTCGCCGGCATCCATCATGAGCAGCCGGTTCCCAAAGGCGATGGCATGGTTCATGTTGTGGGTGATCATCATGGTGGTCAGGCGGTGTTCGGTGACGAAGCGGGTGGTCAGGTCCATGACGATGGCCGCGTTGCTCGGATCCAGGGCCGCGGTGTGCTCGTCCAGCAGCGCGATATCCGGATTGGAGAGCACCATCATCAACAGGGTCAAAGCCTGGCGCTGACCGCCGGACAGGGTGCTGACGTTCTCTTTCATCCGCGATTCCAGGCCCATCTTCAGGTTCACCAAATGGCTCTTGAAATAGGCCCGCATTTTTCGGTTGAGGCTGATCACCGGCCACTTGAAGCCTTTTTTGCTGGTGATCATCATGTTGTCCTCCAGGGTCATGTTGGAGGCGGTGCCCGCCAGCGGATCCTGGAAAATGCGGCCCATGGTTACCGCCCGCTTGTACTCCGGGTGGTCGGTGACATCCACCCCCTTGACATAGATCCGGCCGGAAGTGGGCAGCAGGTTGCCGGAAATCAGGTTGAACAGGGTGGTCTTGCCGGCGCCGTTGCTGCCGATGATGGTAACGAATTCACCGGCACCCACGGTCAGGTTCAAGTCCCGGATGACCGTCTTGGCGTTGGGGGTGCCCGCGTGGAAGGTGCAGTTGAGGTTCTCGAGACGGATCATGCGGCGGTTCCCGCCTTCCCGCGAATGCGGCGGTAGTTGGTCACGGCCAGGGAAACGATGATCAGGATGCCCGCAATCAGCTTGAGGTCGTTGGGGGTCATGTTGATATAGTAGCCGTAAAAGCGGCCCAGATACATGATGGCCTTGAACAGGATCGCGCCCAGAATCACCCGCAGGGTGAGCATGCCGATGCGGTTGGACTTGATGATGAACTCGCCGAGCATCACCGAGGCCAGTCCGGACACCACGATCCCCTGCCCCAGGTTCACGTCGGCGAAGCCCTGGTACTGGGCGGCGAAGGCCCCGGACAGGGCCACCAGCCCATTGGACAGGCCCACGCCGATGAGCTTGAGGGTGGCCGGGTTGACCCCCTGGACCCTGACCATCTGCTCGTTGTTGCCCATGGCGCCGAAAACCAATCCCATGTCCGTATGGAAGAACATGTCCAGGGCAAACTTGATGGCCAGGACGACGAGGACGAAAAAGATCAGCGATGCCCAATCCGCCGGAATCAAGCCCTGGGCAGCGGCGGTGACGTGGGAGATGATCGTATCCACGCGCAGAAGGGGCAGGTTGGCCCGGTTGCCCAGAATGCGGATGTTCACCGAATAGAGCATGGTCATGGTCAGAATGCCGGCCAGCAGATGGGGCACCTTGAGCCGGTTGTGGATGGCCGCGGTGACGAATCCGGCCAGCACGCCGCCGCAAAAGGCCATGAGCAGTCCGGTCAGGGGGTGCATTCCGCCGGTCAGCGAAGTGGCCATGATCACCGCGCCCATGGGGAAGCTGCCGTCAACGGTCAGGTCAGGGAAATCGAGAATTCGGAAGGTAAAAAACACCCCCAGGGCCATGATCGCGTATATCAGCCCTTCGACAAAAATTCCTTCGAGCATGTCTCAGTCTTTGTATTGGCAGTGGCACAAAAGGCGGAAAGCCGAACCAACCCTTGCTCTCCGCCTTTTGCCGTGAATGTCGACAGGGAAACTATTTTTTAATCAGCTTGCCGTCCTCGATGATCGTGTTGGCATTGGCGATGACATCTTCCGGGAAAGTCAGGCCCAGTTCGTCGGCCACATCCAGGTTGATCAACAGGTCCACGTCCGATGCATCGGTCATGAAAATGGTGGGGATGGTTTCAGGCGCTTCCCCTTTGAGGACACGGACCACCAAGCGGCCGGTAGCCTTGCCCATCTTGTAGTAGTCGAAGCCCCAGGCGGCCAGCACCGGGGTCGTTTCGGCGCTGCTGGGATCAGCCGACATGACCGGGATGTTGTATTTTTGGGCCACGCTGGTCACGGCGGCCAGGGCCGACACCACGGTGTTGTCGTTGGAGATGTAGATGCCGTCCACCCGACCGGCGATGGTCTGAACGGCCTGCTTCACCTCGGCGGAATTGGATACGGTGGTTTCAATGAACTTGATGCCCATCTCCTTGCATACCTGCCGGGCGATATTGGCCAGGCTGACGGCGTTGGCTTCGCTGCTGGCGTAAACGTGCCCAAGCGTCTGGATCGGCTTGATGCGATTGAGCAGTTCGATCTGCGCCTTCACCGGGGTCATGTCGGAGATGCCGGTGACATTTTTCTCGCCTTTCTCCGTCGACCCGATCAACCCTGCGCCCACCGGATCGGTCACCGCACTGTAAATCACCGGGCGGTCCTTGAGTGCATTGACCAGCGCCTGGGCGGTCGGCGTGGCGATTCCCACGGCCAGGGTCACATTCTCGGACTTGAACTTCTGGGCAATGGACGACGCCGTCGACATTTCACCGTTGGCATTTTGCGGGTCGAACCGCGCATCGGGGTACTGGGTCTTGACCACTTCCTGGATTCCCCTTTCAATGGCATCCAGGGCCGGGTGGGCGACAATTTTTGATATGCCGATGAGGACCGGGTCAGACGCGGCAACCGGCGCAGCATAGATCACTGCGGTGATCGCGAAGATGGCGGTCAAGGCACAGCAACGCTTTTTCATGAATTTTTTCCTTTCCTTTCCACAGGATTTTTTCTATGTTCTGTCATACAGAAACGCTTCGGACCGCCTTCTAAGTATATAGGCGGACGGTCAAAATCAAACTCTTTTTCCCCTGCGTCCGCTGCAGGAACCCATTAGGCAATGATTCCCTGCCGGATGCCTGAAAAAAATTCCCATGAACCCGGCGGCATCCTGCCTTTAAAAGGGGCCACTTCCATGAAAACCGCAACCCGGGAACTGATCGACCTTTTCGCCCAAACCGATGACCGCAAGGAAATGGAAGTGCTGTTCCGGGAGATATTCACGCCCAGCGAAATCGACACCCTTACGCTCCGCTGGCAACTGCTCAAAGACCTCTACGAAGGTAAGACCCAGCGCAAAATTGCCGCCGAACACAAGATCAGCCTCTGTAAAATCACCCGTGGATCCAAGCTGCTCAAAGCCAAAGACAGCTACCTGAAAAAGGTGCTGGACGATCTGTACGGCGAAGGAAAAGAAACTGACCCGCCCTGGTAAGCGGTAGGTTCGCGTTCGATCCACCAGGAAACAACCGGGGGGTTGCGCAGAGGCGGCCGCTGGTAGATAACCCAACGGGCACACGCCGGCACAAATACCTTCCCGATTTCACGTCTTCCGATCCACGGTCGATCATTTCCTTTTTGAACCCTCTCCCGCATCTTCGCTATGCGGTATCTCCACGTCGCTCCGACTCAAACTGCGCGGCTCCATTTTTTACGGATACCCCATTGGCGCTTTATGCCTTTCATTTGCGCTTTACCGATTCTTAAACGGCGGCCCTTACCCCCGGCAGATCCCAAACCCGGAGTTAAGGATGTCATCCTTTTTGCTTCAGATGTTGTTTATGGTTATTTATGGTATTCTTAAGAACTTAATTTTAAATTTTCGATAATAATATTGACTAAAGAAAGTCTAAATAACTATAGATGACTCTTTAAAAGCAGGTACATTCACAGATAACCCCATCTCATCACTCATCATTGTAAAGAATCCGGTGAAATGCAAAGAGAGCGACTGTTCTGTGTTGACGCAGGTTCGATGGTTAAATGGTTTTTCTTTTTCGTACTTGTCATTTTCCCCTTGCAGGAGGCGCAGGCCGAAAGAATCTTCTTTGCCGGGTACAAGGACGGTTTTTATATCCGCTCGGAAGAGGAGGGCGGAATGGAACTCCGCCTGGGCGGTTCATTTCAAGCCGATTATCGTTACTATGCAGAAGAAGAGCGGGCCGACAATCGTTTTGACATCCGCCGGGCACGGCTGCGCTTCAGAGGCCAGTTGACACAGTACTTCCGATTCGGCATGGAATACGAATTTGAGGGCAATGAAACCGACAATCTCGTGGATGCTTATGGGGAAGCCGTCTTCGATCCTTCGGCCCTGCGGTTTGGACAGTTTAAAGAACCTTTCAGCCTCGAATGGCAATCCGCGGACAAGGCACAACATTTTTCCGAACGTTCCATGGGGTACTATCTGGGTCCCAAACGGGACATCGGCATCATGCTTCACGGTTCGCTGTTTCAGGACCGGATGATGTTCGCCGCCGGTCTGTTCAACGGTGACGGTGACGACGGCTCGGCATCCGGGCCTGAAGAGGACTCACCTGAAATGGCGACGAGGGTCACGGTTTCTCCCTTTAAAAGGTCTCTCTCCCCATGGCTCACCGGGTTTCAGTTCGGTGCGTCGGCGACATATGCACAAATCGACCCCCTCAACGTCGACCTGAGGGTCAAAAGCACAGGAATGGTGGGGACGGATACAAACCTGTATGTGCTGACCCACAACACCAAATTCGGCGTCATCCATGATGCGGGCAGCCGGCGGCGCGTCGGCGTCGAAGCGGCATGGGCGGCGGGTCCGGTAATATTTCAGGGCGAGTATTTTAGGCTGACCTATACGGACCTGGTGACGGCCGGTGACAATCCGCCGGATGCCGATTTTACCTCCTGGTACGCCAGTGCCGTGTGGTGCATTTCCGGTGAACGCCCCATCCTGTCCAAAGGGATCGTCAAGCCCATATACCCCGACAACTTCTTCAACCCCCAGGAGGGAACCTGGGGGGCATTTTGCCTGGCTGCACGGATCGACCACTTCAGCGGAGATGAGAACTGGATCAACCCCGCTTCCTTTGTCTCGGTAAGGGAAGCGGATGCCTACAGCCTTGCATTGAACTGGGTGCTCTTTCCCATGGCCCGGGTCGTTCTCGACTTCACGCACACCAACCTTTCCGAGCCGGTTCGCGTGAGAGTGCTGCCGGATGGTTCGGCCGATTATATCGATGCGGAAAATGTAATCACTTGCAGGTTCAGTCTTGATTTTTAAGGAGGAACGGATGAGACATTTCAAATGGACAATCGGGTTGTTGATCGTATCACTGCTGCTGGGAACGCCGGCATTTGCCGCTTACCATCACGAAGGGGAAAGGGATGCCGATAAGTTCCTGGATGCCTATCCCGCCAAGGCCGGCACCAAGCTGGAAAACTGCAACCTGTGCCACAGCGGTGGTTCTTATATCAATTCCAAAGGCAAAGCCGTGGAACTGGGCAGCTGCCAGTGGTGCCACCAAACCTACGGATACGACGGCGCCGGAGACATAGAGGACACCATCAACGCCTATGGTGCGGCCTACAAAAATTCTGGTCGGAACGCCCAGGCGGTCGTCGATATCGACGGCCTGGACAGTGACGGTGACGGCTATGCCAATGCCGACGAAATCGCCGTCAACAGCTTTCCCGGCGATGCGGACGACCATCCCGGACTGACCCCGGCGCCCTATCGCGTCTATACCCGGGATCAGCTGGAAGCGCTTGGGTCGCACACCCAGTTTATGCTGATGAACACGTCGCGATCGGGTGACTTTTACGCCGAATACACCGGCGTCCCCATCAAAGATCTGCTGGAGGATGCCGGCATGCTGAGCAGCGCCTCCGGCATATGGGTATATGCACCCGATGGGTGGGGGCAGAGTCATCCGTTAACCTACCATACGGACCTCGACATGTACCATGTGTATGGCAATACACCGGGGCAGTCCTATCAATACCCGCCGGCGACCTACTACTATGACCTGCAGGCGGACGTCGACCAGAATCCAGACTACGGCTGGTGCGACTACCGTGCACCCTCCTGCAGCGGCCGGACGCATGGCGATGCCATCCCGGTTGAAGGTGGTTTGAAGGCCATATTGGCTTATAAACGCGAAGGCGCCTATCTGGATACCGGGGTGCTGAACGACGAAAACAAACTGGATGGCGAAGGGCCTTTTCGCGTGGTCGTTCCGCAAAAATACGTCGGCCCGCCGGATCAATCCAGCAACGCCGACGACCAGAATGTATTATGGCCCTATGATTATAACCTGGACCACAGCGCCGGTTCTTGTTCACGCTCGGCAACCATCATAAAGATCGAACCCCTTCCTGAAGACACCACCGACATCAACATTCTCGAAGCCGGGTGGAGCTATGTCGATCAAAAAAAGATCATCGTTTACGGGGCGATCGACGGCACGGACTCCAACGGCAACGGCGTGCTGGACAGTGAGGAGGGTACCGACGGGGAGGATTTCGACGAGGATGGAACCCCCGACTACATGGATTTTGACACCGCTGCGTTCCGGTCCCCCAAGGGCATCGAAAAAGTGCGCCTGCACACCTCCAGCGGCCATTTTTCAAATGTGGCTTGCCTGAACGATGACGACCCATCCCTGCCCCAGGCAGGGAAACCCTCAAGGCAGTTCCCCTATGGGGTCAATCGTTTTTTCATCACCGGACTGACGGCTGGCGAATCGGTTACCGTGTCGTTTGAATTTCCTGATGCCGTGACAAGTGCAGCGCAGTATTACAAAATCAATTCGTCAGGATCCTGGAGAGAGATCAGCTTTGGAAGCAATGACGGAGACAACCGGATCACCCTCACCCTGACCGACGGGGACCCCCTAACCGATGCGGACGGCATCCAAAACGGCATCATCGACGATCCGGGCGCATTGACGACCGACGCCACCGCGGCGACCTCGTCATCCGGGGGTGGCGGGGGGTGTTTCATCACCACGCTGATTGAATGACCCATCGATGCAGGTGGCACGATCCTGACACATCGTGCCTGACCAGAAGCGAACGTTTCACCTTTAAAAATTTCGGTTTTACCGCTCTATCGATACCGGCAACCGCGGTTCGCCCCAACCAACAATAATGCCGAATGGTCGATCCATTCGGCATTATTGTTACTTCTATACGGATAACAACGCGCTGACCGGATTCACTGGGTCAAGATGGCCTCAATGGTAATGCGACCCAGTTGCGTGTGATGCATCACATGGGCAAATGGCGCCATCGCCTTGGGTGAGCCTTTGGTGAAAACGAGCACGGGCGTTGCGGTGTGCGTGCCCGTATTCCAGACCACCATCTGGTCGGCCGCCACTTCTCTGGCCAACAGATTCTGGCGGTTGTCATCGGTCTGATACACGAAGAAGGCGCCGGTGGGCCCCATTTTGGGCACGACCTGGTTCCCCAGAGAGCCATGACCTGCGGTGAAAAATGGATTGTCCTCGGTTGCCAGAATGCGTACGGCCTGGGCTTCGCTGATGTCAAATTCTGTATATTCATTGACGATTTCCGCCAGTTTGGCCGGTGTCTGCTGTTCCTTGGGCAGACTGTCAAACTTACCGTAAAAGATATCACCGTAGCTCAATTGCTGGTTGTATATTCTATCCAGGACCTCGGGATTACCAAAATTAAACCCGGGTTTGAATTCTCTTCCCTGAAACAAGTCACCCTGCAGCGTCCTTCCCTGGGGAAGGTCTTTGGCATGGTAACTGATCCCGAATCCACCCGTGGTATGGTCTGCCGTTACGATAATCAGGGTGTCGTCACGATTTTCAGCCCAGTCCAGCACATACTCGACAGTCTCGTTGAGCCTCAGCATCTCGTGGAGCATCAGCCCCGTGTCGTTGTAATGGGCGGCCCAGTCGATCATGCCGGCCTCGATCATCAGGAAAAAGCCCTTGTCATTTTTGGACAGCACCTCGATCGCCTTGGCGGACATCTCTTTCAGCGTGGGAATGGTCCGGTCTGGACTGTCCTGGCTGTGGGTCACCTTGATGCCGTCAGGCAGTGCCGAGTAGGCGAAAAGGCCTAGCAATTTGCCTTGGGCCGCTTCCATCTGGGTTCGATTGAAAGCAAGCATATAACCCTTTTCCTGGGCCTCTTTCAGCAGATTCCGGCTGTCCTTGCGCTTGGATTTTAGTATCACGGAGCCTTGAGTCATCTGCTCCAGCGCTTTGTATTCCGCCGATTCCTTGTCATTGGCCTCCTGGGGTATCCAATGCCGCAAGCCCCCCGAAAGCATGACGTCCGGACCGGCGTTTAGCATGTCAACGGCAATGTCATTTTCCAGGCTCCGGTGGGGCTGATGGGAGGCAAAAGCGGCCGGTGTCGCATGGGTGAGGCGCGTATCAGAAATCAGCCCGGTTGACCTACCCGTTTTGATCGCTTTTTCGAGGACGGTTTCCACCGGATTGCCATGCTTGTCAGCCCCGATCATTTCCGACCCGGCAAATTGGCCGGTGGCCATCTGTGTTCCGGATGCTGCAGAATCGACGACCAAGGCTTTGTCGGGGTAAGTCAGCGAAAGCCCCATAACGCCCCCTTCGCCCATCATCCGGTCAAATGCCGTTCTTCTCTCCCCGATCACCGTATGGGGCGCCTGCCTGGCGTATGAAAGCAGCAGTCCGACCTGTTCCGGCCCCATGCCGTCACCGATTATCATAATAACATTTTTCGTTTTTCCCGCATCGGGAGTTATCCCCCGGACATGGGTTCCGGAGCACCCGGCACCGGCCATGACGAGAACGAGGGACAAAACAACCAGCTTGAACATTTGTTTTTTCATTTGGCCTCACTTCTCAAATTGCGGTTGCAAATACCTAAACCCAGGCGCCCCGATTCCATGTCTCCGACAAAAAACCGTCGAGGCGATTCCGATCGCAGGGTAACCAGCGGCCGTGGTTGTTTCGAGTCGATGCCGAAGGCCGACCGCAGGGTTTATGATTTTTCCCGCTCTTCATCCCGCAACACCCGGCGCAGCACCTTGCCCACGTTGGAAACCGGAATCGTGCCGCGAAATTCGATGGTCTTGGGCCGCTTGTAGCCGGCCATGTTCGCCTTGCAGAATTCGCGGATCTCCGCTTCGGTGCACGTCTCACCGGGTTTCAGCTGAATGAAAGCCTTGACCGCCTCGCCGCTCTTGGCATCCGGCACCCCCACCACGGCGGCCAGGGCGACCTTGGGATGGGTGAAGAGGTTGTCTTCCACCTCCCGCGGATAGACATTGAACCCCCCCACCAGAATCATGTCTTTCTTCCTGTCCGTGATGACCACGTAACCGTCTTCGTCCACGTGACCAATGTCTCCGGTGAGAAAAAATCGACGGCCGTCGATCTCCCGGAACACCTCGGCCGTTTCATCGGGTTTGTTCCAGTAGCCCTGCATGACCTGGGGGCCGCAGATGGCCACCTCCCCGTCTTCTCCCTGCGGTAATTCGGTCTGACTGGTTTCGGCGTCCAAGATTTTGACGTCGGTGCCGGGCACGGGAAAACCGATGGACCCGATCTTGCGCGTATCGGTAAAAGACGGATTGGCTGTAGCTATCGGGGCCGTTTCGCTCAACCCATACCCCTCGAAGATAATCGCGCCGGTCTTCTCCTCGAACTGCCGGCACACCTCCGGGGGCAGCGGTGCCCCGCCGGAAAAGCAGGCCATCAGGGAAGTCAGGTCAAATTGGTCCAGCAGGGAATGGTTGGCAAACGCCACGAAAATGGTCGGCACCGCCGGCATCAGGGTCGGCCGGTGCTTCTGCACCAGCTTGAGCACCTCGGTAAACGGCGGGTCACCGGCACGCGGGTCCGGCACGCAGATCAGTCGGCTTCCCGACAAGCAGGCGGAAAGCATGGCGCAGGTCATTCCAAAGCTGTGATACCACGGCAGCACACCCAGGTAGCAGTGATAACCACCCCTGCGGATCCCTTCTATCGGCCCGCCTTCGCCGTAGTCCAGCCGCGCCCAGACATCCAACGCCTTGAGGTTGTATACGAAATTGGCGTGCGTCAGGGCTGCGCCTTTGGGCACCCCGGTGGTTCCACCGGTGTAGATGATCAGGGCCAGGTCGGTGGATGGATCGATCGCCGTGGCCGGCGGGGCGGGAAGGGAGCTGCTGACCACCTCGTCGAACATCAGATGCCCGGCGGCGTGACGCTCGGCGTGGGGAATCTTGCCCAGCAGGCCGCCTAAAAAACCCTTCAGCCAGGGCAGGTAGGATTTGACGCTGCAGACCACCACCGTTTTCACATCGCTGCCCTGGATGGCCGTTTCGGCGGTGGGGTAGAACTGGGGATGGTCCATGCAGAACAGCACCTTGGCCCCGGCATCTTTGAGCTGGTAATTGAGTTCGGCAGGGGTGTACAAGGGGTTGCAGGTCACACAAACCGCACCGGCCTTGAGGATGCCGAAAAAGATAGCCGGGTAGTGCGGCAAGTTGGGCAGAAAAATGGCCACGCGGTCGCCCTTTTTGATGCCCTTTGCATGCAGAAAAGCGGCGATCCTGTCGGCCGTGTCCTTGACCTGGGCGAAGGTGCGGGATGCATCGTTGAAAATGGTGTAGGTCTGGTTGGGATAGTCCCGCGCCGCGTCGTCCAGCAACTGAAACAGGGGGTGGTCGTAGTCGTCGATGTCGTGGGGAACTCCGTCGGGCCAGTTTTTGGTGGGCCAGTGGGCAGCAGTCATTGGGTCGTCTCCTGTAGGTGAAGGTGAAAGCCGAGTCAATCGTATTCAATTAGCGCTTAATGCCAACATGCCTGAATTCTGCACTGACACCCGTGTTGCAGTGTATTGTATAATTGCGTTTGGCCAGTCCGGCGTGAAGAGAAATAGATCGAAATGACAGTAGATTACCGTCTTTGCTAAAACCGGTCAAGGCGTTTCGAATGCCTGTGAGTCGAAAGACGGCATTGGCGTTGCCTTCACGGTGTGGATAAGCTATGTCTCCAGATGAATCCCGTTCCTTCACGACCTGACTTCGAACAATTTAGAGCTGCGATTTTTCATTTTTTGACTGAGAAACGAAAATTGTCTTCACGCTCCTGGTGGTCAACGCGCCTGACAGCGTCGATTATGGAAGCCATGTCAGAGGGGTTGGCTGATTTACGACCCATTTGAACGTGCTGGCACATTCGTTGCGGAATCAGGGTCAACCGCAAAGGATCGATCCTGACCCCAGGCAAGCAAACTGTTATCAGAGAGGAGACCGATCATGGGAATGACCACCGACGAACTCTACTTCAAGCCCCGCCTTCAGGTCATCAATGACGCACAAATGGCCCAGATCCACGCGGCCACGCTGGACGTGCTGGAGCGTACGGGCATAAAAATTACGCATCCCAAAGCGCTGGAGATCCTCGCCGGGGCCGGCGCTCGCGTATCCGGCGACCGGGTAAAGATCCCAGGGTGGCTGGTGGAGGATGCCATCCGCAAAGCTCCTTCGCGCATCGTTCTGGCCAAGCGCGCCGGTGAGCGCAGTGTATTCCTGGAGCGGGACAAAAGTTTTTTCGGCCCCAGCCTGGACTGTGTCGACTACATGGACCCTAAAACCCACCAACGCGCTCGGTTCGTCAGCGACAACGTCAAAGCCACCGCCGCCCTGTGCGACGCCCTGCCCAACTTCCAGTGGTGCATGACCATCGGCATGGCCGATGACGTGCCCGCCGACATCGCCGACCGAGTCATCGCCCGCAAGGTGTTCGAAAACTGTGAAAAACCCCTGGTGTTCTGCTGCAAGGACACCAACAGCGTCAAAGACACCTACGAGATGGCGCTTCTGCTTTGCGGCGGCAAGGAGGCCTTCGACGAAGCGCCCACCATCGTGCACTACTCGGAGCCCATTTCGCCGCTGGTCTATTTTGACCCGGCCATCGATAAAGTCATGTATTGCGCGGAGAACCGCATCCCGCTGATCAACTTCCCGGCGCCCCAGTGCTGCGGCAGCTCGCCGTCGACCTTTGCCGGTGCGCTGGTGCAGGCCAGCGCCGAATCCCTGAGCGGACTGGTGGTCCATCAGTTAGTCCAACCCGGGGCGCCGTTCATCTACGGCGCCTTTACCACCATCATGGACATGCGCTCGACCATCTTCTCATATGGCGCCGTGGAAATGAGCCTGATGACGGCAGCCATGGCCCAGATGGCCCAACGCTATCAATTGCCCTTCTTCGGAACCGCCGGCGCCACGGATGCCAAATTCTGCGACGCCCAGGCCGGTGCCGAGGCCGCACTCCAGATTCTTTCGGCCGCCACGGCCGGATCGGGTCTCGTGCACGACTGCAGCAGCTGGATGGACCATGGTTCCGTGGCCTCGCCGGAATTCATGGTGCTCGTCCATGACATCGTCGACTCGGTCAACCATTACATGCAGGGTATCCCTGTCACCGAGGAGACCCTGGCCCTGGATGTGATCCATCGGGTGGGTCCGGGCGGCCACTACCTCCAGGATCCCCACACCCTCAAGCACTTCAAAAAAATCAAATACTCCGAGATTTTCGAACGCATGGTCTACGACCAGTGGAAGAGCGCCGGCGCCAAAACCTTCGAGCAGCGGCTTCAGGCGGCGACCCTGAAAAAAATGGCCCATCGGCCGGACCCGCTGTCGGCAGACACCATCAAGACCCTGGACGAGATGCAGGCGAGTTGGAAATAGATGGATTTATCGCTGAACGTATGGGGAAAATAATGCCAACCGTCGAACCCGGCACCTTCCAGGCAACAGTAACCGGAACCATCGCCGTCCTGCTGGCCGCTGCCTGCTGGGCCTTGTCGGGCATATTCGTCAAGCTGATCATGGTTGACGACCAGGTGTCGTCACTGGCGCTGGCATTCTGGCGCGATACGGCTGCATTCGTTGTTTTTCTTGTTGTGGGCGCAAGCACCCAACGGAAAGGCATGGCCATCCGTCGCTCGGATTGGCCCGTGATTGCAGGCATGGGGGTCAGTCTGGGCGTCTTTCACGTGGCCCTCAATCTGGGGTACCGGCTCAACGGTGCGGCCATAACGACCATTCAGCAGGCGGCCATGCCGGCGATGGTGCTGGTTGCGGCCCGAATGGTCTGGAAAGAGCCGCTCACCGGCATGAAAATCTTCTCGCTGATGGTCATCGCCACGGGGACGGTCCTGGTTTCCGGGCTCGTCCAGGCCGGTGCACCCGAGGTCAGCCTTGCCAGCATTGCCGTCGGTTTTCTCGTACCGGCACTTTATGCCGGATGGAGCCTCTTCGGCAAGGCGTTGCGCAGCGGGTACAGCGCCGTGGTGACGCTTACCTGGGCTTTCGGCATCGCCGCCCTGATTCTGCTGCCCTGCCAGCTTCTCACCGGCAGCCTTCTGCCTCCGCCGGTTCCTGCCATCGCCTACTTGTGGTTCGGGGGTTTGATCGGCATCTCCACCGTATTCGCTTTTTTTGCTTTTACCTTTGCATTAGGCCGGCTGCCGGCAGGCATCGCATCCATTCTGGTGATGTCCGAAATTGCCTTCGCCGTCTTTTATGCCCACCTGTTCCTGGGCGAAACCCTGGTCCCGATCGAAATTGCCGGCGCACTGGTGGTGGTGGCCGGCGTGTTCCTTTTATTGGCCCCCGGTCTAACAACGAAAGCAATCAGGCCGGCCCTGCACCGATAATGCGCATGGGATGCCCGCTGTCGATATTTTTCAGACCAGCAGGCAGGCCCTTCATAATCGACTGTTTGAGGATTTCCAGCAGCCGGGTCTTAACGCCCTCCCCATGGGTAATGAGGCTCACCTCGCGTGCCGGCACCGGGGCTTCAAACGAATGCAGCAGCCCCCGGGAACCTTCGGCCAGGGTCATGGCGGCCAATTCGGGAAGCAGGGTAACCCCGTAACCCGATTCCACGATTCGTATCAGGCCCTCCAGGCTTCCGCCCACAAATCGCAGCCTGACCGACCGGCGATCATCTTGCTTAAAGGTTCCCATGCAAATTCGGGATACCTGTTCACGCAGGCAGTGGCCGCTGTCCAGCAGAATCATCTCACCCGGTGCGAGATCCTCGGTCGACAGCCGCTTTTTGTCGGCCAGACGGTGACCGGCGGAGACCAATGCATAGAACGGTTCACGGAACAGCGGCGTTTCCCGAATCCCTTTTTCTTCCAAGGGCGTGGCGGCAATGCCGACATCCAGCAGATCCCGGCGCAACCCTTCGACAATGTCCCCGGTAAGCCGCTCCTGAATGGTCATCCGAACCAGCGGATAGGATGTGAGCAGATCCGGGATGAAGCGGGGCAGCAGATAAGCGCCCAGGGTCGGAATAATGCCCACGCGCAGCTCTCCCGAGACAGCCTCCCGCTGCTCATTGACCAACTCGACGATGCCCCTGAATTCCCGCAGGGTCCGGTAGGCCCGATCAATGACGGCCTTTCCGATGGGTGTGGCCGCTACCGGCTTCCGGCCTCGGTCGAACAGGGTCACGCCCAATTCGGCCTCCAGTTTTTGAATCTGCATGCTCAACGTCGGCTGGGTGACATAGCACCGGGCGGCTGCCGCCGAAAAACTCCCGTGGCGGTCCACGGCCACCAGGTACTGCAACTGGGTATGGGTAACCATGCGATATAGTTTTTGCTGATGTTAATATAAGAATTATCGATTTGATTTACATTAGGTGCGTCGCCATTTTTTGTCAACAGCGGGATAACATTGAATCACAAGGGATCGGCGCGATTATGGCCTCGGTCTGTCCCCCGCTGGCAATTCACAATCAGGAGAATCACCCATGAATCATACATTGCCCAAACTTCCCTATGCCTATGACGCCCTGGAGCCCTATTTCGACGCCAGAACCATGGAAATTCACCACACGAAACACCACCAGACCTATGTGGACAAACTGAATGGCGCTCTCAGCGGACATGAGGCGTTTCAGGACAAAAGTCCCGAAGCGCTCTTGAAAAAGCTCGATGCAGTTCCCGAGAGCATCCGCACGGCCGTGCGCAATCACGCCGGCGGGCATGCCAACCACTCGTTCTGGTGGCCGATGCTGAAAAAAGAGGTCACGTTCGGTGGGCCGGTTGCCGAAGCCGTCACCAAACGGTTCGGCAGCTATGAGAAATTCAAGGAGACTTTTACCAATGCCGCCGCCCTGCTTTTCGGCAGCGGGTGGACCTGGCTGGTCTTGGACCAGGGCAAACTGGAGATCGTGGCAACACCCAACCAGGACAATCCCCTCAGCCAGGGCAAGACACCCGTCATGGGCATCGACGTCTGGGAGCATGCCTACTACCTGAAGTACCAGAACCGTCGGCCGGATTACATCGGCGCCTTCTTCAACGTCGTCAACTGGGATCGGGTGAATGACATCTTTACGGCGGCAAAGTAACCTTAGGCTGCGACACGCCGCCGCGGCGGAAGCACCGTTGAAGAAGCCTCTGTTTCTCGACTGGAAGGCTTATAGGCCAACCCGTTGGAGCATGGATGACACACGGTCTTCCCTGTTAATGGCGTCCACGCAGCAGGCATCGGTTTCCACGATGGCCACCAACGCTTCGTCCACGGCCCTCTTTTCCTTCAACCAGTCCAGCCCGGCCCTGGCCGCCATGTAGCCGATGGCCAGCCCACCGCACGGGTGGCCGTGAAAGGCCTCACAGCGCTTGAATTCATCGCTGTCCATGATCTGTTGCGCGTTCATCTTTTTTCACCACGGGTTTGATTTGATACCCTCGAAAAAAGTCGCCTTTCCGACGGGTCCGAAAAAAACCAGGCCGCGGTTTACGGTCAGCGTTCCGTCACACCAGCCACTGCTTCAATGTGGAAACCGTTTTTTGGGGGCTGATGTTGTAGCCGGTGGCGCTGATGTCGCCGGCTTCATCGACCAAAAACGCCGAGCGCGAAATCCCCATGTAGGTCTTACCGTACATTTTCTTTTCGCCCCACACGCCATAAGCGTCGGCAATCTGGTGGTCGCTGTCGCTGAGCAAGGCAAACCCCAGGCCGTGCTTGTCGTCGAATTTTTTCTGCTGATCGACCGTGTCCGGACTGATGCCAACAACGGCCACGCCGGCAGCCGTCAGTTCGGGCAGTGCGTCCCGCACCGCCTGGGCCTGAGTCGTTCAGCCGGAGGTGTTGGCTTTGGGGTAAAAAAAGACAAATACCCGTCGCCCCTTGAAATCGGAAAGATCGACATTGCTGCCGTGCTGATCCAATGCGCTGAACGCCGGTGCCGCATCTCCTGGTTGCAGTTGGCTCATTTCGAAAGTCTCCTTTTTTTGTGGTTTGCATACATTTCCGTATCTCTGACGGTCGTCTGCGCAGCCTGGTTCAGCCTGGCATTCAATCGCTCGCGTTGTTGGAACAGATCGTGCTCTACCGTTACGCCCTCGGGTGTGACCGGGCTTTTGTAATAAAAAGAGAGCCAGTCCTGCGGACCGTGCCAACCGGAGCGTGCCGCCAGGTCCATAAACAAGGCCACATCCAATACCAGTGGGGCCGCCAGAATGCTGTCGCGACACAGAAAGTTGATCTTTACCTGCATGGGATAACCAAGCCAGCCGAAAATATCGATATTGTCCCAGCCTTCTTTGTTGTCGCCCCGCGGCGGGTAATAGTTGATTTTGACACTGTGGTGCAGATCCCCGTATAGATCGGGGTATAATTCCGGCTGCAGGATATGCTCCAAAGCGCTCAGTTTGCTGATCTCTTTGGCCTTCAGCGCCTGTGGGTCATCCAGCACCTCGCCGTCCCGATTGCCTAAAATATTGGTGGAAAACCAACCGGCAACCCCCAGCAGGCGCGTTTTGAAAGCAGGCGCCAGAACGGTTTTGATCATCGTCTGGCCGGTCTTGAAATCCTTGCCGCTCAGGGGCACCTCGTGTTGCTGCGCCATGGCCTGCAGGGCGGGAATCTCATCGGTCAAATTGGGGGCGCCGTTGACGAAGGGCAGACCTTCCTGAATTGCCGCATAGGCGTAGATCATGCTGGGGGCGATGCCCGGATCGTCGGCTTTCAAACCCGCTTCAAAGCTGCTGACAGATTGGTGCACCGGTCCCGGTTGGGAATAGGATTCGGTGCTGCCGCACCAGATCATGACCATACGCGCAAGGCCGTTGGCGTCTTTGAATGCCTGGATGTCCCTGCGCACTTGATCGGCAAGATCCAATTTGGTGCGTCCCGATTTGGTGTGGCGTCCGTCGAGCCGGTTGACATAACGTCTGTCAAACACCGCCGGCATGGGCCGTATGGCCTTCAGTTCCGATCGGATGCCATCCAGGGTCGGTTGTGCCAGCACCCCGGCATCGACGGCAGCGGCGTACATGTCGTCATCGAAGATGTCCCACCCGCCGAAAACGAGGTCGTCCAATCGGGCCAGCGGTACCACATCCCGGATCAGGCGGTCGCCTTCGGAAAGGGCGTGGTCCATCGGAAGGATACCCATTTGGGACAGGGCGCCGATCGGTTTGCCCAGGCCACGGCGAATGGCCAGCACACCGCCGATAAACGTGGTGGCCACGGCCCCCATGCCCGGAATCAGCACCCCCAAGCGGCCTTCCGGCCGCGCTGCGGGGGTGGGGGTCTTCGTGGCGTCGTGTGGTTCGTCGGATGGTTTGTACACGCGTTTATCACCTTTTTTGGGTACTTATGGAGAGGCGGCTGCGGACAGCGACCTCATGGGTGGAAATCACCAGACGAGCCTACATCGGCAGGGCCACCCGATGAAACCCCTCGGCCAGTTCAAAATCGGAACCTTGGGCCATCTCTCGACAGCGCTCCTTCAACCATTCCACCGGGTCAGAAAACCTAAATTCTTTCATTTGGCTGGCGTGGCAGCGCAGGGCCTTGATTTTACGGTCGAATGTGTCGGTGACATCCGACCGGTAGTCGATGTCTTCGGTCCCCCAGAAGAATACCTCCGCCACCTTGTGGGGTTCCAGGCCGTTTTCGAGAAGGTCGGGATAGGCCATGTGGTCCCGGGCATAGGGAAACACAGCATCCATGGCCACCTGGCCGATGATGCGATGGTCCCTGTGCCATAGATAGCGCCGATACGGATCCGAAGTGACCAGTATGCGGGGACGGAAGATCCGCAACAAGCGAACGACGTCCTTGCGCAGGGCGGGGGTATCCTCGAGACCCTGATCCGGGTACCCCAGGTAAACGATTTCTTGGACACCGATAGATGCAGCCGCGCGCGCCTGCTCGTCCCGGCGAATGGCGGCCAGTGCCTCAGGGGTCAGGCTGCGGTCGCTGGTACCTTTGTCACCATTGGTGGCAATGGCATAAACGACGCGCCGGCCCTCGTCAACCCAGCGGATGATCGTACCGGCAGCCCCGAATTCGGCGTCATCCGGGTGCGCCGAGAGCACCAAGGCGTCGCAGGGCTGTGGTGTCGGTGCCTCCGGGATCGTGTCATGAACAATCAGTTGCATGGTTATCCTTTCATCATACACCCAAATTGGCCGCTAGCGGGTGCAGCTAGATGGGGGTGTCGCCGATGGACCATGGGGACAAGTCATTGCCGACCACGGTTAGCCGCATCGGCCTGTATGGCGGCTCGGTAGGCCGCCATGGCCGCCGTTGCCGCGTTCGCCCAGCTGTAGTCCCTGACGCTCTGGCGAATGAGGTGGTCGGGCCAGTCCGGGGCCCGATCCCCGGCAAGGGTGATGCCAGCGGCCAAGGCGGCCGGTGATCCCTCGGCAGCGATGATGCCGGGTCGCTGCATGCGGGCCAGTTCGGCCATCACACCCACCGGGGTGGATACAACTGGCCGCCCGCAGGCCATAGCCTCCAAGCCCACCAGCCCGAAGCTTTCATAATGCGAGGCCAGCACGATGATGTCCGCCGCCGCATAATACACAGGCAGGTCGCGGTGGGCGATGCTGCCGCAAAAGGTTACCCGCTCCTGAACGCCGGCCGCGGCGGCAAGCTTCTGCAGACGTCGCCGCTCAGGGTCCCCGTCTTCGTTGCCACCCACCACCATCAGCAGCGGCCGGCTATCGTTTTCGATGAGGGGGAGCGCCTGGATGATTCGGTCCTGCCCTTTCTGGGGTGTCAACCGCCCAATGGTTAGCAGCAGGCCGACACGGGGGTCGATTCCCAGCCGCCGCCGGGCCCAGGTTTTGTCCATGGGCCGAAAGTGTGCAGCATCAACACCGCCGGGAACCATGGCGATCCTGGCTGCATCTGCTCCATAATAATGCATCAGGTGGGCCTTTTCACCCCCACAGGGTGCCAGCAGTCCCTGACAGTCCCTTACCAATTCCCGTTCAATCGCCAACCGTCTGGCGGGCTCGGCGTCACCGATACCGGTGCCGGCTTTCACGGCCCCCAGGGTGTGGAAGGTGATCAGATGGGGTCGTTGCCATCGCGCCCGGGCCATGCGCCCCACATGGCCGGAGATCCAGTAGTGGCTGTGAATCAGATCATAGGCACATGCCTGGCGGCGGCGAAACGCTTCGATGCCTGCCATGGTGTCGCCGGCGCCGGCAACCAATTCGGTTTTGGTCAATTGGCGGCCTTGCGCAGCGTCGAGAAACACCAGGTGTACATGGGGTCCCAGGCCGGCCACTTCCGGTTCGTTTTCATGCTGGCGATGGGTGAAAATATCCACCTGGTGTCCATGGCGGCCCATCTCAAGGGCCAACTGCCTGACGTAGACACTCATGCCACCGGTGTCCCGAGTCCCCAGCAGCCCGATGGGGCTGGAATGGATGCTGAGCATGGCAATGGTCAGAGGTTTAATTGACATCTGGCGTTTCCCGTTATTCGATGTCTAGCACGCAGTGATGCAGGTTCACCGGTTGTCCGCCCAGTCGCCGCTTGTAGGCTTCCGAACCTTTTAGAAAATCATACGTCTGCCGCCCGTCGCCGATGCTGGCCTTTATCGTCAGCACTTTGCTCAGCTGGCCGACGCTCAGGGACCGGAGTGCCTCATCGTAGCCGTTGTTGTAGAGATAGACCGTGGATCGGTCGTCGATGCACAGGGTGGCAGCGATGGGTCGGCCGTCCAGGTCCAAAAAGTACAATTTCAGGAGACGATCATCTGCCAGTTTTTTTGCCAGGCGGAGAAAAAAGGCCATCATCGCTTCGTTCATGAAGGTCGCTTTATCGCTCCGGTTGGCCCTGAAGAGGGTGAAAAAGGTCTGCATGGCCGCCGGCAGCTCCGCCCCGTGACCGATACAGCGCAGGACCACCCGGCCGGCTTCGTCGAGCCGTCTGAGCTTGCGCCGGATCTCATGGCGCGCCTTGCCGCTCAGGCGCTGGAGATAGCCTTCCCAGCTGTCGGGCAGGGACATGGCAAACAACTGAGCCTGGTGGTCACAGTCAACCCGGGCGCCCCAGGATTCAGCCACGGGTATCAGGTGGGTCATCACCGACGAATCTTGCCGAACCGGTGAAAGGACGAGCCGTCTGATGCCGTCCCGGGCCAGGCCATCCAGCAGGCCTTGGCTAAAGGCCTTGGCATGCGCCGGTGCGACCACCACGTCCAGATGGTCGCAGACATCCGCGTCTCCAATCAGCCGGGACTCGCGTCCCTTGCGCATGAGCGGGGCGATGCCCGCCAGCTGACCCTGGTGATAAATGGATCGGACATAAGATGACCATTCCCCGTCAGCAAGCGGCCACCATGCGCTCAGCCAGGGAGGCAGAACGAACGGGCAGCTCCATTTCAAAGCGTGTTCGCTGCCTTTCCAATAGGTTGCCATGCTTTCCAGGGTCTCGTTTTGCATGTCGCTGCAGGATGCTGCAGGGTTTCCCATGTGATCGTTCCCCGTTTCCAACCCTCGAGGCTGCCGTGGGTTTCCGGTTACACCATTTCGCATCGACCGCTCCGTGCGGCCCGGGACAAAGCGTCCAGCACTCGCATGTTGGCGACGCTCTCCTCGGGTAAAAAGGCCAAGGGTGAGCGACCCAGCACGGCATCGGCAAAATGCTCCACCATCAGCTGATACTGGTCGGCGCCGGCGATCTGCTGCCGGGTGCCGGTTTCATCGTCACGGCCGCGCAGCACGAACTCGGCCTCCTTTTCCCAGGGAATGAACGCATCGTGGGGCAGGTCGATGGCACCGCGATCACCCACCACGCTGTAGGTCTGCTGCAGGGCTGCAATAAAACTGGCTTCGACCACGGCCAAGCGTCGGGGACCGAAATAGAGGCTGCCAACCAGGTGCCAGTCCACGCCGGAAGGATGAAACGTTGCTTGGGCTTGGACGCGCATGGGTTCGGCGTTCATCAGCCATCGAGCCACACTGACAGCGTAGCAGCCCACGTCCAGCAGCGCGCCGCCGCCCATCTCCGGTTGCAGGCGTGAGTTGACGCCGCTTTGCAGGACGTCCGCGGCCATATGGTAGCAAAAAGCCGCCCGGACGAGGCGCGCTGCACCGATCTGGCCCTGCTCGACCATCAGTTTGATGCGCCGGCTGCGGGGATGAAAGCGGTACATGAACGCTTCCATGAGCAGCCGGTCGGCCTTCTTGGCGGCGGCGGTCATTGATTCAACTTCCCAGGCATCGCAGCCCAGCGGTTTCTCGCACAGCACATGCTTGCCGGCTGCCAGCGCTTTTTCGGTCCAGGGGCGATGCAGATGATTGGGCAGCGGAATGTAAACGGCCGATATCGCGGGATCGTCGAGCAGCGCCTGATAGCTCCCATACAAGCGGGGGATGCCGTGCCGCGTGACCACGCCGCGGGCCGTATCCGGGGACCGGCTGGCCAGGGCACGCAGGCTCCCGTTGCGCGATTTGCCGATGGCGCCGATGACGCATTTACGGGCGATGGTGGCGTTGCCCAAAACACCCCATTGAACCTCAGCTGCCATCGATCGCCTCCAGGGTGCCTCCGCGCCGCATGGAGCGGGCAGCAGCCTCCAGAATGCCCACCACCTTTACGGAATCATCCAGTGGGGCGGTGATGGGTTCGCCAAGCAACAGGTGGTCGGCCAGGTTGCGGTGAAAACTATAGGGTTGGCGTTGGCCCACGGCCGGCGTGATGCGAATGATTTCGCCCTCGGCCCGACGGTGAAAAACAGCCAAATCCGGTGTCATCTCGGTGGCCGGAATCTCGTGGCGACGATAGTAGTGGTCAGCATCGATGGTATGGGTGTGAACATCCTGCCAATGGCCGGTGATCGCCCCCCGGGTGCCCAGCAGATACCATTTCGGTTTACGGGCCGCGGCAATGTCGGAATGCATGAATTCGGCCTCGATGCCTCCGTCAAAGCGAATTTGAATGCGCTCCTGGTCGGCGTTGGTCACGTCCCGCCAGACCCGCTTGTGGCGGGTGCCGACCACTGCCGTGACCGGTCGTGGAACCAGGCTGACGATCCAGTCCAGATAATGGGCCCCCCAGTCGTAGCTGGTACCGCCGGACACGGGGGCGTGGGAATGCCAGTATCCGCAGGGATGATGATGGCCGCCGACAAAGGTCTCCAGGTAAAACAGCTCGCCGATGAGCCCTTGTTTCAGGCTGTCCTGAATAGCCAGGTAGTCGGGGTCCCAGCGGCGGTTCTGGTGACAGCTCAAATGGACCTGGTTATCCTGGGCCAGGGCCTGCAGGGCATCGGTCTCCCGGCGGTTCAGGGCCAGCGGTTTTTCGCAGACCACATGTTTGCCGGCCGCCATCATCTGGAGGCAGTTGGCGGCATGGATGTTGGGGGGCGTGGCAACGATGACCAGATCGATGTCGGCGGCTGCGGCAAGCGCATCGGCCGTGGGCAGGGTGCGGACATGGGGGAAATCCAGGCGGGCCTGGTCGCAGCGCACCGGATTCAGATCGCACACGGCATGCAGTTCCAATCCGGTGGTGTGGTCGATGCCCAGCCCGTGCAGCCGGCCCACGGAAGGGGCGTAACCCAGAATACCCACCCGCATCGGGTCCGGTTCGATGGGGCGGCCGGCGAGAAAGGCGAGCAGACGATAACAGATTTGTTGCACAACAGGATGATCGAAGGCCTGCAAGGTGGTGCAGGCCACCCGGCCCCTGCCCACCCGGCGCTGGGTGAGCACCGGGGTGTGATCGTGATGCCAGTCGGCATAGAGCAGGGTTTCGGTGTCATCGACGGAGGACCTCAGCTCCTGGTAACGGCCGGTCAGGTAGAGCGCATCCGGCAGCCGCGCACCCATGGGGTGATCGGCCCTTTCGAACAGCACACGCATTTCAGCTTCGGGTCCGGGCGGTTCGGCGACCACGCCCAGCATGGCCGGCAGGGGGTCGGGCGATGCATCGACCAGTGCCAGCCAACCGCCGCCACGGTTCACGAACGCCTCCAATTCCCGGTTGGCGGCCCCGTTCGCGGTCCCCGGGGTGACCACGGCATCGTAGTCGCTCAAATCCGAGGGCAGGGCCGCTGAAACATCCACACGGAGGTGGTGTATGGCTTCAAGATAGGCAACCAACGGGGCCAGCACAGATGTCGAGGCCTCTGTGGCAAACAGCAGGGACAGGTGGGGGTGTTGCTTCATGAGCTGTAGATTTCTTGGCGGTTGAATAGATGGCCTGTGACCGAACCCGCATCGATTATTGCGATTTCATGGCCCAGCGATAACCATCCGGGGTGTCCTCCACCGTGATGTTCACGGTGTCGAGCGCATCGCGCAGCATGTCGGCGGCCTCCCATTGCGCTTCCCGGCGAAGCTTCTGGCGAATTTCGAGCAGCGCTTCCACCAGGGGGGCCAGGTGGTCCTCCCGGAGTCCGGTAGAATTGGCCAACTGGTTTCCAAGAAGAACGATCATGTCGCGCAGCGTGTCGCGGGCCTGGGCAATGACCGCTTCGTTCTCCAGCCCCTGATGGGCCTGCCACACCATGCGGTCGAATTCCAACAGGGCGTTGGTCGATGCGCGGGCGTCTCCCCGGGCAAGGCCTTTCTGAAAGCTGGCCTTCAGGTCATGGGCCTGGCGCCAGAAGTCTTGATCGTCAGCCGCCGATGGCGACGCGAATTCCGGTGTCGGCGATTCAGGCAACGAATCGGGGGTGATCTATCCTTGGCGAAATACGGATAAGGAAAAACGGCTGCCGCTCGGGACGGTCATGACGCCGTCGGATGTGCGCAACGTGATGCCGCCGATACCCTTGACCTCGGCCTGATCGCTTGCCAGATCCAGTATGCAGGCGGTATGCTCATCCAGACCCAACACGGGCAACGCTTGCGGCAGCATGGCCGCCAGTGCTTCAAACCGCGTAGCGCCCATGAAGCAGAAGCGTGTATCGTGAGTGCCGCCCTCGGCGTTGTTCCAATGGGGCACCACCACCAGGTTCAGGCCGAAGCGCCCGAGCAGATTCAGGCCGTCGACCCAGTGCAGATCCTGACCGACCTTGTATATTTCGTACACCGGCAGGGTGAAACGGCCCACTGTCAGGGCGGCGGCACTGGCGGCCACCAGGCAGCCGCCGGCGGTAACGCAGCGGGCCAGCAGGTCGGGCACCGGCGATTCCTCCCATTGCCGAACGGCATAAGTCGGGCTGCCCGGTCCGATCAGGACAAAATCGGCCTGGCGCAACAAGCGATTTGCCTGAAGGCGGTCATAATCGACGGTGGGCGTGTTGGACTTGAACGAGGCCACCGCCAACGGGTGACGGACATGGGTCTGAAAATAGTCGGCCGCCCGGGTCGATATCTGGTCCACGTTGAGTTGAAAACCGGCCGGGGTGTCCAGAAATACGGCCCGGGGTGTTCCCGGCAACTGCTGCAAAAGGCCCTTGTGCACCTCCACCATGGTGGCCGTCAATTCACCGGAACCCATGAGAACAATTTTACCATGAGGATCTGCCATGGGGTCTTTCATTATCGTAAAAGGCATTGGGAGCGCTTCAGGGCGATCGCCATGGCCGGGTCCGATAGGTCATCGGTTGGCAGGAGCATGCCGCTGGGTCCGCATAGGCTTTAGGGTAGTATAGAGGATTTCGGAGGGTAAGTCAAAAACCGTCCCCGCCCCGACTGTCCAGAGCAGTTTCGCTCAAGCGGGCAGGACCGGTTTTCCCACAACGGTTTGGCCGCCGCCTCAACCATTCAGACGGAATGTATCGCCGGGGCCGAAGACCGCCACCCGGTTTTCCCGGTATACGGTCACCCGGCCTTTGCCGTAAACCC
>NZ_JBFELV010000027.1:0-25350 GCF_041551955.1 Desulfosarcina sp.
ATCCGGCGGCTTGGCTGATGGCCGCGCCCATGCAAAGCACCGTATCCACCGCCTTGAGATTCAGCCCCAGGGTGTAGCAGCCGATGTCGCTGGTGTAGATGCCCCGCGGTGCCGCTTTCTTGATGGCAAAAAAGCTGGCCCGGTGAGGGCATCCCGCGCACAGGGTCGGCCGTCGACCGGGGGCTTGGACCAGCGACGGGATTTGGGTGTTCACCCCGGCGAATGAGGCCAGCAGCGCGGTGATCGTTTCTGGAAGGAGTTCGCCCACCCGCGGAACCACCCCGTTCAATTTACCTTTGATGCGGCTGCGGTCGGCCAACTGCATCTCGATGATTGCCGTGGTCTCCTCGAGGACCAGCACCTCGTCATATGCTTCCCCCAAAAGGCGGATAAAGGCAGTGTGCAGCGGAAACGGTTGACGCACCTGATAAAAGGGCAAATCAGGCCACAATTGAAGCGCTTTGAGAGCCTCTGCCGTGTAGGCGGCGGCCACGCCGCAGGCGACCACGGCCCGCCGACCGCCGGCCTCTGGATTGTGTCGAACCGGTTCGGTGTCTTTGTGGTCGGCGATCAGGGCCAGCTTTTCTTCCAACTCCAGGTGAAGCTGGTAGCGGAACTTGGGTGTCGCCGCCCAGCGTGAGGGGTCTTTTTCGAATTTTGGTCTCACTTTCAATGGGCGAATCGTGCCGGGACGCACATCCTGACGAGAGTGGCACACTCGGGTGGTGGGCCGCAGCATCACCGGGGTGTTAAAGGTTTCGGAGAGGAGATAGGCCAAGCTGACCATCTCTTTAGCCTGGCGGGGTGAGTCCGGATCCAGCACGGGGATTTTGGCCATCATGGCCATCATTCGGCTGTCCTGTTCCGTCTGGGACGAGTGCGGTCCGGGGTCGTCGGCACTGATGATCACAAAGCCGCCAGCCGTTCCCATATAGGCCGCACTCATCAGCGGGTCCGATGCTACATTCAGCCCCACCTGTTTCATGCTGACGGCCGTGCGCAGTCCGGCCTGGCAGCCGGCGTAGGCGATTTCGAAGGCTACCTTTTCGTTAATCGCCCATTGGATGTGCATCCTCGCGTCCAGTTGCCTGCCGGTGTCGGCCACCGCGGCGAGAATCTCCGAAGCGGGGGTGCCCGGATAGGCGGTCGCCATGCTGCATCCGTTTTCAATCAAACCGCGGGCAATGGCTTCATTGCCCATCATGAGTAATTTGGTACCAGCCTGTTTCATACCTTCCTCGCATCGAAGACGATGGATAGCTCAAGAATAAAAGATGTCGCTGCTATTACACGGTTGCGGACCAATTGTCGAGGGTGGTTGATGGGGTCGTTGGCGGATCGCGTGCCTATTGGATGCCTATCGGGGTGACCTGCCGATTCCGTTTTTGACGAGACCGCGACTGACAAACGGCAGTGAGCCGCATTTCCTTACTTGACCTGGGCCCGCGGGTGGCGTAGTCTGAGCCTCTTTAAATCCGAGATTGTTTCTATGCGAAGGAACAGTGGCCGTGTTTCAGGACCTGCTGCAATTTGTGTTTGCCGGTGTGACGAGCGGTGCCATTTACGCCCTGATCGCCTTGGGGTTTTGCGTGGTGCACAACACCATCGGCATCGTCAATTTTACCCAGGTGGATTTTGTTTCTTTGGGCGGCATGTTCCTGTTCACCGGCCTGTTTTGGAGCGGACTGCCCATGGCGGTCGCCCTGCCGGGTGCCGTGGGGGCCGTTACCCTGGTGGGGATGGTGGTCGAACGTCTGGGAATCCGGCCATCGCGTTCCCAGAGCCACCTGGTGCTGATTTTTTTGACCATCGGTATCTCGATCATTCTGCGTGGAACCATGAAGCTGGTCTGGGGTAAAAACCGCATGGCCGTCCCTCCGCTGGTGGGCGAGGAGCCGCTTCGCATCGCCGGCGCCGCCATCTTGCCGCAGGCCGTGGCCATCCTGATCATTACCGCCCTCGTCATCGGCCTGCTTGTTCTTTTTTTTCGCGGCACCCGACTGGGCTTGTGCATGCGCGCCGTGGCCTCCAACCAGACAGCCGCCTCTGTGGTGGGTATTCCCGTGGGGCGCGTCAAGGCGGCCAGCTTTGCCCTGGCCGGCGGATTGGGCGGACTGGCCGGCGTGCTGGTAACCCCCATTACAACGTTGAGCTATGACGTCGGCGTTCTGCTGGGGCTCAAGGGTTTCGCTGCAGCTATTTTGGGCGGATTCGGGTCATTCCCCGGCGCCGTGGTGGGAGGGGTGATGTTGGGATTGCTGGAATCCCTGTCGGCCGGATATTGGAGCAGCGCCTACAAGGACGTGTCGGCATTCGTGGTGTTGCTGCTGGTGTTGTTTGTGCGACCAAAAGGACTTCTTGGGAAATGATTGTGTTCATCCAGAATTCACCCCCCTCATCCTGTCCTTCTGCCCGAGGGGCGAGGGGAAGGATCAATAATCAATAATCATTGTTCGTTGATGGAAAACCGAAGTTGTGGCCGTCTCCCTCTATCATTGGGGATGCGCCGCATTTGCTGCATGAGCCAATAAACCACCATGATGACGGCCAAAGACAATCTGTTCTATTTTGTTTACCTGCACCGTACCGGCCTGACCGTTCTGGCCCTGTCCGCGCTGCTGCTGGTCTGGCCGCTGCTGGAAAGCAACCCCTACAACCTTGGCCTGTCCAACCTGATCGCCATTTATACGATCGTGGTGCTGGGTTTGAACCTATTTATCGGTTATGCGGGCCAGATCAGCCTGGGGCACGCCGCTTTTTTTGCCATCGGCGCCTATGGATCGGCCATCGGCACCACCACCCTGGGGGGACCGGCTTGGCCCGTCATGATCATGGTCGCCCTGGCGGCAGCCCTGGTGGCTCTGGCGGTAGGGCTTCCCACGCTCAAACTGAGCGGGCACTACCTGGCCATGGCGACCCTGGGTTTCAACATTGTGGTTTATACCATCCTGGTCCAGTGGGACCATGTTACCGGCGGTCCCAGCGGTTTCTCAGGCATCCCCTATCTCAGCATCGGTTCCGTGGTGTTCGACAACGAAATCTATTTTCACTACCTAGTGTGGACGGTTGCCATGATTTCCCTTCTGCTGTGCCTCAACCTGGTTCGCAGCGGGGTGGGACGCGGCCTGGCTGCTCTTGCGGAAGATGAAACTGCGGCGGCGGCCTTGGGGGTGGACACCCGCCGGTCCAAGATCAAGGTGTTCATCCTGTCGGCTGTGCTGGCTTCGGTGGCCGGCAGTCTGTTTGCCCACTGTTATGCCTTTGTGAGCCCCGATTCATTCAACATTTTCGTCTCCGTGGATTTCGTGATCATGGTGGTGGTGGGCGGCATGGGCTCAATCTGGGGTACCTTGTTCGGTGCGGCCCTGATCACCTTGCTGCCCGAGTGGATCGAGGCCCTGGAATCATATAAAGATATCATTCACGGCCTGATCCTGGTGCTGATTCTGCTCTTTCTGCCTCAGGGGCTGGTCACGGGCATCGTCGACGTGGTGCGGTCCCGTATCGCCTTGAGTCGCCATCATGCTTGAACTTGACAAGGTTAGCAAATGGTTCGGCGGCCTGCCGGCCTTGGTTGAGGTTTCTTTTGGCATGGAACCGGGGCGGGTCACGGCGCTAATCGGACCCAACGGCGCCGGTAAATCGACCCTGATCAACTGCATCAGCGGTGTGGACCGGGCCCAGAGTGGAAGCATCCGGTTGGCCCACCACCCGATTGAAGCAATGCCGGCCCATGAAATTGCTGGCATGGGCGTTGCCCGCACCTTCCAGAACCTGAAGCTGTTTGCCAGGCTGTCTGTGCTGGACAACGTGTTGACCGGCCTGACCGTTGCGGCCGAACGCTCCTTCGCCGTCTCCATGCTGCGTTTGCCGGCCCTGCGCCACCAGGAACGGCAGCTTCGTCTGCGCGCCCTGGAGGCCCTGGATGATTTCGGGCTGGCCGGGAAAGCGAACTGGCCGGCATCGGCGCTGTCCTACGGCGAAAAAAAGCGGGCGGAGATGGCCCGCGCTTTCGTCGGCGATCCCAGGCTGGTGCTGCTGGACGAGCCGGTTGCCGGGTTGAACACGGAAGAAACGGCGCAGATTGCGCGCCACATCCGTCGCCAGCGCAACGCCGGTCACACCATGCTGCTGGTAGAGCACGACATGGAGCTGGTAATGGACGTGGCCGATCAGGTGGTGGTCCTGGACAGCGGACGCTGTATTGCCTGCGGCAAGCCCGAGGCGGTCCGCCGCAACCCGGTGGTTCTGGAGGCCTACCTGGGCCGCATGGAGGCCACGGCCTGACATGAGCGACACCCATTTGCTGGCCATCGAGCAGTTGACTGCCCACTACGGGGCGGCCCAGGCGCTTTTCGGCGTGGATCTGACCATCGATCCGGGCCAGACCGTTGCTCTCGTGGGGGCCAACGGCGCCGGGAAAACCACCCTGCTGAAATGCATCATGGGGCTCATGAAACCGTCGGCAGGGGACGTATTCCTGGAGGGTCGTTCCGTCACCGGCTTTTCGCCGGCGCAGATGGTTCGCCAGGGCCTGGCCCTGACGCCCGAGGGACGCGAAGTCTTCCCGCATCTGACTGTTGCGGAAAACCTGCAGCTGGGTGCAGCCGCATTGAAGACCGGACGAAGGGAAGTCGCCCGGCGTATGCAGGCGGTGTACCTTCGCTTCGGCCGCCTGGCCGAGCGCCGGGACCAGGCGGCGGGGACCCTGTCCGGCGGTGAGCAGCAGATGCTGGCCATGGGACGCGCGTTGATGGCCCAACCGCGCCTGCTGCTGCTGGACGAACCCAGTCTCGGGCTGGCGCCTTTGGTCACCGATGAGATATTTACCATCATTCACCAGCTGGCGCGCGCCGGCGTGACCATCCTGCTGGTGGAGCAGAATGCCGCCCGCGCACTCTCGGCCTCCCACAAAGCCTATTTGATGGCCGGCGGCCGTATCGTCCAGCAGGGGAGCAGTCAAGACCTGCTCGTCGATCCCCGGCTGCGCGCCGCCTTCCTGGGCGCCGCCAGCCAAGAGAAACCAGCGGCCAGCCGGCTGGGTGCAGCCGGCCTGACCAATATTCGTTTGGAGAAACCCGACATGCTTCGACACACATTTATGCCCGACATTCCCGATGGCCAGGCATTGGCCGCCCACCAGCTCAAGGGACTGCAGTGGACCGTCCGCCATGCCTTTGAAGGCTCCAGTTTCTACCGGCAGCGCATGGAGTCGGCCGGGGTCGATCCTGCATCCATCCAGCGCCTGGAAGATCTCAGGCGGATGCCCTTTACCACCGCCGATGATCTGCGCGAGTCCTACCCGTTTCCCCTGCGGGCGGTTCCCTTTGAGCAGATCGTGCGCATTCACGCCAGTTCGGGCACCACCGGCAAGCGTAAAATCATCGGCTACACGCAAAAAGACCTGGACGACTGGACCCACTTCTTTGCGCGCTGCTACGAGATGGCCGGCGTCACCCCCCTGGACCGCGTCCAGATCGCCGTGGGCTATGGCATCTGGACGGCCGGCATGGGCTTTCAGCTGGGCTGCGAGAAGGTCGGCGCCATGGCGGTGCCGGTGGGGCCCGGCAACGTCGACATGCACCTCCAGTTCATGCAGGATCTTCGTTCGACGGTGTTTTGCAGCACCGCCTCCATGGCCCTGCTGATGGCCGAGGAGATTCATCGCCGCGGCATCGCCGATCGGATACATATCCGCAAGATCATCTACGGTTCCGAACGCAGCTCACGGTCCATGCGCCGTAAAATCTCCGAGCTTTTCGGCGGGGCGGAGCTCTTCGACATCACCGGCCTCACCGAACTCTACGGCCCCGGCACCGGCATCGAATGCGCCGATCATGACTGCATTCATTACTGGGGCGACTACTACATCCTGGAAATCATCGATCCGGAAACCTTAATGCCCCTGCCCGACGGCGAGTGGGGCGAAATGGTGGTTACCACATTGAGCAAGGAAGCGGCCCCGTTGATCCGC
Source organism: Desulfosarcina sp. (assembly GCF_041551955.1). Taxonomy (GTDB): domain Bacteria; phylum Desulfobacterota; class Desulfobacteria; order Desulfobacterales; family Desulfosarcinaceae; genus Desulfosarcina. The sequence goes on from NZ_JBFELV010000027.1 coordinate 5,975, forward strand.
TACCGCACCCGGGACATCACCCGCATCATTCCCGGCAGCTGTACCTGCAGGTCGGTCATGCCCCGCCACTCGCGTATCAAGGGCCGCAGCGACGACACCATCAAATTCAGGGGGGTCAACATCTACCCGTCCACCATCGATACGATCCTCTCGGCGATTCCCGGGCTGGGCTCCGAATACCAGATCTTTCTGACCCGCGACGGTGATACCGGCAAGGATTACATGAAGCTGGTCATCGAAAGGGGGCAGGCCGTGGATGCAGGCAGGACGGCGGAGCTGGTTCACGAAACGATCTACCAGATGAAAAGGCAGCTGATGGTGTCGGTCGACGTCGAGCTGGCGGACTATTGCCAGCTGCCCCGTACCGAGCGCAAAAGCCAGCGGGTGTTTGATACACGAATTACGGACGAAATCGTCTGATGTTTATTCATAACCGGCGTCTTTCGGTCCATGTCGGCGTTCTCACCCTTTTCAAATCCTCGACGTAGCGCTGCTACGCCTGCGGTTTGAAAAGTGCTGCGGCCTTGACCTGAACCGTAATTCGCTGGTTCTGAACAAACATCTGTTTGCCCGTACCGCAGCCGTGTTTGAAGGATTCGGAAACGATTTTTTCCCACAACAACCGCATTGCAACGGAAAACAAGGAGGAGAAGATGAAGCGAATGAGTCGACTGACGGCGGCGGCCGTCGCCTTGATGCTGATCCTGGCCGGGGGGAGCGCTGCAGCCGAAGAACCCATCAAGATCGGTGCCTTTTTTGACCTCTCCGGTCCGGCGGCCTTCATCGGCACGCCCACCCGGCTGGTCGCCGACATGGTGGTGGATAAAATCAACAAGGAGGGTGGCGTCAACGGCAGGCCCATCGAATTGATCATCGGCGACACGGAAGGTGATCCAGCCAAGGCCGTCAACATCGCCAAGAAGTTTATCTATAAGGACAAGGTGGCCGCCATCATCGGCCCCACGCGCACCGGCACCGGCATGGCGGTCAAAAAAATCATTCACGGCGGGCAGGTGCCGACGTTCATGACCGTGGGCGGCGACCCGGTGATCATGGGGGGAGAGAAACTGGGCCCCTTCGACTGGGTATTTAAATCGCCCCAGCGCTCGTCGGTGGCCGTCAAGCGCCTCTATATGTACCTCAAAGACAAGGGCCTGGTCAAAATCGCCCTGCTGACTGCATCGGACGGGTTCGGCAAAGACGGCGTGCGCTGGCTGACCACGCTGGCGCCCGAGTTCGGCATCGAGGTGGTTGCCCAGGAAGCCTTCGGCCCCAAGGACACCGACATGACCGCCCAGTTGACCAATGCCAAAAATGCCGGCCCCATGGCGCTGGTGGTCTGGACCATCGGCCCGGCGGGATCGATCGTCTCCAAGAACAAAAAACAGATAGGCATCGAACTGCCCTTGTTTCAATGTCACGGCCTGCCCGATCCCAAGTACATCGAACTGGCCGGAAACGCTGCCGAGGGTGACCGTATGCCGGCTACGAAATTGATGGTTGTGGATGCGCTGCCCGACAGCGATCCCCAGAAGCCGGTTATCGAGGAGTTCGTCCGGCTCTATTCGGAAGGCTACGGCTACGACAAGCAGTTTCCCATCAACACGCATTCCGGATATGCCTGGGATGCCATCATGATCGTGGCCAACGCCATGAAGCAGGCCGGCACCCAGGCCGACGACCTGCGTGCGGCCATCGAGCGGACCACGAGCTATGTGGGCGTTTCCGGTGTCTACAACCTTACCCCGGAAGACCACAACGGACTGGACGTGGATTCCATGGTTGTCGTGCAGGTCAAGGACGGCAAGTTCGTTTTGGCTGATTAGCGCCTGTCCGGCAGTGGTTTTCTCGCCCCATCTATAGGCTGGCCGCTAACCCACCCCGCAGGAGTGTCCAGTCGATGGTGTCCACTTCCGTTTCACGTTGGGCCGCAAAATTGAGCCGGGCGTTGGTGAGCTGTCAGGCGGGCCGGGTCTCTTTTTTCAAGTGCAGTTCAAACCGTTCCACCAGCAGGGAGCAGGCCAGGCAGATCACGAAGTAGATGGCCAGGATCGTGATCCATACCTCGAAGGTGAGAAAAGTGGCGGCCATGAGTTCCATGCCCTGAAAGGTCAGCTCCTGGATCGAGATCACCGAGACGATGGCTGAATCCTTGATGGTGGAGATGAACTGGCCGGCCAGGGGCGGCATAATTCTGCGAAGGGCCTGGGGGAAGATGATGTAGCGCAGCTGCTGGGTGCGGGTGAAGCCGAGTCCGGATGAGGCCTCCCATTGGCCCTTGTCGATGGACTGGATGCCGGCCCTGATGATCTCGGTGATGTAGGCCCCTTCGTAAACCGCCAAAGCCACGGCACCGGAGATGAAAATCGGCATCCGGGAGGGCTCGGCCATGAGCAGTCGCATGACCCCGGACAGCGGACCACCGTCCATGAATGTCGCCCGGTTGATGCCGATGGCGGGCAGGAGGCGGTCGCCGATGAAATAATAGAAAATAAATATCCACACCAGCACCGGGATGTTGCGGATCAGCTCCACGTAGCCGGTCCCGATCATGCGGCGGTAGCGGCTGCAGCTGGTCCTGAACAGCCCCATGACGGTGCCGATAATCAGAGCCAATATCGTGGCCCAGATGCTCAGGCGCAGGGTGACCAGTACTCCCTGGAGGATCAGGCCGGGTACCCAGCGGCCGCTTTGTGCATCCAGGCGCAGCAGGTATTGGGGCATGGCCTGCCAGTTCCAGCTGTACTGGGCCTGCACGGTGGCCTGGTAAAGCAGCCACACCACTGCGGCCCCGACCCCGGTCAGCAGGATCAGGTCCGTTGTGGTGATTCTAATCTTTTTTCCGCTCACTGGATCTGTGGTTCCCAGTCTTTGGTCTCAAACCAATAGGTTTTGCGCGCTTTCAGCCAGCCCTCGGCAGCCACGTACCCGATCCAGTTGTTGAAGTAGTTCAGGGTGTCTACATCCCCCTTGCGCACGGCAAAGCCAATCGGCTCGCGCGTAAATGTGCCCTCGATGGGCAGAAAAAGCCTGTCCGGGTACTTGATAGCCTGAAAGGCGGGCGTGGGCGCCGAACCGACTACGGCATGCACGCGTCCGTTGATCACTTCCTGGTAAGCCTGGGCTTCGTCGTCGAACATGCGGATTTCGGCATTGGGCAGGTATTTTTTGGTGGCTGTGACTGCCGTGGAGCCCAGGCGGGCTGCAATGATGATATCGGGTTTGTTGAATGCCTCGATGCCCGTCATGCCGGCGGCCATCTTCTTGCTGGCCACAATGGACATGCCTGTAAAATCATAGGGGTCGGTGAAGTTGACCTTCAGATTGCGACTGGGCAGAATGCCCATGCCGCCGATAATGACGTCGAACTTGCCGGTGAGCAGCGCCGGGATGATTCCGGACCACTTGGTGGGAATGAATTCGACCTTGACACCCATGTCCTCGGCCAGACGGGTGGCCACGTCGATTTCAAAACCGATGAGCTTGCCGGTTTTGTCTTTCATGGCCCAGGGCACAAAGGTGGACATGCCCACCCGCAGCACCCCGCGTTGGATCACCTGTTCCACGACACTGTCCGAACTGTCGGCGGCCATGGCGCCAGGGATGCCGACCAGAGTGAAAACCAGAACGGCCAGGAAAAGCAACCGGGTCACACGTGTCACGATTCTCATACACACACTCCTTTCCTCGATTAAATTGATTTTCAGCACCACAACAAACCTTCTCAGCCTGTCAGCGCCAGCCGTTTTTTCATGGCCTGGGTGGCCAATGACAAGGAGAGGGTCAATATCAGGTAAATGACTGCGATGGTAAACCAAAGTTCAAACACCAGATAGGTCTCAGCGATAATCTCCTGGCCCTTCATGGTCAGATCGTAGATGGCGATGGTACTGACCAATGCCGAGTCTTTGATTAAAGAGACGGCCTGGCTGACCAGTGGCGGGGTCATGTGCCGAAGGGCTTGGGGCAAAACGATGTGCCGGTAGGTGCGATACCGGCCGAGCCCAATGCTTTTGGCCGCCTCCCATTGTTCCTGGGGAACAGCCAGGATGCCCGCTCGGATGATCTCCGACGCATAGGCACCTTCGAACAGGCTCAACGCCAGGACAGCCGATGCAAAGCGGCTGAGATCCACCATAGGCGAAAATACGAAGTAGATGAAAAAAAGCTGCACCAACAGCGGGGTGTTGCGGATCAACTCCAGATAGGCCCTGGCTATGGCGCGGGCGGCAAAGGCCCCGGACAATCGGCAGACCGCCGTAATCAGCCCAAGCAGACTGGAGAGAACCAAAGAGATGGCAGAAACCTGAAGCGTCACCACCAACCCCTTGAGCAGGGGGCCGGCGATAAAACGGCCTTCCGAGAAGGTATACAGATACCGGGGGACCCGATACCACTGCCAATTGTACCCCAATTCCGAACCGCCTGCATAGACGAGCCAGACGAATAGGCCGGCGGTGGCAATTACCCGGAACCAGTCGAAGGCGAATTTCTTCCAGTCAGGACGGACGCTTTCGCCTGGCCTGAGATAATCACAAGTGTTCATAGATAAAGGACAAACCGTATTCGTCGAATGGATGTTGGCAACCGAGGCGAACCATGACCGCCTGCTGGCTTTTGTCTCTTCTCACCACGATATACCCACTCTTGTAAATTGGCTTCGTATAATTCGCCCATTAACATGTGCCATTTTGCACAAAAAGCAAGTTTTTGCAGGTGAGGAGTTATGATTGAATGCCAAGAAAGTAACAAATTCCCTCATCTTGAAGAATCTGTTTCATGTATTACTATTTTATTGGTACACAAATGTATCGTTCTTCAAATTGCGAACACTGAGGTCGACAACGCTGACGAAAGCGTGTGATGAATGCAATCCCAGCAAAGCGGTGGCTGAGCCGTAACTATTTCAAACTAAACAATTTTTTTGATTTTAGCGATCAGTTTGGCCTGCGGGCGGTATTGGCATGCTTCTGGCTTAATATTAGTCGAACAGATTCAGATTCACAACCGTTAATCCGACCGGCCGGGTGCCGGCGCATTGAAACATTCAGGAGTGCCGATATGATGAACCTTGAAGAGATCAAACGCAACACGGATCTGGTTAACTCCATCGACTGGGAAATGACCCCCGAAGAGGCCGTTCGCCTTTACCTGGAATGGGGTAACAACTGGACTCGTGGAAATTACGTGATTCGTTCGAAAGATGATGTGTCTCACTATTTTGTGGTTAATACGTGGAAAGAGGAGCCGGTGATCTATTTTATCCGCCGGAACAGTGACGAAGCGGTGGAACTGGCTGAAATCAGGATGCCCAATGACTTGAAAAAACGCTACCTGCACTCCTTGGGCCGGCACAAAGGCGTATGGGCGATTGAGGGCGAGGTCAAGTCCTGGCTCAAGCAAAAGCTCGATGTGCATTAAAAAGGGGTGTTGAAGACGTCAGGAATTAGAAAGGGTAGCGCAACCTTTACCGTAAGCGGGATTTCTGAGGGAATCGAACGATCACATTGAGCTGAATTTAGTTCTGGTTAGCCAAGCGCAAGCGTTTCTGATCAGTCTGCTTGGCCTGTGGCCAACGGTGTCGGTTTTTGAGACCGGTGTTTTTTTTAAGAGCACCGGTCTTTTTGCATGGTTGCATCTGAAGATTCGGTGCACTGGCCCGGAAAACAGCGTACATGGGTATAGGCGCCTTGATTGGGCGGACGATGTTTTTTTAGCCCGCTTTGGATTTCAATCAAAGGCGCTGCCCGGTTTGAGCCCCAGCGGTTTGAGAATTTTCGCCAGCGGACAGAATCCTGTGAAGCTGGACTGCAGCAGGTTGGCGCCGACAAAAGCGGTGAACCAGAGCCAATGGATGCTGTGAACCTGAGACAGAAGCAGGGAAATCAGGATCATCGATCCGGCAAAAGCGAGAATCATTCGGTCAATGTTCATTTTATACCTCCTGAAGCGGGTTTGATGATTGGTCTTTTTGGGCTATAGAGTGCCGTTGGCACTGAATTGTTACAATTTATTTAAAGACCACTGGACACCGGAGCCAATGGGATCCGTTACCAAAAAAACCAATGGCATGTTAGTTGCTTTTTTAGTATGTTCGTGCGCATCCATAGATTTAATAGCGAACCGGTTTTTCCGCAAGCAAAAGTTAATAACCGTTTATTTCATTCCGTTCCATCGCTTATCATTTTCTGAATCAAGGGGGTAACATGAATTTCAATTCCTTCGAAGAGATCCTCGATTTTGCCATTGAAAGGGAAATACAGGCGGTCAGTTTTTACCAGAAACTGGTCGACAGGGAAACCTTTCCAGCATCCAAACAGACCCTTGCCGAGTTTGTCGAAGAGGAGAGAAAACACCAGGTTCTGTTAGAGGAATTCAAGAAGGGCAATCGCTCCGTGGTGGAGTACGATTACGTGTGGATTCCGGACATCAAACGCAGCGATTACATCGTGGACATGAAGTACGAACCCGGAATGGACTTTGCCGAAATTCTCCGGCTGGCCATGAAGCGTGAGGAAAAGGCCCTGCGACTATACAACGCCCTGGCCACTAAAACCGACGATGCGGACTGCATCAAACTCTTCAAAATGCTGGCCCAGGAAGAGGCCAAGCATAAACAGACGTTTGAAACCCTATACGACGACCACATGGCCCAGTTGGGAGATTGATGGCAAGGCGCCTTATCGTAGAATGCCTCTGTGTGCCTTCGGCCATTCTGATATGGGCGGCTTTCGGACGGACGGCCCGCGTTTCGGAGGGGTGTGATGATTGAATATGTTTCCCAGTTCAACCCTATGACCCAGGCCCTGCTGGCCACCTTGTTTACCTGGGGAGTAACGTCTTTAGGCGCCGCCATCGTCGTCTTCACCAAACGGGTCAGCCCGCTGCTGATGGACACCTCCTTAGGGTTTGCCGGTGGTGTGATGATTGCCGCCAGCTATTGGTCCCTATTGGCTCCGGCCATCGAAATGGCGGAGGAAGCCGGTATGATTCCATGGCTGCCGGCAGCCGTCGGCTTTTTAGGCGGCGCCCTGTTCATGCGTCTGGTGGATATGCTGCTGCCCCACTTACATCTGGGGTATCCCATCAGCGAAGCCGAAGGACCCAAGACTTCCTGGCAGCGATCGACGCTGCTGGTGACGGCTATCACACTGCACAACATCCCGGAGGGGCTGGCGGTCGGCGTTGCGTTCGGTGCTGCGGCGTCTGGCGTGGGATCGGCCACCGTGGGGGCTGCCGTGGCCCTGGCCGTCGGCATCGGCCTGCAGAATTTCCCCGAGGGCATGGCGGTGTCGCTTCCACTGAGACGCGAGGGCATGTCCCGGGGCAAAGCCCTTTGGTATGGCCAGTTATCCGGTATGGTGGAACCGGTGGCCGGCGTGTTGGGGGCGGCGGCGGTCATGTTCTTCTACCCGATCCTTCCCTATGCCCTCTCCTTTGCCGCCGGGGCCATGATTTTCGTTGTGATCGAAGAGGTGATTCCCGAATCCCAGCGGGGCAACAATGGAGACATCGCCAGTATCGGCACCGTGCTGGGCTTTACCACCATGATGATTCTGGATGTGGCTCTGGGTTAAACTGCAGGGACGCTTATTAAAAACTTCAACGTCTTTCGGGAGAAACTATGCTGCCTCAAATCAAAAATATTCTCTATGCCACCGACCTGTCTGAAAATGCACGCTACGCCTACAATTATGCCGCCAGCCTGGGGCAGCAGTACGGGGCGCGCATCACCATTTTGCATGTCATCGAAAAACTTACCGCGGAAACCTTTCTGCAGATTCATGGATATGTGGGCGAGGAGAAATGGAAAAAGCTTCAGGAGGAAAAGCAGGCCGACTTCATATCGACCATTAAGGGCCGACTGAGTAACTTCTGCGATGAAATCAGCAACGAGATCGATGCCTGTACCTTTCAGGTGGACAAGATTATCGTCAAGGAGGGCATCGCCGCCGACGAGATCCTACATCAGGCCGATTTAAATGATGCGGACCTCATCATCATGGGCACCCGGGGGTTCGGCATGTTCAAGGAAGCGCTCATGGGCGGAACGGCCCGTCGGGTCGTGAGAAGAAGCACCATCCCGGTGATGGTGGTCAGACTGCCTGAAAAAACATAGCTTTCAGATCCTGCCGGTGTTCCAACAGAAGGGCCATATAGTCGGCTTCCAGACGGATCATCGGCCGGTCATTTTTGCGCATCCATTCGCTGAGCCAGGCAAAGCGGATGGCCAGCATCAGGTCCGGCAGGGTGTCCCAGCTTTCGTCGGAAAAGATGTTCGATCGTCTCAGCCGGCTGACCAGGCGCTCCACAAAAGGACCGCCCAGGCTCTGCGGATCTTCCATTCCCAGGCATCCCAGCAGGTTCGCCAGATCGTAAATTTCGGGTTTCATGCCGCAAAACTCCCAGTCGATGACTGCACGAATGGATTGATGTCCCCATATGATGTTGATGGGATGCACGTCTCCGTGGCAAAATTCCATGGGAAGCTGATCGACGATTGGAAACAGGTGGCTTTCCAGGTGCGCCATAAACGGCCGATAGCGTTCGGCAATTGCCGGGGCCCGGCCGGACAGCGTGGTAAACAGGTTCAGGGTGTAGGCGGGGATGGAAAACGACGATGGATCCTGACCTAGTGGGGATTGCCTGCCGACGGTGATCAACCGGATGAGAAAATCGGCTGCCGCATCACCCCGCCAGCCGTCCATGGCGTAGGCGGGCCGGTCCAGAACGACGCCACCCACGTAAGGGCTCAATTGCCACAGACCGTGGTTGATCAGATGGACGAATTCGCCGCCGGCATCCGGTAGGTAAGCGGCAACCTGCTTCATGCCCCGGTCGGACAGCTGCTGAAGAATTTCGGCTATCCGACGTTTGGCGCCGTATACCTTCGAGGGGATCCGCTCCAATACAAACAGCCGACCGTCGCCGGTTTCTACCACGCTGCGCCATGCGGTGCGTTCCGGGCTGCCGGCAAGGGAGAGATCCGCACGCAGGCGGGCGAAGGCGATGTCCCATTTTCGGGAGATGGCCGATAGCAGGTCTGTTTGGCTGAACTGAGTTTGCACGACGGTTAGATCTGTTGGACCGGCTGGTGTCGAGGATTAGTCAGGGAGTGTCTCACAGGCTTTCGGGTCTGTCCGGCAGGAGGTTTCACGGCTTTTTTCAGCCAGGCGAACCCGGCGCCGGGCCTGGGCCTGGCGGTTGCGCCGCCGATCTTCATCGGTTTCCAGGATCAGCGGGGGAACCGGACGGGGACGGAACCGGTCGTCCAGGGCCACAAAGGTCAGGTAGGCCGATGCCGTATGCCGGATTTCGCCGGTTTTCAGGTCTTCGGTCTCCACCCTTACGCCGATTTCCATGGACGAGCTGCCCACCAGGTTCATGCTGGCCTTGAGGCTGAGCAGGTTGCCGATGAAGGCTGGGTTGTGAAAGTCCAGGCGGTCGATCGAAGCGGTGACCACATTGCAGCGAGTATGCCGCAGGGCCACCACCCCGGCGGCGTCATCGATGTGCTTCATGACGACGCCGCCGTGGACGATGCCTGCCGGGTTGGTGTCCTGGGGCAGCATCATGTGGCACATGGTCACCCGGCTGTATCCCGCCGTTTTGGGCGGGAGCGGAGCCCCGGTCTTCGAATACCCGGTCATTATTTTTTCCAGTAGGGATCGATGATATCTTCGAACACGGCCAAGGCCGCCTCGGAACCATAGCCCGCGGCGGTGACGATTTGTTTGAAGCCCCCAGTCACGTCTCCGGCAGCGTAGATGCCCGGGATATTCGTACGGAAGCGGTCTTGTTTGATGAAACCGTCTTGGGTTAGTTCCAGGCCTACCTTTTTGGCCAGATCCACGGCCGGATCGTAGCCGATGGCCATGAATACCCCGTCGGCAGCTTGGGCGCCCGTCTGTCCGGTAGCGTTGTTGAGCAAGATCACTTCCGAAACCCGATTCTCGCCTCGGATCTCCGTGACCTCGGTGTTGAACAGGATTGGGATCTGGTTGTCGATCAACTGCTTGACCAGAACATCCTGAGCCTTGAGGCGATCTCGCCGGTGGACCAGTGTTACGTCCACCCCTACGTTTTTGAGGTACAGGGCCTCGGTGGCCGCGCTGTTGCCGCCGCCGACCAAGAAGACCCGTTTGCCCTTGAACAGTGGCCCGTCACAGGTGGCGCAGTAGCTGACCCCACGGCCGGAAAAACGTTGCTCTCCCGGAACGCCCAGGTGCCGATGGGATGCGCCGGTGGAAAAGAGTACAGCCTGGGTTTTGAACTTCCTGCGCGAGGTCTGGACAATGTGCGGTTCGCCGGGGATGATGTCCACCACCTCTTCACCGGGAAAGATCTGCACGTATTCCAATGCGTGGGTGACCATGATGTCCACCAGGGTCTTGCCGCCCACCTCCTTCATGCCGGGATAGTTTTCCACCACCGGGGTCAGGGCTACCTGTCCGCCCAGGACACCTTTTTCGACGACTACGGATTTGAGGCCGCTGCGGGCCGCATAGATGCCGGCAGTCAGGCCGGCCGGGCCGCCGCCGATGATCACCAACTGGCATTCCACCTCCTCCGCGTCGCTTTCGGGGATGAAGATGGTCTGCTGGGCCATCTTGTCCAGAGAGGTCATAAACAGCTCTTCGGTCTGGGCGCCCATGGCGGTGAGTACATCGTTGGCAAAGGTCTGGGGCACCGAGTGGGCGCCGTACTGGTCGGCCAGGTCGGCGTTGGCCTGGATGTCGATGATTTCCAGGGAAACCACCTCCGGCCTCGCCACGGCAGCCTTGAGGGCATTCAACGCCTGCTGGGGGCAGTAGGGGCAGGATGCGCTGACGAAGACTTTCACCTGACGGGGCTGATCGATCTTTTTCAGGACGGCCATGGCCGCCTCGTTGAGGTCGCTTTTGCCGGTGCCGATGCGCAGCAGGACTTCCAGGAAGATGCGGCCCTCCTCACCCAATGGCGCGCCCAGCCAGCGGACGTTATAGCGATCCGGATCGAAAACCAGCGTGGGCGAGTGGTCGATGCCCATTTGTCTGGCCTTTTCATGGGTTAGGTCGAATTCCCGCAGAACGATCTTGTCGGTCAACTGTCTGAAAAAACGCAGCGCCTGCCGGGCGGCGTCGTTGAAGACGTCGTTTTTGCCCACCTGGGTGAACAGGAAGACGGGTATTTCATGTTTAAGCCCGCTGAGAATTCGGGTCAGCTCCATCTGGACCTGACGCATCTGCGCTTCGTCAATATCGTGTGCCTGATTCATTGCAATCGTCTCCTTATCATTCCAATTCACATTCAATCACTACCGGTGGCGGCTGCATGGTCGGCGCGGTATCTATTGCAAAGTGGAATCAGTCTCTGAAGACCAGCTTGCCGCCATACCATCCGGCCGTGCTCGCCGCTCCCAGCATAATAAGGTTGATCATGAAAAAGGCAACCCGGGAGGGTTGGGGGGTGGTGACCACCTCAGGGTTGACCAGCAGCCAGATGAAAAGAAACCAGGCGGTGACCGTGACGATGATGCCGCAGGCGATCTTGACGATGAAAATATCCGTGATGGCACCGTTGAAGCGGTTTTGCCAGTCCACCCATCCTAAAAACAGGACCAGCGGCATGGACAGGGCGACGGCGCCCAGGTTGTAGGTGGCAGCGGTGGTCATCCCTTTGATGCTGAACAGGGCCGAAAGGATTAAAAAAAGGATGGTAACGGGCAGTAGACCATTGGGAATATGGACCGAAATGGGATGCCCGTGGTATTTGGTCATCATTTCGAACAGCTGGCGGTGGGGTGAATCCTGAAATGGCGAAACCGGCTCGGGTTCTGCCGTTTTGGCCGCTGCCGCCGATGGGGATATTTTCGATGAATCCGGCGCCGGTTGGGTTTCGGGAGCGGCGGACGGAGCCGGCTTCGGCGCTGGGGCCGAAGGTTCGGTGACTTCAATGAACTGGCTTTTTGGGGCCCCGCAGACCGGGCATTTCTCCGGGGGTTCATCGCCGGTGTGAATGTAGCCGCAGACCAAGCATTTCCATTTTTTCATCTTTTGTGTCGAGCCTCGTGCTAAGGGTTGGGTAAATCTGGGGGAAGTTATCGCTCATCCATGGGGACGAACGCGCATTCGTCGGGTCCGCAGTAGTCGCCGACATAGTCGGACTCCGGCCGGTACAAGGTTGGTTTTGCCGCGGCCCCGCCGAACTGCTCCTCGATCACATGCGCCGACCATCCGGCGATGCGGGAGATGGCGAAGATGGGAGAAAACAGATCCACGGCGATGCCCATATAGTAGTAAAGGGAGGCGCTGTAGAAATCGACGTTGACGAAAATATCCCTGCCTTTTTTCTTTTTAAAGGCGGCCTTGCCCTTGACCTCCAGGGCTTTGGACAGATCGTACCAGCGGGTGTCTCCCGACCGTTTCCCAAGGGTTAGGCACATCGGTTCGAGAATGCGCGCCCGGGGGTCGTCCACCTGATAGACGGCATGGCCCAGTCCCATGATTACACCGCCGGTGTCGAGGATCTTGGTGACGTAATCGTCGACCTTGTCCACCTCGCCGATCTCCAGCAGCATCTGCATCACCCGCGTGTTGGCGCCGCCGTGAAGAGGGCCTGAGAGAGAGCCGACGGCGGCGGCCACCGCCGCGTAAATATGGGCTTTGGTCGAGGCCACTTCCCGAGCGGCAAAGGTGGAGGCATTGAAGGAGTGTTCGGCATGGAGCACCAGGCCGGTGTCCATAAAGCCGGCCAGTTCGTCGTCGGGCACCTCACCGTTGAGCATGTACAGGAAGTTGGCTGCCTGGCCGAGGCTGGGGTCAGGGGCGACAGGGGCCTTGCCGTTGCGAATCCGGTCCCAGGCCGCCACGACGGTGGCGAACCTGGCAATCAGGCGAACGGCCATACGGGTGGTGCTGTCGATGTCCGTTTTGCGGATGTCCGGGTCAACGTTCGCCATCATGGGGACGGTGGCCTGGAGCACATCCATGGGCAGCGAGTCTTTGGGCATGGCCTTCATGGCAGTGAGAATTTCCTCGGGCACCGCCCGCTGTTCGGCGATCTGCTGCTTGAAGTCCGCCAATGCTTTCTTGTCAGGCAGCCGTTCGAACAGCAGCAGGTAGACCACTTCTTCGAATGAAATTTTACCAGCCAGGTCCTTGACCCGGTACCCCCGGTAGACTAGTTTGCCTTCGGAACCTTTGACATCGCTGATTTTCGTACTGGCGATGGTTACGCCCCTTAATCCTGTGTTTAGAACTGGTTTACACGCTTCCATGGGCCACCTCTTTTTTGGTCTGGGGTGAAAGGTCAATCGTTACGGCATGTCGGGAGGAATATCCCACCTATCAAAGACTCAATAGATTCAAATTGTATGCCAGGCGGCAATGCCGGTAGCTGCGGGTGGACATCACCCGCAAGCGGTTCCTTTTCCGATGCGGCCGGCGGGTGTTGAGGGCAATTGAGTTGCGGGTCGGCATCGGAACCATGTACCCGTATTGTCTCATGCTTTGTGTGACACAGGTTTGTATCATAGTACAACCATTTGGAATGAATAGGATATTACGCGTATCGGATCCGGCCTAGCTGGCCGCTTGCTGCTGGTTTTGTTGCCTGGAGCAATGGGGACACAACCCGGTGAATTCCAGGTTGTGGCCAATGATCTCAAATACGGTAGTCCCGTAGAGATCATCTTCCAGTTCGTTGAGCGGTGCGATGGGCGCATCATCAACGCGACCACAGCATACGCAGCGGATATGGTAGTGTTTTTTGGGAATGCCGTCGAACCGTTTCATGGCGCCGGAGAGCTCCAGGCGTTGGATCTCTCCCAATTCGCAAAGCACATCGAGGTTCCGATAAACAGTGCCCAAACTGATCCTGGGCAGTCGCTTCCGGACCCGCTCGTAAATTTCATCGGCGGCCGGGTGGTTGTTGGTCCTGCGGATCTCTTCCAAAATGACTCGCCGCTGTCGGGTCATCCTTGTTTTTTTATCGATTTCCACGCCCATGATCTCCGGAAAAAGGTCTGCCCTTTTCCTAAGATGAAATCGAGCATATGTCAAGGGTACCCGTCTGCCGTTCAAGCGCGATCACCGCTAACTGCCGCTCCTTCTCATTCAGGGCCGGAAAGGATTCACAGCTTGCGGTTCCATCTAATACGTGTCAAAGTGGATATCCAAAAAATTAATAGGCAAAGCCGACCATCAAAATGCGCGTCTGCGCAAGGCAATGTGTCACTGTGGTATGAATTTTGCTGTCTGGCATAGGCGAACTAATGGCTGCGGGCGGCGGACCCTGTTGCATAACACCGCGATCCGGCTCCTCCTTCTGGAACGATGTCACCTCGATTACCGATTTGACCGGACGTTTTATCCGGTTTATTTTTATTAAACTTGCACCCTGGGTGCCACTACCAAGGTTACTCGATGAATACCATACACCTGAAAAAGGGATTTTCGATCAGGATTGCCGGAGCCCCCGAAAGGCACCTTCACCGGCTGGATACGCCCCCCCAAGTGGGCATGGTTCCCGAACAGATCCCTTTTATCAAACCCCGGCTGCTGGTTGAGGAAGGAGATTCGGTGTCCATCGGTACTCCGCTTTTCGAGGACAAACGCGATACGCGCATTCGTTTCCTTTCTCCCGGCGGGGGCCGGGTGAGGCGCATCGTGTTCGGTCCGCGGCGGACCATCCGACAGATTGTCGTTGCGGTGGACAAGGACGAACCATGTGAGGCTTTTGATGTGCCGACGGCCGGGCAACTGGATGCAACCCCGCGGCAGGCATTGGTGGACACCCTGCTCGCCGGCGGGATGTGGCCTTTTTTCAAAACACTGCCCTTTATGGATTTGGCTGACCCCGACATCGTACCACCGTCCATTATCGTGCGTCTGGGCAACGACGAGCCCTTTGGGCCTGACCCCGTGGTATATCTCAAAGACAAGGAAGACCGCTTTGGTTTAGGTTTGAAGGTGCTGGGCAAGCTTTGCGACCGGGTGGTGGTCAACCTTACCGGCGACGAGTCGATTTTGTCGGTTCTGCCCGATAAGGCTGTGATTCAGCGATATGCCGGGTGCTATCCGGCTGGCAATCCCAGTGTCCAGCTTTACCGCATCCGCACCGGACCGGAGCAGAACCGGGCCTGGTTCATCGATGGTCAGGATGTGGTTCTGATGGGCGACTTTTTACGCACCGGTCGCTATCCCGTGCAACGCGTGATGACGGTGGGCGGCAGTCTCGCCCCCGCCGCCCAACATATAGCGACCCGGGCCGGCGTGCCGTTGCGGCTGTTGTGCAATGGCGGCCTGGCGGGCGAGCCGACAGCCCGAACCATCGTGGGGGGCGTGTTCACCGGGTTTGCCAGCAGCCCCGACGGCTTCATGGGATTTTATCAGAATGCGCTGAATCTTATCGATGACGGCGACCGGGTAGAACCCTTCGGTTTTATTCGTCCGGGCGCCAACAAGCCCAGCTACTCCACGGCCTTTCTGTCCGCCTTCCGTCGCAAGCCCTTTCCCATGGATTGCGGGCAGCACGGGGAGGTGCGGGCCTGCGTCAACTGCGGCACCTGTGCCCGGATCTGCCCGGTGGACATCCTGCCCCAGTTCACCATGAAGTGCCTGGTAGCCGACGAGATGGAAGAGGCTCTCGCCCATGGTCTGCTCGACTGTGCCGAGTGCGGGTTGTGTACCTATGCCTGTCCTTCCAAGATTCAATTGCGCGAAGTGCTTCAAGCTGCCAAGGCTCAATACTACAAGGAAATTTCTTGAACTGCGGAAGGCATCGGCGGGGATGACCCACCGCCAGAGAATGAAAAATGATGAAAGCGCTAAAACGTTTATTCGACACCACCCGGCCTCACTTCGAATCCGGTGGACGCTTAGAGAAACTGCACCCCCTGTTCGATGCCATCGAAACGGTAGCCTTCACCCCTGCGCTGACCACGCGTTCTGACACCCATGTGCGCGACAGCCTGGACCTGAAGCGCTACATGACCTTCGTGATCCTTGCGCTCATGCCGCCCTTCTTCTTCGGCATATACAATACCGGCTACCAAAGCCACCTGGCGTCGGGGTTGAGTTTGGACTTCGTCCCCGTAATGATACAAGGTGCCGGGGTGGTGCTGCCCATGCTGATGGTCTCCTATGGCGTGGGGCTGTTTTGGGAGGTGCTGTTCGCTTCGATTCGCAAGCACAATATCAGCGAGGGCTTTCTGGTGACCGGCCTGCTGTTTCCCATGACCCTGCCGCCGACCACACCCCTGTGGCAGGTGGCCGTGGGCATCTCCTTTGGCGTAGTGATCGGCAAGGAAATTTTCGGCGGTACGGGCAGGAACATTCTCAACCCGGCCTTGACGGCCCGGGCGTTCATCTTTTTCGCTTACCCGGCAAACATGTCCGGCGACCGGGTCTGGACCCTGGTCGAGCAAAGCGGCCGGCAGGCCGTGGACGCCGTAACGGCGGCCACTCCGCTGGCCCTGCTGCCTCTGGCGTCTGCCGGCGAGTCGGCTTCCCGGATTCTGGGTGATGCCGGCTACACCTTCCAGCGACTCTTTATCGGCAACATCCCCGGCAGCGTCTGCGAGACGTCGGCCCTGATGTGCCTGCTCGGTGCCATTTTCCTGGTGCTGACGGGGGTAGGCAATTACCGGAATATGCTCGGCGGCGTTCTCGGTGTGCTGGCAGTAGCCTATCCCGGCTATTTGATCTACCTCTCGTCCGGTGGCCAGACAGCCACCATGTTTTCCGTGCATCCGGTCTGGCACCTGGTCATGGGCAGTTTTGCCTTCGGCATCGTTTACATGGCAACCGATCCGGTATCCGGGCCGGGCATGAACCTCTCTCGGTGGATATACGGTTTCGCCATCGGTGCCTTGACCGTGATGATCCGGGTGTTCAACCCGGCCTACCCGGAAGGGGTGATGCTGGCCATCTTGTTCATGAATCTTTTTGCCCCACTGATGGACCATTTCGTGATCAAGGCGCGGCTGAGAAAAAGGGTGCCCAATGTCTGATCAAATAAAATCGATTTTCTTCACCGTTACGATTGCCCTGGTGTGCAGCTTGCTGCTTACCGGCGCCGCCACCGGCCTCAAGGAACGGAAATTGCGCAATGTGGCCGTTGACCGGCAGAAAAACATTTTAAAGTCCGTGGGACTTTTCGATTCCGATCAGCAAGCCACCGTTGCCCAGATCGAGCAGTTGTATCAGGCCAGCATCCGCTGTGATGCAATGGATGGCGCCGGCCGGATTGTCCCTGGCGATTCAGGCGCAGAGGAGCTGCCGGTCTGCTTCTACGTCAAGGACAACCAGCCGGCCGCCTACATCTTACCGGTGGACTCCCGCGGTCTGTGGGGCAGGATCCGCGGCTACATGGCCATCCAAAGAGACGGCAAGACCGTGGCTGGATTTTCCGTTTACAGCCACAACGAGACCCCCGGACTGGGCGGCGAGATCGAAAAGCCATGGTTCCAGGATAATTTCGTCGGCAAGCGAATCGTAGACGAAACCGGAGCATTTGCTGCCGTGGGTATCGCCAAGGGCAAGGTGGCCGACACCATCGCTGCGGATCGGCAGGCCAATTATGTGGACGGGATTTCCGGTGCCACGCTCACCGGCAAGTTCCTCACCGGTGGTCTCGAGGAGGTCCTGCTGGACTACGAACCCCTGTCCGAACAGTTCCGGTCCGGCTCGGTCTCCCTGCCGGCTGGCGGCTGAGGAGAGTAGCTGGTCAGCCGGTAAGCTTGTATGACAAAATGGTTTTTCGTCCTTTTCGCTCAACAGCTCTAATCAATTAGGGTGAGACCCATAACCGCCAACAGGTGAATCCATTGCCATGAAACTAACCCAAACAACCACATTCCGGGCCTTTTCCGAACCGGTGGCCAAGAACAACCCGGTCTTCATCCAGAGCCTGGGAATCTGCTCGGCCCTGGCCGTTACGGTGCAGCTCAATACCGCCATCGTGATGGCCCTGGCCATGACCTTTGTCACGGCGTTTTCCAGCCTGACCATTTCGGCCATGCGCAACGTGATTCCCAGGAACGTGCGCATGATCGTGGAGCTGTCCGTGATTGCCTCGCTGGTGATCCTCGCCGACGAGGTGCTGCGGGCTTTTTTTTACGATATCAGCAAACAGCTTTCCGTGTTTGTCGGCCTGATTATCACCAACTGCATCGTCATGGGGCGGGCGGAAACGTATGCCCTGGGCAACCCGCCGCTCCAGTCATTTATGGACGGGCTGGGCAACGGCGCCGGCTATGGCGTGGTACTGGTGACCGTGGCCTTTATCCGGGAGCTGCTCGGCGCCGGCAAGCTCTTCGGATTTTCAGTGGTCCCCCAGGCCTTTTACGACCACGGATACATGAACATGGGATTCATGCAGTTGGCGCCGGCGGCGTTTATCATTATCGGGTTGCTGGTGTGGCTGCAAAAAAGCCTCATGAAGGAATGATGCAGATGGAAAACCTGATCGGTTTGTTTCTCAATTCGGTGTTCGTGGGCAACATCCTGCTCTCTTATTTTCTGGGGATGTGCTCTTTTGTGGCGGTATCCAAGAACATGGACACGGCCATCGGTTTGGGTTTTGCCGTGGTGTTCGTGCTCTCCATCACCGCGCCGGTGAACTGGCTGGTCTTCAAGTACCTGCTTTCACCCGGGGCCTTGCACTGGGCCGGCCTGACGTCCATCGACCTGAGTTTTTTAAAATTCATCACCTTCATCGCTGTAATTGCTGCCATCGTGCAGATGGTGGAGATGGTGATCGACCGCTATTCGCCGACGTTGTATATGGCGCTGGGGGTCTTCCTGCCGCTGATCGCGGTCAATTGCGCTATTTTGGGCGCGTCCCTGTTTATGGTGGAGCGCGATTACACCTTCATCGAAACGGTGGTCTTCGGTTTCGGTTCGGGTGTAGGCTGGCTCATGGCCATCGTCTCCATGGCCGCCATCCGGATCAAGATGCGCTACGCCAACGTACCCGAAGGCCTGGAAGGGTTCGGCATCACCATGATCATGACCGGGCTGATGGCCATGGGGTTTATGCTGTTCTCGGGGATCACCCTATAAAAAACAAATCACAATAGCCAAAAACTAAATGACAAACAAATCACAATAACTAAAATTCAAAATTCCAAACCGTTATGATCATGAAGACAAATACATGCCAATCATCAATATTGGAGAAAAACAACTAACCGCCCATAGTTGGTTTTGGCTCTTTTTTGAGATTTGGATATTGTAAGTTGGAATTTATTTGAGATTTGTTTTTTGTTGTTTAAAACTGATTAGTTGGAATTAATTGATCTGGTTTGTCCGTGTTAGGCAGTCGTCATAAAGAGGAGAATCTGTTGATATATCTTACAGCAACCGCTGTTTTTGTCTCGGTGATCCTGATTC
>NZ_JBFELV010000028.1:0-24755 GCF_041551955.1 Desulfosarcina sp.
AGACTGTTTGAAGGCTATATCCGCATCACATTCATGGGTGGCCACAAACCGGGTGCCCAACTGGACCCCGCTGGCCCCCATTTCCAGGAATCGTCGGATATCATTTCCATCATACACGCCACCGGCAGCGATGACGGGTATTCGGACGCCGTGCTCCGCCTCCACCTTTTTCATCTGTTCAACGACATCACCCACCAGATTTTCCAGGCTGAACGCCGGATCGTCCAACTGATCGGCCTTGAACCCCAGGTGTCCGCCGGCTTTGGGGCCTTCGACCACAAACGCGTCGGGAAGATAAGCGTAACGCTGGAACCATCGTTTGCAGATCAGGGCGGCGGCGCGGCCCGAAGAAACGATGGGCACCAGTCGCGTCCGGTCCCCGATTTGGAGAAAACCAGGCAGATCCAAGGGCAGACCGGCCCCGGCAAAAATGATGTCGACGCCGTCGGCAATGGCGGTTTTCACCAATTCCGCAAAATGGGTCAGGGCCACCATGATATTGACGCCGATGATTCCGCGGGTTTTCTCCCTGGCTTTGCGGATCTCCCGGGAAAGGGCCCTACAGTTGGCCGCTATGCCGTCGGTGGAAATATCCTTTTCGGTGATACCTGCCATGGCGCCGGCAATCACCCCGATTCCCCCGGCATTGGCCACAGCGGAAGCCAGGCCGGACATGGAAATCCCCACGCCCATGCCTCCTTGTACTATGGGAAGCCGACTGATCAAATGACCTATTTTCAACTCAGGCATTTTCATGAATGACACCGTCCTGAAGCTATTGGTTCGATACACGCAGAGCCTATAAAACGGTGTATCCATAACCGGGACCGGGACGGGCTACAAGCAAGAAAAGCGGTATGACAAAAGTTTTACATGTACTTGTTCCGCAGGGCGGTAAGCTGGGTGAGGTAACGTTCCCGATAGGTCAGTCCTTTTTGGTTGGAGATATCATAAAAAAGGTAGTCGATATAGGGGCGTACATCGATCCCATAGCGATTGAATTTCTCATCGTTCGCCCGGTCGACAATCAAGATGGCATAATAATTCACCAGCATGCGAATCTTGGATTCCCGCCGCAGCAGATAGCTTCGCCCTCCCAAGGTATTCAGAAAATAGCCGGCATAATCATAGAGTCGATCGATGGACAAGGGCTGCGCATCACCGGTAAGCGGCTTGCCGCATTCCACGATGGTCGCATAGAAGACCGCAATGGCCGGTTCGAGCACCCGTTCTTCTGAAACGAGGATTTCCTTGGCCAGCATCAGGCGTTTTTTCCCCAGTACCCGGTAAAAATGGGTCACATTTTTCACCAGCCTAAACAGCTCCTGCATCTCTCCGATGTTCACCGGCGGGTCGGCCATGAGCAAAGCCGCACATTCGCGGAAGAAGCCGGCACTGCCTCCGTCGACCTCATTGAACGATAGATTTGAGCGGCTGTCCAGGTAGTTGAAAAACGAAAGCACCTGCACATCCACCTTTTCGCAGTCGGCAGGCTTGGCGTCGGTATTGCGGTCGGGTGCCGGGGTGCCAAAGACCGTTGGGAAGACCTCATCCCCCGGACGCATTTGACGCTCAGCCTCCAACTGAGCACGCATCGCTTCGGCGTCCGCCTCCATTTTTTGGATCACTTCCAGGCACTCCTTCTGAGCCTGCTGACGGCCGGCGGCCATCTGGTTCCGGTGCCATTTATTGACCAAAAAATAGATTACCAGGCCGACGACAATCAGGGCAAAGACAACGGCTACGGTCACAAGCGTCCTGTTCGTGGAATTCACATCAATCTCCTTATTTCTTTTTTTGTAATCCACATCGGCCCGATTTTCAACACCTAAGGTGCAGGATCGATCAGACCGGGGTCGATCCCGCACTGACGATCGACCAGGCCAGCAGAAGGGCGAAGGCCGTCTGCAGCAGGCGCATGCCGCGCCGTCGAAGCCGCCAGGGAGGCAGGGCGAAGGCAACGACAAAGCCGTTGGCCACATACACAGGGCTCAGAACAGCCAGGCTGCCAGGATGCCAGGCGACCACCAAGGCCGCCAGGTAGAGGTATCCCGCCCACGCCACACTCACCGCCTTGAGGCGCCGCGGCCCCCGAACCAGGGCGTAGATCATCGACGGCACCACCAACAGCAGGGCAAAGGGGCCGAAGCCCATCCCTGAACCACCGGAAAAAATAAAGGTAAGCGCGCCCTCCCCCCCGACATGACCAAACACTGGCATCATCAGGCGGCTGTATACCCCCGTCGCCAGAATCCTCAGATCCAGACCCACCAGCCACACCAGCATTCGTTGCACCGGTTCAGTCGGGTCGAAGCTGATGAGCAGGTAGCGGACCAGGTTGACGGCGGCGCCGATGATACCGCCGTTATCGAACGCGATGGCCGTGCCGACGAGCGGTTGGTCATGGATCATATTCCATGCAAAAACGGGTAGTTGAGCAAACCCCATGGCCGGCAACAGAGTCAGTGCCGTTAAGAGCGGTTGGTCCGCAAGCATTTCCCGGCAAAGCAGCCATCCGTGCCGGCGAATCATGATCACCACCAGCAGGAGTCCCATCACCGGGACCAGGGCGAGACTCATCGGATTCGCATAAATGGAGAACAGGATGCAAAGCAAAAAAAAGCGTAGGTCCCCGGACTGATGCTGCTCCAGGAGCCGATAGATCAGCACCATGGAAAAGGCAATGGCCGAAGTTGATATCAGCTCTGCCGAGGGCCATAAGCCCAGGTAAACCAGTCGTGGCATGCTCAGAACCATCAGGGTGACGGTCAATGCCATGGGTGGCCAGGCATATCGGCGGGCCAGGGCGTATGTCGAAAAGCCCACGGCCAGATGGGCCAGCACACCGAAGCCGCAGGCGTTGGGTCCCAGGCCAAAACGGGCCGTGTGGTAAAACAGGGCCGTGGCATTGAGCGGGGAGATCGCATCGATTAGCGCCATCTGGCCCAGGCCGCCGAACGCCGAACCGGTCATCAGGCCGTTCCATGGATGGTCGCTGGGCAAGTACGCCGTCGACAACCATCCGTGCACCACCAGGCCAGCCATCACCATCCATGCGGTTGCGATCGTCCACCCTGAAAACATCTCCTGGCGGACCAGGCGGGTCGCCGATGCCAGTTTGCGGAACAGGGACGGCACCCGGCGGCCCCAAAAAATGAAAAGGCACGCCAGGATGGCTGGCTCCAGGATAAAACCGGGCAGCGGAGACCCGATAACAAAAGATATCTGATGAATCAGTGAAAGGGCCATGAATACCATGGCCACGGCGCCGGCCCCGGCTTCGGCAAAAGTGTACCCCCTGGACAGGAACCATGCAATGCCCGCCAGCACAAAAACAGCCGTTTCAGCCGTCAGGCACAAGGCCACCCAAGTCATCGCCGAAACCCGTCCGTGTAGAGAACCGGAGGTGTCTGTCGCCGGACCATCACGATGGCTCGCCGCTTTCAGCCCCCGATTTTTCAGCCTTCAGGTGGTCGACGATCTCGACCATGAAGTCCCGCATGTTGCGGGCCAGCCGTTTGCATTCCGGGCAGTAAACCCGTCGAAACATCTTGCCGTGAACATCGTTCTGGTGCCAATACCATTCGATGTAGGGCGATCCTTTGCAGAACTTTTTTCCCGTATACCGGGCAATGGGGCACCCGACGCAGACAAGCACGTAAAAAATCCGGCAGGGGGGACAATCGAGAACGCCGCCGTCGGATCCTTTGCCGGCAATGATGCGGTTCCACTTGCGGACAGACGCTTCCATGATGCTGATCCTGTTCATAGGCTATCGTTCCTTCCAGAACCACCGGTGGGAATGAATGCATCGGTCCACAATTGCGTTGAGCCGCCGCGGATCGGCACTTGCCGCCATGGCATCCACATCGGTCGACGTGCGTCCGGTGAGTTCATCGATCATGGCCAGGACCGAGTCGGCCAGCGCCTCGGCGTGGTATCCCCCTTCCAGACAGAAAACCACCCGACCGGCGCAGGTCTGCCGGGCAATGTCGAGAATCAAACGGGTCAAGCCGGCAAAACCCGCCGGGGAGACCTTCATTCCTCCCAGCGGGTCGTCAGCGTGGATATCGAACCCGGCGGAAACCACGATCAATTGCGGTTCGAATGCGCACGCCACGGGTGTGAGCAATCGTTGGTAAATGGCCGCAAATTCACTGTCCCCAAGGCCGCGGCCTAAGGGAACGTTCATGGTAGTCCCCTCCCCCGGCCCCTGGCCGGTTTCGGTGAAATGGCCCGTGCCGGGATAGTGGGGGAACTGGTGAGAAGAGAAGAAGAAAACCGAAGGATCCCGTTCGAAGATGTGTTGGGTGCCGTTGCCGTGATGAAGGTCCCAGTCCACCACCATCACTCGCGCAAGCCCCATGGCCATGCGCGCCGCCATGCTGCCGATGGCCACATTGTTGAAAATGCAATAGCCCATGGCCCGGGTCCGCTCGGCATGGTGGCCGGGCGGACGGGCCAGCACCAGGGCATGGGAAAGGGTTCCGGCAACGACTTGCCGGATAGCCTCGATGGTGCCGCCGACAGCCATGGCCGCCACCGGGAAAGAACGGCTACAGGTCAAGGTATCGGCGCTGAGCGCCGAGGCCTGGCAGGTCGCCGTAGCCTTGACCTGGTTCAAATAAGACGGGCTGTGCACCAGAAGGATCTCTTCGTCTGTGGCAGCCACCGGGACAATGGTGGTGAACCGGCGGTTCACCGACGGATCCTGCAGGCGCCGATAGAGGGATTCGAGCCGGCGGGGATGATCCGGGTGACCGTCATCGGTCACGTGCTCAAGATAGACGGGGTCCCAAACCACGCCAGTGACCGTCATCGTCGATGGTCTCCGGTCTCGGTTGTGTCCAGCGGCTCGGGCACCGTCAGCACACTGCAGGGAGAGCGGCGCAGCAGCGCCTCGGTCGTAGAACCGGATATCCAGCGGCTGACCGTGCCGGAACGGCGCACACCCACGACGATCACATCGGATGACCGCTCCCGGGCGATCCTCAGCACCATCTCCTGGGGAACACCGGGACCGATTACTACGGAAAGCTGATCGGCATGGGGAAACATCCGCCGCCCCTGTTGGCGCAGCCGTCGGTCCAAGCGATCCTGAAGCGCCTGCTGAAGTTGGCCATAAGATACCGCGTTGCCACCCGTCATCTTTTCTTCCATGGGTCCTTCCATGGCATGAACCATGTGGATTCGTGAAGTGACATCAGACTGCAGCAGGGGCAGCAACGGGGCCATCCGCTGCCAGTAACCGTGGCTGTCACAGCTGACCACGGCTGAACGAAAACCGTGTGACCGATCGTGACCTTCGCCCGGTTTGACCACCAGCATGGGACAGTTCAGTGCACGCGTCATGCGCTCCACCACCGTGCCGATGAAAAATCGACGAAAACCGGATACGCCGTGACTGGCGGAAACCACCAGACTCGGCACCAGACTTTTAACGAAGTCGACGGTCTGCTCCACCGGTTCCCCGAAACGCACCACCGCCTCCCAATCCACGGCGGCATCGTCCATCAGCGCCCCCATTCGCTTCCGGGCGACGTCGGTAAGATGGGCCAGATCCCCTCCCCGCTCGAACACCGCTGTCGGGTGCACCTCGTCCTGGGGGTCGTGCACGGCATGGATCAGGTACAGGCGCAAGCCGGCCCGCCGTGCAAGGGCCACGCCGTGGCGGACCACCAGGGCGCTGAAGGAAGAGAAATCGACCGCACAGACGATGGCTTTGATGGTCAGCGGCATGATGGGATTCCTTTGTGTCGCGCTGAAGGCAGCATATCGGCGGGGAGGCAAAATATAGGTGCCCGGTTGGCGCGCTATATCTAAAGTGTAGGAAAAACCAGGTGTTCATGTCAATCTGAATATCAGAAAGTGATTGCCCACCTATCATTGGAACCGGTGGAAAGCGCCACCTCCTGCGCCGCCGCCGCCGAGGTGCTACAAGAAAGGGTCCGTGGCACGAAAAGGAACTAGATGCTTGGATTGGACGATGCGCGTTCAAACCTTGGCCAAGTTTTTGAGGCGCGTCAGCACCTCCCAGGAAAAATCCTCGCTTTGGCAGGGGAAAATGGCGTTGTTGGTGAAGATGGGATCGGCCGCGAGGTCGTAGCGCGATGCGGCCACGGCCTGCGGCCACATGGGTGTGCCGGGAATCGGTGTGTAATGGGCGATCACCGGGGTGACGCCGGCCTGTTTGGCCAGGGCGATGGCCGCCTCGACCTCCGAGAATTCCTGACCCGGCAGTCCGGCCAAAAGGTAGGCGCCCACCTGGCGGGCATTGAACCCGGCTGCCTTGAGATGCACCACCGAGCGAACGAACTCCGCTTCGGTCACCTTGCGATCCATGGTCTGCCGCCCTTCGAATGATATGGTTTCCAGGCCTAGTCGAATGGTGTGGAACCCGGCCCGAAACATCAGCCGGGCAAGGGGGCGGTTGATCTCCCGGATATGCAGGGCGTTGGGGGTGTGAAAGCGCACGACGACGCCCGCTGCGACAACCCCCTCCAGCAGGGGTAAGACATGCCGTTCGGCATCGACCAGCAGGGCGTCGTCGTAAAAGGCAAAATCGTCAACCCCGTGGTTCACATGCCAGTGGACGATTTCATCAACGACGGATGCGGGACTGCGGTGCATCCTCCGGGGCTGAAGCCGGTGAGAGGCGCAATAGGCGCACTCGAACGGGCACCCGCGTGAGGTCAGCACCGGCACATGCGCCAGGCGGTGTTCGAGGTCCAGGACCGGCCGCGGCAACGCATCCAGGTCCTGCAGATCGAACCGGGGCGCGGGCGACCACCCGGTAAGTTCGGCCACCAGCGGCAGAATGGTGCTTTCTCCCGGGCCGCTCACCACTCGATCTGCACCGCAGCTATGCCCCGCATGATCGGCACACAGCGTGGCATAAACACCGCCCAGCACCACCGGCACACCCCGAAAAACCGATTTGACGACCTCGACCGTTTCACGAACGCCCGGATACCAGTAAGTCATCATGGAGGTGACCAGCACCAAGTCCGGCGGATCCAGCGACTCCAGGTCGTTTCGGAACCAGTCGACGGGAATGCCGTAGCGGCAGTAATTGCGCGGAATGTCCGCCAGTCCCGGCGGTTTGTCGATAACCGTCTTCAGGTACGGCCCGCGCCCGCAGCGCGCAGGCGGCAGCGGCCCTGCTTTGGCGAAGGGGTGAAACCGGTCCAGGCAATCCAGGTATGAAATCCGGGCCCCGTGATCGCGCAAAATTGCCCCCAGCGTCAGCAACCCCAGCGGTTTGGCCCAGAAATCATAGGCGGCGAAATCGTGAACCCAAGGATTGACCAGCAAAATGTGGGGGGCGTGGGAGGGTTTCATTTAGCCACTACGTCATAAGGCCTTGGACCAAACCTTGTTTTCCTTAACCGTGGTAGAAGAAACTCAATCGTGATTGTTCAGAAATGGTAGATTGGGCGCCGGATCAAGGCCGCAGCGGTTATGCAACCGCAGGCGTAGCTCGGCTACGTTGAGCATTGCATAACCGTGAGAACGCGGAGCCGGGGTTCAAGATGCCGTTTCTGAATAATTACGTTAAATGGCATCGGGAAAGTACGTCATCGAAATCTTTTTCAGCTCCTGGCGACTGAACAGCAGCTGGTAGGTTTTCACCCCTGATTTTTCGGACATTTTTCGGGCCGTGTTCCGGCAGTCCTCCTCGCTCTTGCCGTGGATCATGGTGTAGAGGTTGTAAGGCCAGCCGTCGGCCGGATCGCGGCGATAGCAGTGAGAAACGGCCCGAAACGAGGCCATTATTTTCCCCACCGCTTCGATACGATTCTCCTCCACCTGCCAGGCGGTCATGGCATTGGCCTGAAACCCTGACTTCTGATGACGCAAGGTAGCCCCGAAACGGCGGATCACGCCTCGGTCGGTGAGATCTTCTAGGGTCTGGATGAGGGTCTCCTCGGAGACGCCGATCTCTTCGGCCAGCACCTGATAGGGGCGCGATACGATGGGAATGTCCCCCTGGATGGATGCGATGATTTTCTTTTCAAGTTCGGTAAGCATGGGCGGTTTTATGGATGGTTATCAACGAGTTGTCAAGGGCATAGTGGATTGATCAAATGGCATTGCTCACATCGCTGGTCTCAGTGCTCGGGAAACAACCCATGGATCTCCGCTTGGCTGGCGCCGCAGATGCCTCTCTCGGTGATAAAGGCGGTGACCAGCCGCGCCGGGGTGACGTCAAAGGCGAAGTCCGCCGCGGGGCTGAATTCGGGGGGCACCAGCACCCGGGTGATCCGGCCGTCGGCCAGTCCCTGGACGTAGCGCACCTCGTCTGGGTTGCGCGCTTCGATGGGGATCTCTTTCACCCCGTCGGTCATGGTCCAGTCGAAGGTGGAGGACGGCAGGGCCACGTAGAAAGGAATGTCATTGTCCCTGGCCGCCAGCGCCTTGAGGTAGGTGCCGATCTTGTTGGCCACGTCGCCGGTGTGGGTGGATCGGTCGGTGCCCACGATCACGATGTCCACGCGGCCGTGTTGCATGAGGTGACCGCCTGCGTTGTCCGTAATCACCGTGTGAGGCACCCCGTGCTTGCCCAGTTCCCAGGCAGTCAGCCTTGCGCCCTGGTTCAGCGGACGGGTTTCATCCACCCAAACGTGCAGATCCACCCCGCGGTTGAATGCCTCGTAGATGGGCGCGGTGGCCGTGCCGTATTCGATGCATGCCAGCCAGCCGGCATTGCAATGGGTCAGAAGGTTGACCGTTGATCCATTTTTTCTGCGGCTGACGGCCTCGATCAGCCCGGCACCATGCAGGCCTATTTGGCGGCAGTTCTCCGCCTCCTCCTCGGCAATCACGGCAGACTCGGTGCGGGCGGCGTCGATGCGATCGGCCGAGAAACCGGCGGCAAGCACCTTCTCAAGCACCCGATCCACTCCCCAGGCCAGGTTCACAGCCGTGGGCCGGGCAGCCTTGATCCGTCCGCACTCCTGAACGATGAATTCCGCATGGTCGGAAGCCGACTTGCCGTTTACGGCCGCGATCATCACCCCGTAGGCACCGGTGACGCCGATCAGCGGGGCTCCCCGTACAAACATTTCCCGGATGGCGTGGATCACCTGGTCCACCGTGGTCAAATCGGCCACGACAAACTGGTGGGGCAACTGGCGCTGGTCGATCACCTTTACGGTGATCTGGTCTTCATCCAGCCATATGGGCCGGATTTGTCTTCCGTCGACGATCATATCGCAATCCTCTGAGCCATCTTTTCAAATCGCAAACCCGCTAGGATGGTTAAAGCACGTGCTTACCACAAACTGCGGCCATTGAAAAGAAAAGTGGCCGGTGGTCATACCAAAAAGAGCGGGTTTTGCTGAAGGCAGCCAACTTTGCCCGGCATGTCATATATCTTGACATCAAGATATATTCCCTTACCTTGAATGCATGGAAACCGGATCACACATACGGCTCGTGCTTTGGAAAGCGGCAAAAGCGGTGAATCGGGTGGATCGCGAGAGCATTCGCCGAACCGGTCTGACCCTTTCGGACTTCGCCATCATGGAAGCGCTGTTGCACAAAGGGCCCCTACCCATCAACCAGATCGGTGAAAAGGTCCTCCTGAGCAGCGGTTCCATGACGGCCGCCGTCAACCGGCTGGAAGAGGCGGGTCACGTGCAGCGCATTCAAGACCCCTCAGACGGTCGCTGTTTTTTCGTCCACTTGACGAAGAGCGGTCGTCGCGTGGTTTCCAAGGCCTTCCAGCAGCACGCACGAAACCTTGAAAAGGCAGCTGGTGCGCTCACCGGCGACGAGCGCACCGAACTGGTGCGTCTGCTGAAAAAAATCGGCTTTCAAGCCCGGCAGATCACCCTGGACGACTGATCTTGTAGCCTTTCATCTAAATCTCAAGACAAACGACGCGGTGCATGAATGCATACATACAAAGACAACCTATCCATCAGCGGTATTCACCATATCACCGCAGTGGCCGCATCAGCCGCAGACAATTACCGTTTCTACACCCGTATACTGGGGCTGCGACTCGTCAAAAAGACCGTCAACTTCGACGATCCGTTCACTTATCATCTCTATTATGGCGACGAAACAGGCCGCCCCGGCACGCTTCTCACGTTCTTCCCCTGGGAGGGGCGTCCCCAGGGGAAACCCGGTACCGGCATGGTCTCTGCCGTCGCTTTTGCCGTACCCCGCTCCTCGGTCGATCATTGGACACAGCACCTGGCAGAGCATGGCATCGCCGTTGCCGCCGACAGTCGTTTCGGAGAACCGGTCATCCGGTTTGCCGATCCCCACGGCCTGCCCTTGGAGCTCATCGGCACGACACCGAATGACGAACCAATTGAGCGGGCACCCTATTCCCCGTCGGCCATCACTGGATTTCATTCGGCGACCCTGCTGGTAGACCGGATCGATGAGACGCAACGAACGATCGTTGAGGGCATGGGCATGACGCCCGGCAGACGGGAGGGCAACCGCCTCCGGTTGGCCATGCACGACGCCGACGCTCCCGGCCACCTGCTGGATCTGGTCGTCGATCCGTCCGCCGGCCGGGGACGGCCCGGCGGCGGCACCGTCCACCACATCGCCTTTCGTACCCGAGACAACCGGGAACAGCTGGCATGGCGGCAACGGCTCCAGCGCCACGGCCTGTCCGTCACCGACGTTCGCGACCGCACCTATTTTAAGTCCATCTATTTCAATGAACCAGGCGGTGTACGCTTCGAAATCGCCACCGACCCGCCGGGGTTCAGCGTGGACGAAGCGCTTCACGATCTGGGAACGGCCCTGATGCTGCCGACCCGATACGAACCCTTGCGCGGGCAGATCGAGGGGCAGCTGCCGGCATTGAAACCACCCGATGGGGTGAAAAAGGAGAATGATTATGGAAGCGGCCACCATCCAAAAAATATCAGCGCAATCGGTCAACCGATGGGTCGCTGAAGAAAAGCCCTTTATCCTGATCGACACCCTCACCCATGACCATTTCAAGGCGATCCACCTGCCGGGAGCCCATCATGCCTGCGTCTTCGAGGTGAACTTCCTCGACCAGATCGCAGCCATCACCACGGACAAACATGCCCCCCTCGTCCTTTATGGTGCCAGTGAGAAAAGCATGGATGCGGCAGTCGCCGCAAAAAAGCTGGAGCGGGAAGGATTTGACCATCTTTACACGCTTGACGGCGGGATCAGCAGCTGGCAGGCAGCCGGATATCCGGCCGAAGGGGAATCGGTCGACAGGCCGCCCCTGCCCGAACGGCTGCTGGCATTGCGGGACGGCACCTACCGGGTCGATGCGGATCGGAGCCAGGTCGAATGGGCCGGCCACAATCCCAACACCAGGCATGACGGCACGGTGCGCATCAAAAAAGGGGAGCTCGAGGTGAAAGGCGGAAAATCGGTCGGCACATTCGAGATCGACATGGATGCCATCGAAAACAGGAGCCTGGCGGGAGACGAGCTGCAACCGGTGCTGATCTCCCACCTCAAATCAGATGACTTCTTTTTTACCCGGCTGTTCCCCACGGCGACGTTTACGATCCAATCGGGCACACCCCGAAAAGAGCCCTATGTCAGCGCACCCAATGTCGATGTGCAAGGTGAACTGGCCCTGCGGGGCGTCAAGGCGGGCTTGTCCTTCCCTGCCACGGTCTACCAGGCCATGGACGGCACGATCACTGCCAAGGCCCATTTTGATCTGGACCGGACGCGTTGGGACATCATCTATGGGTCCACGCGCTTTTTCGAACATCTGGGCATGCACCTGGTGTTCGATATCATCTATGTCGACGTAAAGATCGTGGCAGTGAAAAAGGCTTGAGCTTCGGCAGAATCGATCGCCGACCGATCGATCATCGCCGAACACATGGTGGTCGTGCACGTGACGGTTCAGGATGGGTTGGACCGGATCTCTTCTTTTCCGGTGGTTGGTGGTAAAAAAATGGCGGGGAGGATCCCCGCCATTTCGGATACTGACGACGCCGGTCCGGCGATCAGCCGTGAACCTCTTCTTTTACACCCACGGCCATCTTATACAGAACGGTCAACACCAGGGCGCCCATGGCATATACCCCCAGAGTAATTCCGATCTCCGGCATGGTGGGAATGTATTCGTTGACCTCATGCATCGGGTTGGGCACGAAACCGCCCGAGATCATTCCCAGGCCCTTGTCGATCCAGGTGCCCATAATGATCACGATGCAGGCGATCGCCAGGGAAGTCTCATTCTTGCGCGTGGCCGGCGTAACGGTCAAAACGATGCCGGCGGTCATGAGGATCATGGAGGCCCACATCCAGGGCACCAGGACGCCATGGCCGTGCAGGCCCACAAACAGGTACTTGATGTGGTCCATGTGACCGGGAATCTGGCTGTAAAATGCCACGAAGATCTCACACAGGAAAAAAAAGACGTTGATGCAGATGGCGTAGGCCACGGTCTTGGCCAGGGTCTGGATCTGCTGTCTGCCGGGATCGAAATTGGTGAAGCGCCGGATGAACAGGCACAAAAGAATCAGCAGGGCCGGGCCGGCGGCAAATGCCGATGCCAGGAAACGCGGTGCCAGAACGGCGGTGAGCCAGAAGTGACGTCCGGGCAGGCCGCAGTAAAGGTAGGCGGTGACCGTGTGAATGCTCACCGCCCAGGGGATGGAGATGTAGATCAGCGGTTTGAGCCAGTTCTGGTAGTGCACGCCGTTGCGCTCGGCCTCGAGCACGTTCCATCCGATCACCAGATTCAGGAACAGGTAGCCGTTGAGCACGATGGCGTCGTAAAACAACACGCTGTTGGGGGTCGGGTACAACAGGACGTTGAGCGCCCGCATGGGCTGCCCCAGGTCGACCAGGATGAATAGCAGGCACATGACGATAGAAGCGATGGCCAGGAATTCACCCAGGATGGTGATCTTGCCATAGGCCTTGTAGTCATGCAGATAGTAGGGCAGCACCACCATCACCCCTCCGGCGGCCACGCCGACCAGGTAGGTGAAGTTGGCGATGTAAAATCCCCAGGAGACATCCCGGCTCATGCCGGTGATTCCCAGGCCGAACTTGAGCTGCATCAGGTAGAGTCCGAAGCCGGCGCCGATCACACCCAGCAGGACGACCATCCACCCCCAGTACCATTTATTTCCTTTTACGGCTAATTCAAGCATGCTCACCTCACACGATGTAGTAGACGGACGGCTCGGTTCCCAGAGTCTGCTTCCGCCTGATGGTGTAGTTTTCTTTCAACAGTTCCCGGACCTCCGAGTGCTCGTCGTAAAGATCGCCGAACGCAATGGCGCCGTTGGAGGCCTCCACACAGGCGGGCATTTTACCGACGGCCAGACGCTCTGCGCAGAAGTTGCATTTTTCGACCACACCCTTTGCGCGAGTAGGGAATTCCTTGTTGGTCTCTTGGATGAAGGGGCGCGGGTCCCTGAAATTGAAGCTGCGGGCACCAAAAGGGCAGGCGGCCATGCAGAACCGGCAGCCGATGCAGCGGTGAAAGTCCATGAGGACGATGCCGTCACGTTCGCGCTTGAAGGTCGCCTGGGTGGGACAGGCCCGCACACAGGGGGGATTTTCGCAATGGTTGCAAAGCAGCAGGAACGGTCTGTGCTCCACCGCTTCGTTGAGAAAATGGTTGGTGTCATCGGTAAACGCATTGTGGTAGTGCGCTTCCCAGATCCACTTGATCTCGTGGTTTTTGTTCACGATAGCCGTGGGAACGTTGTGCACCTTGTGGCAGGCATCGACGATCGGCTCCAGATCGGCGGAAGTATGCAACTTGCGGGTATCGATGACCATGGCCCATTGTTTGGCGTCCAGGGAGTCTTCTCCCCTGGCCACATGAAAACCGGCCCCTTCACCTTCTGCAGCGAAGGCATTGAGTACGGGTTTTGCCCCAAGACCCAGCGCGGAAACGCCAGCTATCTGAAGAAAGCGTCTTCTGCTGTTATTCATACCTTATTCTCCTTTTGGATTATCGATGTGGCAATCCCAGCAATAGGGCCTTACTGATGCATAGTCGTGGCATCTGTCACAGAACTGCGCCTTGTTGGAATGGCAGTCCAGACAGGTGTTGGAGAGGCTCATGTCAAAAAGCTTGCCTTCGGCGTTGACGAAGGCACGTTCACCGTTTCTGACCACGTTGTGACGCCATACGTCCAGCAGCTGCATATGCTCCGCTTTCATATAGGCGGTGGGCATGACACAGACTTTGGCGGCTTTGGCCTTGGCGGTCAGCTCCACCTCCGGTGCGGGGGCGGCTTTGCCCATGTTGTACCAGAAGGGGAAGGTGATGGCGGCGATAAACACAGCCAGACCCGCAAGAATCTTCTTTTTGTCCTTCATCGGCTACTCCTCCATTCCCGGCAGCGGTTCGCCGCGCAGGTCGGTTTCTCTTTCCTTTTCACCGGGCATGATCAGGGCGTTGGCCACCAGTTCGTGGAGCCCCGTCACCTCGACCTCCGGCACCCAGTAATCCATGGATGCGGGCAGTGCCGCGCGGTCGATGGCGCAGACACAGGCAAGCATGTTCACCCCGAATTGCTCGTGAACATGTTTCACTGCATTGGCCCGCGGGAAACCGCCGGCCATTCTCAGTTCCATGTTCTCGCCGGCGTTGAGGCCGGCACCGCTGCCGCAGCAGAAGGTCTGCTCCCGGATGGTGTTGGCCGGCATCTCATAGAAATGGTTGGCCACATTCCGGATCACATACCTCGGTTCGTCCAGCATGCCCATGCCCCGGGAGGGGTTGCAGGAATCGTGAAAGGTGATGATTTTGTTGTCGTTGCGGCTGGGGTCCAGTTCCAGCTTGCCGTGTTTGATCAGGTCGGCGGTAAACTCGGCGATGTGAACCATTTTCGTCGACCTGGCATTTTCAAACACGGTGCCGGTGATGGGGTTGACCGGCGCTTCCAGAAAGTCTGCCGGGCCGTTCATGGTGTCCATGTACTGGGAGATCACCCGCCACATGTGCCCGCACTCGCCGCCTAGAATCCATTTGACTCCCAGGCGCTTGGCCTCGGCGTACATCTTGGAGTTAAGCCGCTTCATGGTTTCGTGGGAGGTAAAAAAGCCGAAGTTGCCACCCTCGGAGGCATATGTGCTCCAGGTGACCCTCAGGCCGTATTTTTCTTTGAGGTAGTGGAATAACAGCATGTACCCCATACAGGTGTAGGTGCCCGGATCGGCGAACACATCCCCAGACGGGGTGATGAAGAGGATGTCGGCACCTTTTTCCATGTACGGGGGATCAACCTGGACGCCGGTAATCTCCTCGATGTCCTCGACGAAGAAGTCGAGCATGTCCTTGAAGGCATGCGGCTGAATGCCCAAATGATTGCCCGTGCGATAGCAGTTGGCCACCGGTGTGGCGATCCAGTCGATATTCAGTCCCAGCAGGTTCAGGATTTCCCGTCCCATGATGGTGATTTCGGCCGTGTCGATACCATAAGGGCAGTAAAGCGAGCAGCGGCGGCATTCGGTGCACTGGAACAAGTAGTACCACCACTCTTTGAGCACATCCAGGGTCATCGGTCGGGCACCGCCCAGACGGCCGAGGATTTTTCCCGCGGTGGTGAAGTCGTTGCGGTAGACGCTGCGCAGCAATTCGGCCCGCAACACCGGCATATTTTTGGGGTCGCCAGTACCGATAAAAAAGTGGCACTTGTCGGAGCAGGCGCCGCAACGCACGCAGATGTCCATGAACACCTTGAAGGAGCGAAATTTGTCCAGACGCTCCCGGAAGCCCTCGTACACGATCTGCTGCCAGTTGTCCGGCAATTTCCAGTCGTCTTCCAATGGATTCCAGGGTCGCGCGTTGGGGAGGCCCAGCGTTTCGACGCTCTTGGGATTGGAGGCGTAGCAATACATCCCCTTGCGGATATCCACCGGCGTGTCCATCCAGCCGGCGCCGGATGAACGATGATCTATCTGTGACAATAGCTCATCGGGTTTGATCAACTCATCTGCCATTATCAGCTCCTTTTTGCTTAAGCCTGTTCTTCGGGCATTTTAACGACCGGCAGGCCCGCTTCGACCATTTTCTCTCTGAAATCGTCTTCGTACTCTTCATAGGTGTGAACCTTGACCGGGTGGTTCCACGGGTTCACGTGCCGAACCTGCCGGGTGTTGCCGGTCATGTTGCGGGTGGGGCTTAAAAAGACGCCGCCCAGGTGCATCAGTTTGCTGAAGGGAAAGTATGCCAGAAGGACGCTCACCAGGAACATATGAGCATAAAATAAGGCGTCGACACCCTCTGGAATGGTCGGCCGGAAAGTAACCAGGCCCATGGTCAATTCCTTGATGGCGGTAATGTCAACCTTGGCGACGTAGCGCATGAAGATTCCGGAAAGGGCGATGCCCATGATCAGAAACAGGGGGAAAAAATCAGCCGCCAGGGAGATGTAGCGCACGTTGGGAATGACCACCCGGCGTATGAAAAGATACAGGGCCGCGACGAACAGCACCAGTCCGGACAGATACACCCCGGGCAGGCCGGCTTGGATCGCATCGTACATCACCTCGATGTGGAAGAAGCCGTCGACTTGCTCAAGCAGGCCGACAAAAAAAGGAACCGGTTCAGTGAAAAAGCGCAAATGCCTTATGGAGACGGTGAGGAAGGCGTAGTGGAACGCCAGGGCGCCGATCCACAGGAAAAGCTCCAGTTGGTAACTCAGTTTGCCGTCGCCGTTGAGCTTCATGCGGGTGTTGCGAAATAGTGATCGGAACAGGACAATCTCCAGGAACATCCGCACAACAACGCCAAACGTAGACGACGGGTTGTCGACTTTGGCCTGTTTGATCCAGGGCAGGGATGACTGCTGGCCGCCAGTCGTTGTAATCCTAAACGGCACCGACGAGCCGGCCCAGCCCATTACACGGCGGGCAAAACCGACAACGAACAGGATCACCGCCAGGTAGGGCACGATGATGCCAAAAACGAGCTGGAGGCCCGCCCCCTGCTGCGTACCCACATAGGCGATCAGAAACAGCGCGATAACCGCTATGAGGCTAACCATGTAATTTTTATTCATCGAACCGCACCTCACTCCTTGGCGCCTGGCAGATTTGAATGTCCACGACCGTTTTCTCGCCAACGGCTCGATGCCGGGGTGACATCGAGAACATCACGTAAAGGCGTCTGCGGTCAATTCAGAGCCGCTGCCGGATGCCTGAATCGAAAGATTATAAGGTAAGTTTCAGAAACCGGGCCCGTCTGCCGCGGTTTCATCGATCAATCCTGCTCGCTTCAACGAACCGAAAAACTGTTTCCGGGATTCCGTTGCCTTGAGTTCATATATTTTTTCCCGGCAGGCCACGTAAATGTCGAAAGCCGCCATGGCCATTTCGTCGATCTGCCGGTCCAGAGCATTCATATCCACATCCGCATCACGGCCATCGCCCGGCAGATGCTGCCGAATAATCTGCTTCAGGGAAAACACAAAGCTGGTGGCCATGGAGGGGGTAAAGGTCTGGACGGCGCGAATTCTCAGGATGGGATCAAGGGCCGTGGTCATTACCTCACGCCCGTGCCCCGCGGTCAAAGCCTCCACCAACGCTTCGAGGCTCCGGTAGGTCGCCTGCCCCACCGGATTGGCAAACGGATCTTTCTGGCTTTTTATGAACCGCGCCGTCTCGGCCGGGTAGGAATCAACCGTGGCTTGAAACCAGCTCTCGAGGATCTCCTGTTTTTTGGCCGCCAGTATTTGTGCAGAACTCATCTACGGTGTCACCCCGGCGGTTCCCGCGTCAAGCAGGCCGGAACCGCAATGTCAACATCAGTTTTTAACCTTCGGATTTCAACGGTGGAAACGGCTTTGCAACAGCTGGAAACCGGCCGATTTCAAAGTCGAATCTATAGTCAACTTCCCTTTTTCTGTCAAGGACAAATGAAAGTGCCGCACCACGGGGTCGCAGTCGGTCAACCGTACAATTTTTTCCACGGGGAGCGCCGGTTCTCCCGGACATTGGACAGCGCCAGGTACAAGGTTCCCACCACCAGTTCGGCACAATGGAAGTGATCCGCAGGCAGACTCTCGAGAAACCCGCTGACCTGTTCCGGGGTGACCTCCCAGGCGGTGTCCACCGGCCGGCCCTCAACCAGTTCAATCACGGCATTGCAGCAGGCGTTGGTATTGAGGCAACCATTGATGTCATAGGACAGGTTGCGGATCCTGTCCCCATCCAAATTCATGAAAAATTCCACCGTATCACCGCAGTCCCCGGTCTTTTTGCCATATCCGTCCGGTTTTTCCAGCCGTTCCCGTCGATCCGTGCGAAAAGCCATCTCCAGGAACTTGAGGGAATGGTCCTGCCAGAAGTCCGATGTTTCATTTTCAGCGTCCATGAAGTTGAATCTCCTTTTAGCCAAGCCTTTCAGCTGTCGGTCAATGGATGGTGGCGGATCATAAAAGCCGTTGCAGGCTTTGTCAATACGGGTTGTCAGGGACCTGACGGATGTCACCCGCCCCATCCGCTTGGCGGGTGCCATCATCGCCACAAAGAAAGAATTCCTTGCCCGCAGTCGGCTTCAATGGTATCCGTTATGGTCCTGCGGCATGCGGGGCGATGCCCATTCACAGCCCCCCTGTCGCCCGAAGGCCCAGCGAACAGGGCCCCGTGAATACACCCGTGAATATGCGACAGGACTACCAGCCATGAGAGACAAACAGAACGTCTGCAGCACCGATCGACCCTTGAAGATCCTCGTCTTCCAGGAGGGCGGTCGGGGTGAAAGCAAGGTCAAAGGTATCCAGCGTCACGGCCAAAACCAATTCGACATCACCCTGGTCACGATCGACCAGCCCCTGCCGCCGGTGGTGGACGACGCTTCCGAATACCTGCCGGAAACCATCTCCGCAGACTTGGTATTGGATTTTCTCAAACATCCTGACCTGTCCCACGACCTGGCCTTGATCTGCAAGCGGATGGGCATTCCCATTGTGGCCTCCGGAAAGAAAACGACGGTGGACGGCACCCATACCCCGCCGGTCTGTTGCGCCCTGGCACGGCACCGGAACCTTGGGGCTTACAGCCGGTGCTTCGGCGCGCCGGAATTCGAGGTCACCATCCTGGACGGGGTCATCAGCGAGGTCACCGTGCGCCGAGGGGCGCCCTGCGGTGCCACCTGGGAGGCCGCCCGACGGATAAAGGGAGCCCGCGTTGAAGACGCACCGGTGCGTATGGGTTTGGACACCCAGTTTTTCTGCACGGCAGACCCGTCCAACTGGGACCCG
The DNA here is from genome assembly GCF_041551955.1 of Desulfosarcina sp. Lineage (GTDB taxonomy): Bacteria > Desulfobacterota > Desulfobacteria > Desulfobacterales > Desulfosarcinaceae > Desulfosarcina. The sequence goes on from NZ_JBFELV010000028.1 coordinate 19,206, forward strand.
ATCTGGGGTAAGAGCCCGGTCCATTTGGCTGCCGATCTGCATCGTGCGGCATTGGCGGCCGCACTGAAAAAGGCGCAAAGCGACGATGACCGTGAATAGCTCCAAGACACCAAAACCCGGGTAAAGTTACCTGCGGCCGGCTTGGCCGCATCGATTCACCATTCGTTTTCTCCGTCTATTCCTTCGGACAAACGCGGTCATCGTTGGAAGCAATAAGGGTTGGCAGAGGGATCAGGGCATTCCTCGCCTCCGAAAAGGGTGGGTGTGGCGCGCTCGCAGGTTCCCGATGCGGCCCATGGCGATCAGGCCGCTCTGGGTTTGCTTCTGCGATCCATCCCCGATCGACGATCCTCGTCGGACCGGCGCTCGGGCAGATAGCCGTTGTAGGAGTAGAGGCGGCGATCATCACCAAAACGCCGTCCGCCTTTATCGATTAGATTCATTTTTTTATTAGTGATTGCATGCGCTGCGTACATGTGTGTTCCTGTCAATTCCTGCCGGTGCCGGAAGAAGCCATCCCGGTAGGTGTCGTTTCAATTTCCGCTTGGCTATTCTACCTTCCATGCCCAACGGTTTTCCTTAAGAAACCCTGCAAGTAGCATACCGGCAAACGCCAAAAATAGCTATCTCAACAGATTCAAAACGTTATGAATTGCGTTATGTTAGGCCTGGCAGCCGGAAGGAAAAACAGGCCACAATTCATGGTATAATTTTTCCACAGGAGAAAAATTATTCCCATCGGATATCCGAACAGACGGGATGATGGCGAGGCTCAAGGGTTCCGCGATCCGACAAATTGTTCCAGCGATGCCAAGGCCGTCGGCATGTCTTTCCGGCCGAATCCGATGCGGAAATGATTGCCCCCGTCTCCATAAAGATTCCCAGGCAGCAAGAGAACCCCTTTTTTTTGGACCAACTCATGGCAGAACCGGTCTGCCTCGCAGCCGATCAGGCGCACGAAGGCAATGGGTCCCGCTTTGGGCCGCACCCATGCAAATGTGGACGAGCACCGCTGAAAGAATTCGTCCAGGAGCTTCAGGTTGGTGGCGATAATATCCAGATTGCGCTTTATCAGCCGGCCACGGTGTCTCAGGGCGATCTCTGCCAGAAACTCGCTGGGGCCGCTATTGCAGATGGTCGTGTAGTCCTTCATGGCAGCCATTTTGTCGGTGATGCCGGCATGGCGGGTGGCTACCCAGCCGATGCGCAGTCCCGGCAGGCCGTAGGTTTTGGACATGACCCCCAATGACACCGCCTGCTGGTTGAGATCGCAGGCAGCCGGCAGGCGATCGTCAGTCAAGTATTCCGATTCCCGATAGACTTCGTCGGAAAAGAGCAGGATGTCCCGCTCCTCGAGGATCCGGTTCAGCCGGTCGAATTCATCCCGGGACATCAGCCAGCCGGTGGGGTTATGGGGCGTGTTGATGATCACGGCCCTCGTGGAAGGCCGGATGTGGCCGACCAGTTCATCCAGGTCCAGCGACCAGCCATGGTCTACCCTGGCCTGCCAGAAGGTCACCTCGCACCCGATGGCGCGCGCCACCTCATATAAGGATTGATAGCAGGGCCAGTGAACGATCAAATGATCCCCGGGGGACAACGCCGCATGCATAAACAGAAAAATGGCTTCTTCGGCGCCACTGTGCACCAGCACCTGGTCAGGTCCGATCGTATCGTAAAGACGTGAGATCGCCTGCCTGAGTGCCGGTGCCCCTTGAGGCTCGGTGTAGCCCAGCCAGAGGTGATCAAGGGCCTTTTTCGCATCCGCTTCGAATGAAAGTAGATCGTTGACGGTCACCGATTCACAATCCGAGCTGCATAGCAGATGACGGACAGCGAACTCATATCGGGCGAAGTAGCGTTCCAGTTTGAAGGGGGGCAGTTGCATGGGCGTCTCCTCGAGGCTGTTCAGACTATCGGCGGCGTTTAGTGCGTGACGCCTTTGCGGAATTTCCGCGTCGTCGCCCGACCGGTTTGCCTGCAGGCTTCGGCTGCGAACCCGCACGACTCGCTTTCCGCTCTCCGGCTCTGCCGGATGCTTGAGGCAGCTTTCCCGCAGCCGCACTGAAAAAAAGCCCTTCCAAGTGACCCGCATTCAATTCCTTCAAGGCATCGCGGATCAACTGCCGGTTGGACGGGTTGCGATACTGGACCAGGGCTCGCTGCATCTTCCTCTCGCGAAAGGTTTTTGCCACGTACATCCGCTTGCCGGTGAGGGGATGTTTTTCCGTGTGGTACATGGCGCCGGACAGGGTCAGGGGCAAGGGGATGAAATCCTGGACCTGCTCGGGATGCATCCTCCGCTGGATCAGATAGAGGGCCATTTCCAGCGCATCCCTCAGTGTCGAACCGGGATGGGCGCTGATGAAGTAGTTGACCAGATATCGCCGAGAGGGAAGGCGCTGGTTGATCCGGTTGAATCGATTGACAAAGGCGTCATAGGTCTCGATGCGAGGTTTCCCCATGGCATCCAGCACGGTGTCGGACACATGCTCGGGCGCCACCTTCATCTGGCCGCTGACATGAAATCGGCACAGCTCCTGCAGACAAGCGTCGGCCCCACTGCCGCCGAACAGGTCGTGGCGAAACCCGCTGCCGATAAAGGCATGCTTGACCCCAGGGACCGCCCTGACACGACGGTACAAGGGCAGGCTTCTGTCATAGCCGGGATCGAGGCTGGGACAACTCTGGGGAGCCATGCAGCGTTTGTTGTCGCAAAACCCTTTTTTGGACCAGCGCGGACAGTCGGCCCCGTAAAGGTTGGCCGTGGGGCCGCCCATATCCGTGATGGTGCCGCGAAAGGCCGGGTCCCGGGCCAGCCGTCGTGCTTCGCCAACGATGGAATCGGCGCTGCGGCTCTGAACCATGCGCCCCTGATGGAAATACAGGGAGCAGAAGTTGCACTCGCCGCTGCAGCCGCGATGGGTCACCAGGGAATGCCGCACCGTCTCCAACCCCTGAACACCGCCGGCGGCATCGTAGATCGGGTGCCAGCCCCGTCGGTAGTCGAGTTCGTAGATGGCGTCCAGCTCAGACGGAGAGAGGGGCATGGGCGGCGGATAGACCACAGCGTATCGGTCGCCGTGGGCCTGAACCACCGGCCGGGCGGTGACGGGATTCTGCTCCGCGTAAAAGCGCTTGAAGGCCAGGTTGAACTGATCGTGGTCATCGGTAACCACCTCACATGCGGGGATGGTGACAAATTCAGCTAAAAATGCCGGGTCCTTGCGGATGACCGCCGTGCCGGGAATGTGATCGAGGTGGCCTGCCGTCGCCCCATGGGCAAGTCGACGGGCGATCTCAACCGTCTGGTTTTCGCCCATACCGTAGACGAGGATGTCGGCCCGGGCATCGAAGAGAATGGATCGCCGCACGCGGTTGTCCCAGTAATCATAGTGGGCCAGCCGGCGCATGCTGGCCTCGATCCCGCCGATAACCACGGGTATATCCTTGAAGGCCTGTCGCACGCGGTTGGCGTAAACGATCAACGCCCGGTCAGGCCGCAGGCCAGCTTTGCCGCCCGGGGCGTAATCGTCCTTTTGACGGGGCCGCTTGTTGGCCGTATAGTTGGCCACCATGGAATCCACGTTGCCCGATGTGATGCCGAAAAAAAGCTTAGGCCGCCCCAGGCGTTTGAAATCGGCGACCGTCCGCCAGTCGGGCTGGGCGATGACGCCCACCCGATATCCACGGGATTCCAGCACGCGGCCGATCAGCGCCACCCCGTAGGCCGGATGATCCACGTAGGCGTCCCCGGTGATCAGGATGACATCGAGCTCCTTCCATCCCCGCTGCTGCATGTCCGATCGTGATATGGGCAGAAAGTCTTCCATGGCCGTTCATGTTCCTTAAACTACAGCTTCTTTGAAAAAAACAATGCTCCGCCGGCTTCCACCGTATACGTTGCCCTTGCGAAACCCGCCGCCGCATATAGCTTCAGGGCCCGGCGGTTGTTTTCCAGCACTTCCAGGGTCACTTTGCAGCAGCCCAGGTCCCGCGCCTTGCGCTCCACACCGGCCAGAAGCTGCCGGCCAACGCCGTTGCCCCGGTGGCCGGACAGCACGGCCAAGTCGTGGACATTGATCAGCGGTTGGGCGGCGAATGTCGAAAAACCGATAAAGCACACGGCGATGCCGACAGCCTCGCCGTTGATGATTCCCAGAAATATCAGGGTCGTCGGATGATCCATCAACCCGGGAATCAGCGCGTTCTTGACATCGACCGGCAGGGGGCCGCCGTTTCCCATGGGGTCCCTGGCATAGGCATCGATCAGGTCGACCACCGCTTTTTGGTGATCCTGGCGATTCAGATCCGCTTCTACGATTTCAACCGATTCCATCGTCGCTTCACTCTCCTTTTCTGTCCGGTCGGTCTGTTGACTTTCGCTGTCCGCGCGTGGCATATCGCGATTCGCACAGACTGTCAAAATAAGCACGGCGGGTAAAGAAACCATCCTTACCGCCATTTTTCCACCCGTTTCAAGCGGACGCCGCCGCAGCTCGAACTGCCGGCCTTCAATTTGTCAAACGCTGTTCGTTTTGTTTTTTGTGCAACGTTGGGGTTATCGCTTGAGCCCCTTAATTCAATGGTGTATCAGGAGACGTGTACACCCATTTTTTGCAAACAGCCAGAGGAGGTTTAGGTGGCAATTTACTATATCGACGGTAAATTCGTACCGGCGGAAAAGGCGGTCATCCCGGTGGACGATCTGGCCATCCTGCGCGGGATCGGCGTATTCGACCTGCTCAGGACCTACGACGGCAGGCCCTATTTCCTGGATGCCCACATTGACCGGCTTGAGACGTCCGCCCAGAAAATCGGCCTCACCCTGCCCTGGTCCCACGCGGACATCGCCCGGGTGGTGGAACAGACCCTGGCTAAAAATGATATCCCGGAAGCCAACATCCGCATCGTGGTCACCGGGGGGTCCAGCACGGATTTTATGACCCCGTCGGGCAGCCCGCGCCTGTTAGTGCTGGTGTCACCAGTACCGCGACTCCCGGATCACTGGTACACCAAAGGGGTCAAAATCATCTCCTGGGAGGTGGAGCGCCCGATTCCCGGCGCCAAGAGCATCGACTATATCTCGGCCAGTCTGGCTCTGAAAAAGGCCGCCGCCGAGGGGGCCATCGAAGCCCTGTACATCGACCGCAACGGCCTGGCCTTAGAGTGCACCACCTCCAACATCTTCGCTTTTATCGGCGACCGGCTGGTGACGCCCGGGAAGGGCATCCTCTCCGGCGTAACCCGCAAGGTGGTGCTGGAACTGGCCCAGGAACTTTTCGCGATTGACCTGCGCGACATATCCCGCACCGAACTGCTGGCCGCCGACGAGGTGTTCATCACCGGCACCAGCAAGGGACTCGTCCCGGTCGTCAAGGTGGATGACGGTACCATTGGGGAAGCTATGCCAGGGCCGCGAACGCGGCAGTTGATGGAAGCAATGAAGAAGCATACCGAAAAAACGAATTGAGGGAATACGAATTAGGGCAGCGGGGAATTGGGGAATTCTGGAATCGATCGCGGCTGGAAGCCGCTCCTACAATTCCC
>NZ_JBFELV010000029.1:0-24480 GCF_041551955.1 Desulfosarcina sp.
CACCCTGAACGGCCATGGCATTGACCCAGGCGCCGAAGGAGTATCCGGACAGATGGACTTCTTGTAGACCTTCACTTTCCATAAAAAGTATAGCACTGGCCACATCGGCCTGTTCCCCGATTCCCTGGTCGTAGATGCCGGTGCTTTTTCCGGCTCCCCTGAAATTAAAGCGAAGCGTGGTAAACCCGCTTTTCTGATAAGCGGCAACGATGGCCCCTACCACAGGGTTGAACATATCGCCGCCATACAACGGATGTGGATGGGTGATGACCACCCCTTTTTGGGGATGGTCGGCTTGGTAAAAGCCTTCTATTTCCCATTTGCCGGATTGGAATTGTATAAAGCTTTCTCTCACGGAATGCCTTTGTGAAAAAAAATCGATATTCAGATTGCGGTTGACCCATTAATTAAGGGCAGTTGTATTCGTCACGGTTGGGTGAATTTTCTGGCCAGATCATTGTCGATGACGTAAATGCAAACCGCTCTGGCACCGTGATCGGTATATCGGAAGCGCTTCATGAGGTTGTCCATGAGAAACGTGACGTCATCCCTGATTTTTTTGTCATAGGTCTTGAAATCCTCTTCGGCGTAATCCTTGATCGCCCGCCGGAAATTCTCGTTTTCCAAGAAGGGGTCCAGCACCTTTTCCTTCAGATTGTATATATAGCGCTCTTTCAGCGATTGAAAAAGGTGGGTTTGCGTGGGAGGTGTGCCGGTCACCATGATCTCCTGGGTGAGTGTTCTGGAGGTGTACTCCTTTTGGGTTTCTTTTCTGAAATTCAAGCGTTTGATCTTTTCCATCTTTTCGCCCAGCGTGCGCCGTTCAAATCCGTCGAGCAAATCCTCGGTGATGCGAACTTTCTCGCCGGTAAACTTGCAGGTTTCGACGGTGCCCGGTTCGAAATTGACGGCAAACATATAGTGAAGGATTTCCCGGTGAATCTGCTCTTCGTTGAAGTAGTATAGAGACTCTTTCACCTCCTGCAAAATGGTGAAATCGTAAAGTGACAACAATGAGTCTAAAAAACCCTCGGGGATGGAGGCTTTCAGCTCTTTCTGCCCGTGGAAAAACTTGCACAGCATGGACATGTCGATCAATTCACCTGATTTGGCGTAGGTGGTGTAAAAAGCGTTGAATATCTTTATGGAGTCGCGGCCCGAAATGCCCTGTCGCCCTTCATTTTCGGATTCACCGATGATCCGACGCCGGCGCTTGGCGGTGAGCGCTTTGCGGTCTTCTTCGGACAACCACTCGGGAATGTGTCCGGTGTAGATTTCGATCTTGAGCAATTGAAGATTCTTATCACAGTAGCGGACATATTTCTCCGGTTCGGGTATCCACTCGAGCATGCCATCGGAGCGAAGGTTCAACCGGGAAGAGATGATGACCCGGGCAAAGTTGTGCAGCACGCGGGGCAGGAAATTGTCATCGATGTGAGACCCGAAGATGTTGCGGTAGATCTCGACCTCGGTGTTCAGGTCCAGTACATAAGGGATATTGATGTAGACGATACGGTCGGAAAAGGACTGGAAATCCTTGATGTTCTTTTTGTCTTCCGGATTCATCAGGGCCAGGAACAGGGAGTTGACGTTCTCCTCGATATCCTCCACTTTGTGCAGCCCTTCGCTGATGATGTTGTGAAGCTCGATCAGGCGCTCGATGTTATGGGATTTGATGTCCATCAAGGCATAGATGCCGTTGTTGGTTTTGGCGAAACGGGAATAGATGTAGCGGACTTGATTGCTGTCTGAAAAAAGCCGGTTGATCAATCGTTGCAGGTATTCATTGGTTTGGATGATCTCCTTGACCGGACGATCACCGGGAGAGAACACGCTGATCCCCCTGCCCAGTCGTCGATTGAATCGGTATGGAACGCCATGGACCATTTCCAAGACTTTCGCCGGGCTCTTCAACCGGTTCAGCAGGGCTTCGTAAAGCGACCCGCAAATGGTGCAGGGAACCTCGTGAAAAATCCATTCATAGGCCTTATCGGTAAACAGGGTGTATTTAAATTCGTTGTTTTCGAAGAGATCGTCGAGAAATTGCCGTCGTCTGGATTTGGGGATCAAGAGCAGCGGATTGTCATGGCAGGGGCAGGGAACCTCCACAAAATAGTTGTCCGGATCGGGCAGGGCCATGGTCCGAACGGTCTCGAACTGCTTCTTGTCCGGATTTTTCTGCATTCGGAAGAGGCTCTCTATAATCGACGCGGTGTCGTTGCCCCCTTCGCCGGCCAGTTGTCGGCGATCCAGGCGCCACACCGTCTCGTAACGGGTCCCTTCTGCCGTATTGGCGTACTCTTCGAAACGCTTCAGCAGATTGTTCAAAAAGGTGCTCTTGCCGCAACCGTGAGGACCGTCAAAAATATAGATTTTGTTTTGCTGGGCGCCACTTCTCAGGGCCTCGACATGGTTGACCAACCGGTTGGCAAAAAGACGGTCCGCAAAAAAAGGGTGGTCTGCGCCTTCGACGAACAACCGGCTGCAGTCGTAGCTCACGTATTGGATAGATTCCGGATCGTTTGGATATTCATCGACGCCGTCGCCCACATAAGCCTTGAACAAGTCGTGAAAGACCTGGAACACGTTCCGGATGGTGCCGATGGGGTTGACCAGCACCACTTGAAGGAATTCCTCAAAGGGAATGGGCTTGCGATGATTGGACCCATCGGCAACCCTATCGATATGCCGCATGGCTTTATTGATATTGTCCATACACTGCCTTGTCCGACCGGTGGGTGGTGACCTCCCGATCGTTTTGGTTATAGGGTATTTCTGCTCAATTTTCGGTCATGCATGGTGTATAGCACCCGCTGCCATTTGAGTTCCCGCGGTTCGGGTGCGTCGGTCTGCGGCATCGGGATCCCAGGCATGGTGGGCATTCTAGGCGCCTGGGGCGTGGCTACCACCTCCATGGTTTCCAACTGCACCGCACCGCCCCACAGGTATTCAATACCGAGCATCGTATTGGGTATATATTCCGCCACTAGCGGTTTGCCCTCAAACCGGTGGATCAGGTAAAGCGCATTATCCTTGGTTTTCTCCTGGTCGACCTCGATATTCGGCGGGTGATACAGGGATGCCATGAGCATATCCCGGTAATCGTCGGCACTGCGGCTTTTTACGTAATACTCCCAAACCATTTTTTGTTGGTTCAACCGCTTGCCGGCAACAAACAGCTTGTTGGTGGTGACGAAATCCTGGTCCAAAAAGCTCTGGATAAAGGTAAAATCTGAAAAATTTTCTCGAACGTTGAAAATGAAATCCTTCCCTTTACCGGTTTTGGCGTCAAAGTCTTTGCGCCGCCCGGTATCGGCCATATGCTGGAATTCCCACGACACTTTGCCCTTCTCGGCCATCTCCTCAAGGAAGTAGAACAGTCGCATCCCCAGCGCGTAAGGGTTCAACCCCACCCGCGGCATAGCGGTCACTCCGGCGTTGACCCGGGCAAAATCGACTTCGTGCCCCTTGATGCGGTCATCGTTCATGTAAAGAATTTCGTGCCAGTATGAGGCCCAGCCTTCGTTCATGATCTTGGTGCGGATCTGGGGCTGAAAAAACAGCGCCGTTTTTCGTATGATCTGCATCACCATCAGCATCCATTGATTCTCTTCCCGGCCGAGCATCTTGGAGTGTTCCATGATGAATTCCAGCAGATCTCTGGGCTTTTGTTTTTTGGCTGCCTGGTGCTTTTTTAGCAAACTTCCAAACTCGGGATGACGTTGGTCGACCAACGAAAAGAAGCCTTGTTCCCCCATTACCGGATCTTCATTTATACTGGCGTTATATCTCTCCAGTTCCTTGATGTATTTGCTGATATTGACCTTGGCGATGTCCTGCAGATAGATGTCGAAATAGAAATCCACCTTTTCCGAAATGCCTGAACCCGGCGCTGAAAAGATTTTCGACAAGAGTCCATGGTATCCGACCAGGTTGTCGATTCCCCGGGTGAACTCGATCACATAGTCCACCCAGCGTCCCCGTTCGGAACGGAGTTTGGCAAGGGCCCGCTTGTCCGACAGGGCCTCACCGTTGAAATCGTAATCCCAAGTATGCCGGAAATAAAGGTTGTTCTGGAAGAAGTCGATATGGCCGATGACGTGATAGAAGATCATGACATTGAGCCAGTCCGGGTTGTTGTCGTTGTAAAAGGAGATCGCCGGACGGGTATTGATGACCGTTTCGTATGGATTGCCCGGGTATAATTCGTATTTTCCCTTCTCTTTCAGCACTTCCACATCGTGGACCCAGTAATCATAGAGGGTGGGAATCATCACCTTGGGAGAAAGTTCGATGAGATCACGGTTGGTGACGATATATTCCAGGCTTTCGTCTTCGAACCGCAGTCCGGCGTCACGGGCCCGCAGCTTGCAACCCTCCATGATCGTCTTCGTATGCTGGTCGATCAGTTCCATGGGCTTTTCCGTTTCGGTCTTAGGGCTAAGATATCAAACGCTTGATTCCCTCTATCAACCGGGGTTCATCGGTGCTTTCGTCGATGGTGTCCAGTCGGAGGAGCTTGGGAAATTCTTCAAGCAGCCCCGATTTTTTCAGGTAGCGTTCCACTTCCGTGTTGTTCTGGGAACTGCCGGTATGCTCCGCGATGGTCACGCCCACACGGCTGGCATAACCGATCATCTCTTTCAGTGCCGGAACGGCCTTTTTCCCCTCCGTGTCCCAGTCGTCGCCATCCGTACCGTGGAAAACATAGATGTTGTAGTCCGCGGCCAGATTTTCTTCTTTCACGATCCGATTGACCATATCATAGGCAGAGAATACCTGGGTACCGCCGGCCACCCTTGAGTTGTAATAGGTATAAAAATCCTCAACCTCTTTGGCTTCGGTGTCATGGAGAATAAAACGGGACTCTACCTGGTTGGCATACTGATAGAGCAGCCAACTGTAAATAAGCACATGCTGAGTGACCACCAGTTCGGTGGCCTTCCCGGCCATGGAGCCGGAGTAGTCCCGAAGAAAAAAAACCACCGCCTGGGATTCGAAATCCTTTTCTTTAGACAGAATCCGGTAGATCCTGTCTCGGGGGGAGATGATGAACCCGGACGGGTCGATGTCGTCCAGGTCGGGAATGTTGCCCAGGTGAATGTTGGTTTCGACGATCTCCTTCAAGGTGGCTTTTTTGTCCAGCACCTGACCGGAACCGCGGTTCCGGTCGGTCATGTCGTAGGTGTATCGCGTCAGCGAGCGCTTCTTGCCTTTGTCTTGCAGATTGGGCAGTTCGAACTGCTCGGTGAGAATTTTACCCAGGTCGTAAGCCGACGACTCCATTTCGTGCTGGCCGCCTTCCCCCTGACCCGGCCCACCGTCACCGGCCTGGTCCGGATCCCGAACCGGCTGTTCGCCGATGACTTCGCCCTCCTCGCCATCGCCGCTGCCGCCCTGCCCCTGACCCTCTTCCTGGTCGGCAAAGTTGGGGTCGTGGATAAACTTCTCTTCCACGGTGGTGGGCACCACGACCACTTTCCCTTTGCCGGCCTTGCCGGGCTTGATCATTTTGCCCACGCGGATCTTGCGGGGAAAGCCGTCCTTTTCCCGCTGACGGTCCTTTTCCAGCAGTTCGTCGATAGAGCGGATGTGGCTGACATACGAGCTCTTGGGCTGAGCCATGGCCTGCAGGATCATCAGGTCGTGATAGTCATAAATATTAAGCAGTCGGATCTCGCCTTCATCGGTGGTGACCACGGCTATGCCCCCGCCGATGAACGGCATGTCATGCGTCCCATCGTCATTGAGCTCCTGGAGAACCTTCTTTTCCTGCTCCGGCGTCAGGCCGGCTTTTTTTAACTTAAGATAGATTTTACTTAGCTTGGAGCGCATATATTCTTATTCCATGTTTCGTATTACCAATTGTCCGTCCACAAATGGTAGCTTTTGGTTCAGGCCAAGGCCCGAGTGATTTTGAAACCGCAGGCGTAGCAGCGCTACGTCGAGGATTTCGAAATTGCGAGAACACCGGCCTGGGCCGAAAGATGCCGTTTGCGGATGGACAATGATTAATTTTCATCCTCCTGCGTGCAGAAATACTCAATCGTCTTTTGCGCACAGGTCCTGCAGTACCCCAGCTTGTTAAGCATGGTATCGACCATGCGGTCGTAGAGTTTCTGGTTCTCTTCGTTGGTCCGGTTGGCCAGGGCGCCGATGAGGCTGCCGGCGCCGGCGATATCTGATTTCAGCCGCACGTCGGTGACCGCCTTGACCAGTTCCAGATTGTCCATGAAGTCGTAATCCGGGTCCACGGATATCTTCTGGCCGTATATCTTGCGTATGGACGTCCTGAATGTCTCCCGCTGTTCGCTGGTCTTCAGCCCCAGGCGATCTTCCACGCTGTTGATGTAGCGCTCGTCTATCTTCAGGGCTCTGAGTTCACCGCTCTGGGGGTCTTTGTACTTCCACATCTTATCTGGACCCAGGTTTTCGGCATCGATGCCGATAATCATGTTCACATAGCTCATGACATCCTTGCGGATGGCCAGGGGTTCGTCCATGTAGGCATTGAACATTTCGGTCATGATCCGCTCACGATAGAGCCCCTTGGCGATCTTTAGATCCTCCAGGTATTTGGCACGGTCGTTGGCGTCGGTCACATAGTCCAAGACGATGCGATCCAGGGCGTTGAAGATATCGTAGGCGAACATGCACCGCCCCTCGTTGGTTTCCGAGCTTTCATTGAGCAATTGGATGGCCCGACCCAGGTTCCGCTGCCCCAGCCCCTTCTGGCCGAAACGTTTGGTGATGTCCGGGTTCTGATTGAGGGTGTCGATGACCTCCGCCAGTGTCTTGATGCTCTTTTCTCCAGCCACCTCGCCGGCGGCCAGCTTCATGGTCTCGATGGGGGTGAGCTTTTCCGACCTTGCCAGACGGGTGAGCACCACCGCCACGGAGGCGGCATGGTTCAGGTTGGGGTCCTGATGCAGATATTCCCGGTCGAGGGTGGTGCGAATCTCGTTGCCGATGGCGTAAATGGTCAGGTCTTTTTGCAGTTTGTAGTTGGTGTTGTGAGAGACGTAGCAGATGCGGCAACGGTCGACGATGGGTGCCTCCTCCTTTTCCGCCAAAAAACGGTTGAATTCTGAATTGTTGCTGGTGGCAATGATCAAGGTATCGATGGGCCACTTGTAACCGTCGATTTCGATGTTGCGGTTCTGGATAACCCCCAGATAGACTTGGACCAAGTCCTTTTTGTTCTTGAAGATTTCATCGGAAAAATGGACCCCGCCGCCGGCCACCCGCGCCAAAGCCCCCCGCCGCAGGTCAAAGCGATAGGGGTTGTTGGTTTCCGTAATGTGAAGCAGCCGCTGAATGGATTCTTCGCCTAATAAATCAACCGCCGAGGAGGTAATTTTATCTTTGGCCGCATACTTGCCGGTGACGGTGCCCAGACTTTCGGTCATTGGAACAGGGATGATCTGGACAAATTCGAGCATCTTCGCCAAGTCACCGTTGGTGTAATTTCTAATGCTGTCCCATATGAAGGCTGTACAGGCGCCTAGCGGACGATAATCCCTCCAGAGGGTTTCAATCTCGTTGTCTGAAAATCCAATCTCCTTTGACAAAAACGCGCGGTTTTTATCCGGTTCGTCGGTAATGTTCATCGCCAGAATCATGGGGTCTTCATAGGTCTGGGATTCAATGGACGAGATTTTCCCATAGCCGCCGATCTTGTCCAGGCCGGACCACCGGAACGAATATTTGCGGTTGATCTCCTGGGATAAAAACTCCCTGTATTTACTGCAGACAAAGTCGACCAGAAAGGTCTTGCCATTTCCCGGTTCTCCGACCAGGACAAAGGCCATCTCCTTGGAGGATCCATTTTCCGCGGCATCCTTGACGTAAGAAACAAAACTGTTGATTTCATCATACATGCCGATAATGTGCTTTTTTCCGCTTCTGAAAATACTGAAATCATAAGTGGTCTTGCCGTTGACCACCACCTTTTCGATGTCGCTGTCCAGGATCATCCGGGCGACACCCTGAAAGGCGTTTTCAAAGCAGCGAGTTCCTTCCTTGACCTCGACCAGATGCCGGTGAAGCGCCGACGTGCTCTTCTTTACCATGGAGTCCCCCCTAAATTTTAAATGACCGGTGCAGGAGATGTTGGATCGGGTTAACGGTGCAGACCCTGTTGTTTCAGCCGCAACAGTGAAATGAAAATGAGCCCTTTATGTTGATTTCCGGATCGACCGTCAGAGAAAATGGGATGTAAATGACATTCTGTCGGCAATTAAAATGGACCCGGAACAGGGTGCTTGATCTGTACCTGACTCGGACGCAATGGAATGAGTCACAATATGAGCTGAGCACAAAGAAACAGCCGGCTGTCGCCGTTGATTCATCAGGATGAGAATTCCATTGACTTGAATTGGAGTATAGCACCTCGTTGCAAAACTTCAACCCGAAAAACCAGACAAACGACTGGCCACCGGCGGTTAGAAGAATCATCGGCACACGGCTACACTGTCAGCTTAGCGGATCCCTGCACCCGGCGGCAGGCTTGACAACAATCCGGCAATCCCATATACAAGCTGATCCTCAACGATTTTTCCACCCTGTTTAAAACGATTACAGCCGCCTATTTTTCGCTTCCCAAGGCGCAAGCGGCCTACCGGCAATTTATCGGCATCCTTCAACGGCCATCCAAGCCGGCAGTCGGCGAGTGGAAACCGTGGTGAGGGATGCCATGACTGATAACATTGCCCGATGGAAAAGCCGTAAAGTGATCCGACCCAGAAAGCTTGAAAAATGGCTGAAAAAGATCTGCTTCTTTCCATCGACAACGGAACCCAGAGCCTCAAGGCCCTGCTCTTTGACGCCGGCGGAAATCTGATCGCCCGGCAACAGGTTCGGTTTACTCCCTATTATTCAGATCAGCCCGGTTGGGCCGAGCAGGATCCCCACCTATTCTGGAACGCCCTGTGCCAGGCGTGCCAGGGAGTCTTCGCCACCCATGGCATTCAAAAAGCGCGCGTCGCCGGCGTTGCCGTGACCACCCAACGGGCCACCGTTGTCAACGTGGACAAGAATGGTAGCCCCCTGCGGCCGGCCATCCTATGGCTGGACCAACGCAAGTGCCACGGTCTGTCGCCACTGGGGGGACTGTGGGGGCTGTTCTTCAAGCTCACCGGGCTTACCGGCACCCTGGCTTATTTCCAGTCGGAGACCGAGGCCAACTGGATCTTGCGAAACCAGCCGACCATCTGGGCGCAAACCTACAAATACCTGCTGCTGTCCGGTTATCTCAATTTCCGTCTGACCGGAGACTATGTAGACTCCGTCGGCAGTCAGGTGGGATATCTGCCATTCGACTACAAACGGCTGCAGTGGGCCCGTTCCTGGGATTGGAAGTGGCGTTGCGTTCCGGTGAAGCCGGATCAACTGCCCCGACTGGTTGCACCCGGTCAGATTCTCGGTACCGTGAGCCGACAAGCCTCGAGGGAAACCGGGATTCCTGCCGGCATGCCTGTATTTGCCGCAGCAGCGGACAAGGCCTGCGAAGTGATCGGCTCTGGAAGCCTCGACCCATCGGTGGGATGTCTGAGTTACGGCACCACGGCCACCGTCAACGTGACCCATAGCCGGTACATCGAACCCATCCCTTTGCTGCCGGCCTATCCCAGTGCCATTCCGGGAAGCCATACCATAGAGGTCCAGGTGTTTCGCGGCTTCTGGATGGTCAAATGGTTCAAGGAGGAGTTTGGTTTTCCAGAACAGCGAGCTGCCGAAAAAACCGGCGTGGCCGCTGAGACGCTATTCGAAGCGTTGATCAAGGACATTCCACCCGGATCCTTGGGGCTCATGCTTCAGCCTTTCTGGACACCGGGCATCCGGACGCCGGGTCCTGAGGCCAAGGGCGCCATTATCGGATTCGGGGATGTCCACACCCGCGCCCACCTGTATCGCTCGATCCTCGAGGGACTGGCCTATGCCCTGCGGGAGGGCAAGGAGCGCATCGAGCGGCGCAGCGGCACACCCATTACCAGCCTGCGCGTCTCCGGGGGGGGAAGCCAGAGCGACCTGACCCTGCAGTTGACGGCCGACGTCTTCGGCCTTCCCACCGTTCGACCCCACCTATACGAAACGTCGGGCCTGGGGGCAGCCATCGACACAGCCGTCGGATTGGGGTTACATCCGGATTTTGAAACTGCGGTGAATGCGATGACCCGTCCGGGCGATCATTTCGAACCGAACGAGTCAAATCACCGGCTTTACAACGAACTCTACCACAAGGTTTACCGGCGAATGTATCGCCGGCTAAGGCCACTGTACGAAAAAATCCGAGAAATCACAGGATATCCAGAATAATCAATCGACGACATCGCCCCCCTGTTGCCTCGTCATTCCTTACGATAATGCTTGCTTCCCCCCCTTGCCTTTTTTATGATGGGGGCGATTCGTAGGATTATTAACGATTAGAACCCGTCCCAGGCGTGCATCATGCTCAAAGAGCTGTTGATCAAGAATTTCGCCATTATCGACGACCTGAATATCCGCTTCGAAGGTGGATTGACCATCTTGAGCGGAGAAACCGGGGCAGGCAAATCCATCATCATCAACGCGGTGAACCTGTTGCTGGGATCTCGGGTCAGTGCCGGGATGATCCGGGACGGTCATGAAACCGCGGAATTGTCTGCTTTTTTCGACGTCCCCGAGGGATCCAGCGCCGCTGCAATCATGGCTGAAAACGGCTATGATCCCAATAATGGCCTGCTGGTGCGAAGAATCATCGCCGGCAACAACCGGCATCGCATCTATATCAACGACCGCATGGCCACCGTGCAGATGCTGACATCCATCACCGTGGACCTGGCCAGCATTTCAGGCCAACATGTCCACCAGGGATTGCTCAGAGAAGAAACCCATCTGGCGATATTGGATCGTTTTGGCGGTCTTGCACCACGGGTTCGGCAGGTATCGGACCTGCATGGTAAAATTGTCCCCCTCGTCCAGGCACTCCAGGCCCTTAAGGAAAAGAAAAAAAATCAGGACAAGCAAATGGACCTGCTCCGATACCAGGCAGAGGAGATTGCCAATGCTGATATCATGCCTGACGAGGACGAATCCCTGGAAAAAGAGCGGCTGCGGCTCAAGCACGCGGAGTCCCTGCAGCAGTCCGTTTTTTCTGCTATCGAAACCCTGCACGGCGCCGATGGCGCCATCCTGGTACAACTGGGTGAAGTGCGAAAAAGCCTGGAGAAGGCAGCGGATATAGATGACGAACTGACGGACGGGGTGCAGCGTCTTGCAGACCACCTTTTCGGCCTGGAGGATGTGACGGACACGTTGCGGGCCTACCTGGGAGATTTAGACACCCAAGCGGATCGGCTTGAATCAGTGGAAACGCGGTTGGATCTGATCAACAAGTTGAAGCGAAAATACGGGGGCTCGCTGGAAACGCTTTTCCAAAAGCGCGATGCCATCGATGCGGAGTTAGCCGCCACGACGGTCATCGAGGATGACATCCAGCGCAGTGAAAAGCAGCTGAATGACTATCACGATCAGGTATCTCACCTGGCCCGGCGTCTGTCTGAAGAACGAAAAAAGGTGGCCGCGGCTTTTGCCAAATCCGTTGAAAAGGAACTGGCAGGCCTGAAGATGGCCGGCACCCGGTTCAGTGTCAGCCTGTCCCCGCTGCCTGGCAGCAAGCCTGTATCCCCGTGGCTTCGTGTGGACGACAACCTGCTGTCGGCCACGGGTATCGATCAGGCTGGGTTCATGATCGCCCCCAATGTGGGTGAATCGTTAAAACCCCTTGCATCCATCGCCTCAGGCGGAGAGCTCTCCCGGGTGGTGCTGGCACTTAAGGCCATCTTGGCCGAAACGGACGCAGTGGGCACTGTCATTTTCGACGAGGTGGACGCCGGAATCGGAGGCGCGGTGGCCGACGTCGTGGGGAAAAAACTGGAGGCCCTGTCTAAAAAACACCAGCTTATCTGTATCACCCATCTTCCCCAGATCGCCCGTTTCGGGAATCAGCATTACCATATTGAAAAACAGGTAAAAAACGGCCGCACCACCACCACCATCCGGCCGATGGACCCGGAAGAACGGATCAAGGAGATCGCCCGCATGCTGGGCGGCGAAATCGTCACCCGGACCGCCTTGGAGCATGCGCGGACCCTGATGGGGCGATGATGGAAATCAACCGCCGCTTGACAATCTTCGGATGATGTTCAAGAGTTAGAAAATTTTTCAAAAGGAGTTCGAGATGCCTATTTTTGAATTCAAATGCCTTGACTGTGACCAATACATGGAAATTCTGGTGATGAACAAGCAAGAGGAAATGGAAATGGCCTGTTCCGATTGCGGTTCAGGCAATCTGGAACGCATCCTGTCCACGACCAGCCACACCGTAACCGGCGGTGGTTCCGGCCAGGCTGCCGATTCCAAACCCAGCGCCCAGACGCGGTCCTGCAGTTCAGGATCGTGCACCACCTATACCATCCCCGGACCGGCATGAGGCCAGGAACCGTCATTCAGCCGTGATCTGCTTTCTTGGGTCTCGTTAAGGTCAACCCATGCCACAAACACTTCACAAACAGGAAAAAGAACAGTTCTGCAAGCTGTTCAAACAGGACCAACTCACGGACTTCGAAGATCGGTTTGCGGTCATGGAGGCCTTTATGCAGACCGATGGTCATGTCTCCTCGGCGCAGATGATCGAACGACTCAACGATCTGAATCTCCAACTGGATCCGGAATTTGTCCGTGACACGTTGAAACTGATGTGTCAGTATGGGTTCGCTAGCAAACGGCAATTCGACAACGGTGAAATCCTATATGAACACCTGCATCTGGGGCAGCATCATGATCACATGGTCTGCGCCACCTGCGGAGCGATTGCTGAATTTGAAGACCCTGGTCTGGAGGCGCTTCAGGTTCAGGTTGCTGAACGCTACGGTTTTCACCTGCTCCAGCATAAAATGGAATTGTACGGCATCTGTGCGCAATGTATGTCCAGACGCCGAACACTGCTTCCGCTATCCGACGCGCCAAAGGGGGAGCGGTTGGTGATCGCCCGCCTGGACGGCGGCCCCATGGCGCGTGCACGCTTGATGGCCATGGGCCTTCGATTGGGCGATGAAGTGGACGTGATCACCAATTCGGGGCAAGGGCAGCTGGTGGTTGGTATCGATTATAAGCGAATCGTACTTGGACGGGGGTTGGCCCGAAAACTGATGGTGCAAGTCAAACCCAACAGTGAGTCATCGATGGCCTGAGTGGATCACGCGTTTCCCTGATGCACGGGACACGATCAACTGTAGACAACTTTCGACCATGAAAAAATTAACTCCAATAGTTTTGGCATGTCTGCTGGTCTTTGCCGGCGCGGGTCTCGTTTGGGCGGAGCGGTTGAGCGTAAACACCGATATCGCTAATATTCGCTCCGGGCCGGATACCAGCGATGCGGTCATCTGGCAAGTAGAGAAGTACCACCCCTTGAAGGTGGTCAAGAAACAAGGCAGCTGGTGCCTTTTCGAGGATTTCGAAGGTGATCGCGGATGGATTCACAACTCCCTTCTCGCCGACATCAAAACCGTGATCGTTATTAACGATAAGTGCAATGTCCGTTCAGGGCCCGGGACCGACAACGATATCCGGTTTACCGTTGACAACGGCGTTCCCTTTAAATTGCTGGAGGAAAAGGGAGACTGGCTCCATGTGATCCACGCAGATGGCGACAGGGGATGGATTCATCGTTCTCTGGTATGGTAGCGGCCCGTTTCACCAGGGAGTCGGTTTGAAAATGAAACCAGGGAAAACGCGGATCGTTGGCCTCGGCTCAGCACTGGTAGATATACTGATCAGCGAAAGCGATGAGTTTGTCCGTCGCATTGGGGTTAAAAAAGGCGGGATGACCCTTGTTGCCATGCCGGATCTGGAAACGATCCTGAAGCAGGCGTCAACCAAGCCCATCGTCGTACCGGGCGGTTCGGCCTGCAACACGGCGGTGGGTATCGGACGCTTGGGCGGCCAGGCCCGGTTCGTCGGCAAACGTGGAGATGACGACACCGGACAATTTTTTGAAAATGCCCTGGCTGACCGGGGGGTAGAAGCGTTGTTGATGACATCCTCGATTCCCACCGGTCGGGTGCTTTCCATCATCACCCCCGATGCCCAACGCACCATGATCACCTACCTGGGGGCATCTGCAGACACCCAGCCCGAAGAGATCACGCAGGCATGCTTTGCGGATAGTGCCGTGGTTCACATGGAGGGATACCTGCTGTTCAATCCCGGTTTAATGACGGCTGCGCTAAAAGCCGCGAAAAATGCCGGGGCATTGGTTTCCCTGGATCTGGCCAGCTTTACCGTCGTCGAGCAGTCCAAAGCCATACTCGAGGAGATGATCGAACAGTATGTTGACATCCTTATCGCCAATGAAGACGAAGCCCTGGCGTATACCGGATTGAATGACGACGCAGGAGCGCTGGCCCGAATGGCCCGACATGTCAACATGGCCGTCCTGAAAGTCGGCGCCAGGGGAAGCTTCATCCAACATGAGAACCGTGTTTACCGCATCCCGGCCATGGGTACAGGAACGGCCATTGACACGACCGGAGCCGGGGATCTCTGGGCCGCTGGTTTGTTATTTGGGCTGACAAAGGGATATAACCACGAAAAATGCGGCAGACTTGCTTCGGCATGCGGATATGAGGTATGTCAAGTGGTCGGTGCCGACATCCCCGACGAGGGATGGATTCGAATCAAAAAAATAATGGGGGAATAATGGCCAGAGGCGAAGCAACGCGAAAACAGCTTTTGAAAGAGCCCGATCAGTTCATTACCTTTTCGGGAAAACTGATCGCCTTTGGACGGTCCCATTTTAAAATCATTCTGATCAGTACGGGGATCCTTTTTTCACTGCTTCTGGCTCTGGTCGCGGCGCGTCAGATTTCCGACCGGAATGAGAACCGGGCCTCAGAACTGGTCGAAAAAGCCGTAGCCAAGTATTCAACTGCGCTCCAGGAAACCAATCCCCAAACGGCTTATGACCGAGTAAAAACCGATTTTACCGACCTTTTCGATCAATACGGTTCAAAAAACGCGGCAAAAATTGCTCGGGTCATTTACGGAGACATAAGCTACAATGCCGGGGACGCTGACACCGCCATTGCCATGTTCACCCACGCGCTGGATGATTTTAACCAATCTCCGGCAGTGAAAAACATCGTACTGAACGGACTTGCGTATGCCTTTGTTCTCAAAGCGGAATACCCTCGCTCCATACACTATTTTGAAATGATTTCGATAGACAGTGAGAAGACCATGAAAAGCGGTGCGCTTTTCAATCTGGCATGGCTTTATGAGGCATCCGGTGAGAAGGAGAAGGGTGAAGCCATGTATCAGCGGCTCCTGGCCGAGTTTCCGGAGAGTATGTATGGCGACCTGGTGAAGGAGAAGGTCAGCGGTTAGGCTTTATCCCTAAGGTTCAGCTTGTATTTTTTGATTTTTTGATTCAATCCGCTTTTGCCGATTCCCAACAGCTCTGCCGCGTGGGCCTGTATGTAATTGGCTTTTTTCAAAGCCCGGACAATCATATTCTTCTCCACCAGTGCCAGGGTGTCGTACAAATTCGCATCCACAGGGATGCCGTCCATATGCATGGTACTGTGGGCATTGTCTATGAAGTCCTTGGGTAGATCAGACACCTGAATGATCGCCTCTGGACTCAGCACGACCGCCCGCTCGATGACATTTTCTAATTCCCTCACATTTCCCGGCCAGTCGTATTCATAAAACAGTCGCTCCACTTCCCGGTCAATACCGGTTACCGGCGACCCCATGTTGTGCTCGCCGCTGTATTTGGCAATAAAATGTCCAACCAACGGCCGGATATCCTCAAGCCGCTCACGTAGAGACGGCAGGGTGATCGGAACCACGTTGAGCCGATAAAACAGATCTTCCCGAAAATTACCCTTGGCCACCTCTTCTCTAAGGGATTTGTTGGTGGCCGCAATGAGTCGGATATTGACGGGAATCGCTTTGACCCCCCCCACCCTTTCGAGCACCCGTTCCTGCAGGACACGAAGCAGCTTCACCTGCAAGGCCGAAGAAAGCTCTCCGATTTCATCAAGAAATAGCGTTCCTCCGTCTGCGATTTCAAAACGCCCCTTTTTCATCGAAACCGCACCGGTGAACGCCCCCTTTTCATGGCCGAACAGCTCACTCTCCAGCAGTGTCTCGGCCAAGGCGGAACAATTCACCGCCACAAAGGGTTTATCCTTTCTTGGACTGTTAAAGTGCAGGGCATTGGCCACCAGTTCTTTTCCCGTTCCGCTCGCACCTTCGAGGAGGACGGTTGCCGCCGCCGGCGCAACCTTTTGGATGACATGAAAAACATCCTGCATGGCCTTGCTCTTGCCGATGATATTGTGGAAGCTGTAGCGGCCCTCCACAGCACGCCTGAGCTGGCGGTTCTCCTTGACCACACGGTACATGGAAACCGCCTTGTTCACATAAAGAACGAGTCGTTCATTGTCGAAAGGCTTGAGAATATAATTGTAGGCTCCTTTCTGCATGGCTTCCACAGCCTTTTCAACAGTGCCGTGGGCGGTCATCATGATTACCGGAAGATCCACATCTTCTTTCTTGATTCGCTCAAGCAGATCAATGCCGTCCATGGCTGGCATTTTCATATCCGTCAGCACCAAATCGACGTCAGATTCGGAAAGCGTGGCCAATGCCGCCGGGCCGCTGTTAGCTGTAAGGGTCTCAAAGCCCTCATCCTCCAGAACTGCCGCAAGAATAAGCGTATAATTAACTTCATCGTCGACAATGAGGATCGTTTCCATTAGCTGGTCTCCTGACTTAACGGGAATTTTACGGAAACCCGGGCTCCTTTTTCGCTGCGGTTATCAATCCGGATCATTCCATCATGGCCTTCGATAATGTTTCTTACGATCCCCAACCCCAACCCTGTCCCTTTTTCCTTCGTCGTAAAGAATGGATCCCAAATCTTTTCCATGACCGATTCGGGAACACCCTCTCCTTCATCTTCGATGTAAACCCACAAAAAGCCATCCTCCGATTCAATGGTCACATCAATCGCTCCACCGTTGGGCATTGCCTGCATCCCATTAATAAGCAGGTTGAGAAATGCCTGATAGAGCATGTCTCCATCGGCCAAGATAATCGGAATCTGGTCATCGACAAACGTCCTGATAACGTATCCGTTTTCTTTTATCTGATGTTCGAGGAAATGGATGTTTTTGGTAATCACTTCATCGATTCGGCATGCACTCCGGTTGGGTTTCTTGGGTCGCGCGAAGTTTAGAAAATCAGTAATGATATTGTTCAGGCGCCGCGCTTCCGCCACGACAATATCTGCGATTGCATTCAGGTTGTCCTGCGGGGCCATTTTCTTTTTCAACAGTTCAGCTGAACTGCTGATTATTCCCAGTGGGTTTCTGATCTCGTGGGAAACACCGGCAACCATCTCTCCAAGTGAGGACAGATGCTTGGCCTGGGCAAGTTGATCCTTGAGCCGTATCCGTTCGAAAGCCCGCTTTTCGATGATCCCCTCGCCCCGTTTCACGACATAGATTAACGTAAGCAGCAAAATCCCCATGACAATGCTGATGGTGCAAATCACAACCACCTGAAACTTGAATATTTTCCGGTAATCACTGGATAGGTCCTGCCTGATTTCGACGACACCCAATACCGGCCCAGATATCGGAGACAAAGGCTTCTCCGCCCTCAACGGGGCAAAGGTGATAATCTTGATCTCCTTTGGAATCCCCAGAAGGATTTCCCAGAAGGTACCGTTTTGAACGAGTTTTGAGGATGATTGGCCGTCCAGGGCATTACTGTAGAACGTTCCGCCAAGATTTTCCATTCCCACCAGTTCGGGTGAGAAACTGTAGGCAATGATGTCCTTTTTGCTGTAAATGTTAACCAGTTCAACCTTGAAACTGTGCAAGGTGCTACGGACGACGCTGTCCATTCTTTCAAACTGTTCCTGGTTCCTCAATTCAATTTTTCCATACTTCAACCCCACTGGAAGAATGAACTGCATAAAAACCTGGTGATTCAGGTTTTCGATAAGCAGCAGCGCATAGTCTTCGCTTTTTTGGTATTGCATGGAACGGACCCAGTGGGTGTTGAGCAGGGAAAGGATAATGGTTCCGATGAAAATGACAACAAGACTGGTAAATGTAAAATATTTTACCAGGCGGAAGGGTTTTGCCCGTTCTGCAATGCTGGACGGCTTCATCATAATTCCGTTGCTGCCATGAATGGCTGGTCAACCATTGAATCTAATGGTCGATCAACCTTATCGGATTGATCAATCAATCAAAATGCATGGGCGTCGATTTCACCGGGTCGTCAAATCGATCACCATTAACTGAACACACCGCATTCCAAATTATTTTTAAAGTAATCAATATTGTCCTAAAGTATTCGTTGGTAGTGCCGAATTAGATGGCTAACAACCGGCCATCATTGTAGTGCGATATAAAGAAACCTGAGGATCATGTCAATGTGCTGTGAAATAAACACCCAGATCCATTTAAAAAAGGCCTGTAGGTGATGGCTCCATCGAGGTTCATTGTGGCAATGAAAAAATTGAACCCGACACCACACAAGATAAGGTTAATTGTTGATATGAAGCCACAATATATATTAAATATACAAAATTATGCATAAAAGTCATATAATTTTACTTGACAACGACTTCATTTCGGTCTTGAATCGGAATCAAGGGTTGGCGGTTCCGTTAAAATTGACAAACAGAAAACCCCAATCTTCTTTGAAAAGCAAAAGCTGTTATTACTTTTTGGGTTGCCACAAGACGATGGATCAAATGGTGAAGAATTCGTTGAAAAAAATAAGAGAATCCCTTTTGATGAGCAAATCGGAACTGGCGAGAGAAGCGAATGTCTCTCCAATCACGATTACGCGGATTGAAGAAGGGAAACCGTGTCGGCTAGAAACCAAAAGAAAAATCTTGCTGGCTCTGGGTTACAGCCTTTCGGACAGTAAAAAAATCTTTGGTGAATAAAAGAGCTTGCCATGTTATTTGGAAAAAAAGACCGAATCGTAGGGCTTGACATCGGGTCCAGATCAATCAAAGCCGCCGAACTCTCCGAGTCGAAGAAGGGCATCTCCCTTGAACGGTTCGGCATCATCGACATCGCACCAGGCCTCATCGAGGATGGTGCAATCAAAGATGCTGAACAGGTTTCAGAAACAATCCGTCAACTATTCAAGAATTATGGAATAAAAGGCCATAACGTTGCCCTTTCCGTCGGCGGCTATTCGGTCATCGTAAAAAAGATCAATGTCCAGTCCATGCCGGAAGAGCAGCTGCAGGACACCATTAGTTTCGAGGCGGAACAATACATCCCGTTTGACATATCGGATGTAAATTTGGATTTTCAAATTCTGGGCGAAAATGAAAGCAACCCCAACCAGATGAATGTATTGCTGGTTGCCGCAAAAAAAGAAATGGTCAATGACTACGTGAATCTTGCTCAGATGGCGGGATTGAGCCCGTGCATCATTGACGTTGATGCCTTTGCCCTTCAAAATATTTACGAGTTTAATTATTCTCCCGCTGAAAATGAAAACATTGCGCTCATCGATATCGGTGCAAGCAAAACGTCATTGAATATACTAAAAGGTAAATCCTCGGTCTTCATGAGAGACGTTTCACTCGGATGCAGCCAGATCAACCAGAAAATAGCATCGCTCATTGATTGTTCCATTGAGGAAGCAGAGCAGATCAAGT
Source organism: Desulfosarcina sp. (assembly GCF_041551955.1). Classification (GTDB taxonomy): domain Bacteria; phylum Desulfobacterota; class Desulfobacteria; order Desulfobacterales; family Desulfosarcinaceae; genus Desulfosarcina. The sequence goes on from NZ_JBFELV010000029.1 coordinate 19,751, forward strand.
TCGGCGACCATTCCGAGAAAATTACCGCTGGAGACCTTTCCGACATTGTTTCCTCCGTTGTTTCAGATTGGTGCACGGAGATACGGCGCGCACTCGACTTCTTTTATTCAACGTATCCCGATGATCAAATCAAAAAAATAATTCTCAGCGGGGGCGGGGGCAACATAAAAGAGTTCAGACAGTTGTTGTCTGTAGAGACCTCTGCTGAAGTGGCCACCATAAATCCCTTTGATGGACTTCACATAGATGAGAACCGGTTTGATGTGGAATTTCTAAAACGCATAGCCCCCCAAGCCTCAATAAGCATGGGACTGGCAACGAGAAAAGTTGATGACAAATGATACGCATTAATTTACTCCCATTTCGAGCCGCTAGAAAAAAAGAGAATATCAGGCGACAAGTTTCCATATTTCTGTTGTCCCTGGTCTTTGTCGTGATTGTTGCCGCCTGGTTCAGCTATTTGTTGTCCGGCAAAATAGAATCGTTAAACCGCCAGGTTGCAGAAACTCAGGCACAGGTTGATAAGTATAACAAGATCAACCAGGAGATCGCGGAAATAAAGAAAAAGCTGGCCATCCTGAACCAAAAAATCGAAGTCATCCGATCCCTGGATCTTACCAGAAAGGTACCGGTCGAACTGCTCGCTGACATGTCAAAACTGGTCATAGAAAAGCGAATGTGGCTAACCGGTCTAGAAGAAAAATCTGGTAATGTTAAGGTGGTCGGGATCGCCCTGGACAATCCGACGATTGCGGAATACATGACCCGAATCGAAACATCCTTGAAATATGTCGATGTCAAACTTCTGTCCATCAACCAGGACACCTCCGTGAAGGGATTAGAACTGAAGAATTTTGAAATCAGGTTTCGCAAGGCTCCCCTTAATGAACAACCTAAAGATGAACAACCTAAATAGGTATTGAGGAAATGAAGAAGGGCACAGCGGTTTCCATAGAAAAATCCAATCCGGTAATCAACAAGCTTGAGCAGCTTTCCAAGGTCCAGCGGATCGCTATCTGGGCAGGTGTGCTGGTATTGCTTATCGGTGCTTTTGTTTACTTCTCATATCTGCCAAAATTTAAAAAAATCGATCAACTCAAGGCCAATTTATCAAGAATTGAAAAAGAACTGGAAATTGCCAAAAAAAACGCAAGGCAATTGAATGACTTCAGGAAAAAAATGCAGGACGCTGAAGAACAGTTTAAAATCGTTATGCGGGCACTACCTGAAAACGAAGAGATTCCAACCCTGCTCACCGGCATCTCAAAAGCCGGAACGGACTCGGGGCTCAATTTCATTCTTTTCCAACCCAAGCCAGACGAAAAAAAGGATTTTTACGCCGAAATTCCTGTGGCTATGACAGTTACCGGGGATTATCATGGGGTTGCGACATTTTTTGAGAATGTTGCCGGCCTGAACAGAATCGTAAACATACGAAATATAGACATCAAGCCGGACAAGGAAAACACCAGTTTGACGACGAATTGCACCGCGGTGACATATAAATTTATCGAAGCTTCCGATGAGCAGCCGAAGACGTCTGGGAAGTCAACAAAGAAGAAGCGGTAAAACCATGCGAATTGAATTAAAAAAAGTTGGCAATAGGTTAACCTTGGTTCTACTGGTTTCGTGTTTTCTTTGGAACTGCAGTGATCAAAAAGAACCAACCAAGGCGCCGGTCGTCAGCAAGAAGATCTCTGCGCCCAGCACCCCCGTTCCATCCAAAACAATGGAGGCAGCGCAAACAGAAACCTCCGAGGAAACGCCCGTTTCGGCAACAGTTGCCCAAAAAGATGAAACCAGCGCGGAAAAACGAATCTACGACCCCAAGGATCGTCTGAACCCCTTCACGCCCTTATTTAGAGATGAGAACGATGAAGCCGCAGCTGATCAAACGAGCAAAAGCAAAAGAAAGAAACGGATACCGCAAACGCCTTTAGAAAGAATAAGCCTTAACCAGCTCAAACTTGTCGCCATTATTCGAACCTCGTCTGGAAATAGGGCGCTTGTAGAAGATAACACCAACAAAGGGTTTATCATTAAAAATGGTACATATATCGGTCTAAATTCAGGAATTGTGACCCAAATCAACGCCAGTGGCGTGATTATCGAAGAAGAAATAGAGAACCTCATGGGAGAGCTAATTCTTCAAAATACCGAAATAAAACTTCAGAAACCGGCTGGAGAGTGATATGCACAACTTCAGGATCAGATTCTCAAAAAAATTGACGCTTGTTTTTTGCCTTGGGTTGGTTGTTGCCTTCCTTTTCACAGGATGTGCAACCCAGAATATTGATCGTCAAACAAGTGCGCCCGGCCTCGATCCTTCACCATCCATGGAAATCACTTCCATAGGATTATCTGAAGAACCAGACGCGATCAACGTGGTCATCAACGGGATCGAACCGTTGACATACACCTCGGTGAAGCAGCCTCTTCCTTTGGGGGTGGTTCTCTATTTTCCAAACACCCGTTTAAACGTTTCCCAAACCGAATTGCAATCCACCGGCGACCCTGTCACTTCAATCCATGCAGGTGAAGTCGAAGCCAAGAACAATACCACACGCATCGAAATTCTGCTGGCTACGGATGCCCCCTACAACGTCGTTCAAGACGGCAATTCGCTCAGAATTCAATTCCCAAAACATGTATCCGGGGCGACCGCTGACAGCAACGAATCGACAACTAAATCAAGCGTTGCCACGCAACCGGCGATCACCGAAAAAGTACAAGCCGTTCAGGCTGTACCCTTTACCTCCGTCGAGCCGTCGGGCGCCTTCCAGGGCACGGGCGCCAAGATCGGCAAAGAAGACCAGATATGGGTGAATCGCATCGATTTTCTTGGAGAAAAAGATGGACGTTCGACACTGTCTATCGAAACGACATCTCCAATCGACTACGATATCCAAAAAATATCAGATAAACTTCTTGAATTGCGCCTGATGAAGACAAGCATTGCCGAATTCAGGCAACGACCGATGATAACGACACGATTTGAAAGCGCCGTTAACCGGATTATGCCCATCCAGCTGCCATCCATGAAGGATTTCTCCTTGTTTTCCATCGAACTCCGGGAACCCGTGCCTTACTATACGGAACAGACCGGGGGACTGCTGCTGGTCCACTTTGAGGCATCCTCTGTTCCCCCGGCGCCGGCTGATGAAACCAATCTGCCTGCCTGGAAGAAGGCTCTGGAGGAAACCATCGGGCCTGCCGACGTTCCGCCGACCTTCACCCAAACAATGCAGACCGTGGGAGATAGCCAGGCCGCTGCAGGGGCTAAGCCAGCGGAAAAAGCGGTTGACATCGCTTTGAATCCTTCCGCCGAGATGACCTTGGACACCGACCAGGCCTTGGTTTTAAAGAAAAATGTCAGACAGTACACCGGCGAAAAAATAGCGCTGGATTTCTTTCAGACCGACATCAAGAATGTCTTCCGGATTCTTCGGGAAGTCAGCGGAAAAAACTTTGCCATCGACGAGGATGTCAGCGGCAAAGTGACCCTGACACTAGACAAGCCGGTTCCATGGGATCAGGTGATGGACCTGGTGCTCAGAATGAACCAGCTCGGCATGATCGTGGAAGGCGACATCGTCCGCATTGCCACCTTGGCCACGCTTAAACAGGAAAATGATCTTCGCAAAGCGCAAATCGCCTCTTTGCAAAAAGAAAAAGAGCAGATCAAAGCGCTGGAGCCGTTGGAAACACGATACATTCCGATCAGCTACTCCGACGCGACCAAAGAGGTGCTTCCCCATATCGAGACGATCGTAACCAAAGATCGCGGGTCTGTTTCCGTCGATGTCAAGAACAATCAGATCATCATCACGGATACCGCCGATAAGATTGCACAGGCACTTGACATTGCAAAACAGATCGACAAGGTCACCTCCCAGGTGATCATCGAAGCCCGCGTGGTCGAAGTCAGCGAAAACTATTCCAAGGAACTTGGATTTCAGTGGAATTTAGGCGTGGGGCCGGTGACCCTCAACAACGGCGGATCTCAATACACGACCGGTGTGGCCATGAACTATCCGGCGGCGACGGGCAATGGTTTCTCCCTCAATTATGCTAAAATCGCCGGCACCCCCTTCACCCTGGATGCCACGCTGACTGCCCTCGAAGCCAATGGCAACGGAAAAATTCTGAGTGCACCCAAAATCGCCACCCTGAACAACAAAAAAGCCAGGATCAAACAGGGGCAGGAAATTGGGTATTTGGAACGTGATTCAGCCGGCGGATCTTCCGTAAAATTCAAGGATGTCGATCTTTTGCTTGAAGTCACCCCCCATGTCACGCCGGACAACCGGATCTCCATGGATATCGTTATCCAGAAAAATGATGTCGTCGATTTCATCGACGGTGTGCCGGTCATCGCCACCAACGAGGCGCAAACGCAGCTGCTCGTCAACGATGGGGATACGATCGTTATCGGGGGAATCATCAAATCAACAGAAACGACAAGGAAGGAAGCCTTCCCGGGGCTTCACAAGATCCCTGTTTTAGGCTGGATGTTCCAGAGCAATTTGGAGGAGGCGGACAGCAATGAGCTGCTTATTTTCATGAACCCGAAAATAGTTCAATTGGAACAGCGTTAGTCTTTGCGACACTGTCGAGCTTCGACGACCCATGGCACCTCATTAGTAATACCAGCGACCACATTTTTAAAAATGATGGTCGCTTTCTTTTGAGCTAAGCAAAAATCGGAAAGGTGCCTTTATTTTCATAAA
>NZ_JBFELV010000030.1:0-24342 GCF_041551955.1 Desulfosarcina sp.
CCTGACAGGCCCACTTGGGCGCCAGTCAAAGCTCCCGTTAAAATTGCCCTCACCTGGTTTTGGCCACCGCCGTTGATGGCATGTAGCACAGCGGATTCAAAATTATTATGAAAACGTGCGGATAAATAGTAAGCCGCCGGAAGCATGTGATAGATAGCGCAGGGCATCCCGTACACCAATGAAACTTTCCAGGCAGGCTCTATCCGAATTTCCGGATCAACGGCTGCTGAAGCCATGTAGGAGGGTGAAAGCAATGCATCCGGGGAGGCGAAACGGCCTGCTCTGGGCGGATCAGGGTCACCCGCCTGCGGCGGCTTCAGATCGTCCCTGGTTACGGCGTGGAACGGCAGCGCCCCGCTTTTCACGAGGCGCATCAGTTTTCCCGACAGATCTGCGTCCAGGTAATGGCCTTGCACCAGGAGACCGAGAACCGCACCGAATGCGACGGTCATGGACACCACCGTGTCATCGGTCTGGGTCAACAGGGTATTGGTCGTGATGGCTGCGGCGAGTTGGCCGGGCTCCAGTGCATAGCGGACCGCAATGGCCAGGGTGCGCTCGATCGCCTCGGTCGTATCGGCATGGCCTCCGGTCTGCCCCCAGGCCAGGCCTTGTTGTACGCGGCGGCGCCAGGCTTCCCGAATGGATTGGCTGGTGTATCGCCCCGGTCCGCTTACCGGTGTGCCGTCAAGAAGGGGAAATAGTTCCTCGTCCATACGGCGGCAAAAGTCAGCTTCATCATAGACTCCCTGAGAAATCAATGAATTCACCATGAGCCTCAGGATGAACCCAGATTGGGAGAGTTGTCCAGCCTTCATGCCATCATGGTAGCGACCTGGTTTCGGATCGGTATACCGGTCAATCCAATCTCCATAGTCCCGGCGAAGTTCTTCCAGACTATAGTACCAATGTGGCCCCAGGCCCATTGCATCCCCTATCCAGGCACCCAATAGGGCGCCTTCCGCTCTGTCTTGGACAGACTTTTTAGACATAATCAACCTCCCAAAACTGTGAATTAACTTTTTTGCCAGATGGGCACACGATCAGGTATGCTTATTTAAACGGGACCATGGATGATAGAATAGCCCTGGTCACATTGGTGTCGCCCATAGTAATGGAACCCTTGAAGGCATTGCGCAGAGCAAAAGCGCCGTCACCCAGTAACACCTGCGCTACCGATGCCGCTAGTAAGAAAGCCGGGTATTCCCAGCCGCCGCCTTGATTAGAAAACAACCAGCCTGCCGAACCATGGACGAAAACAATAGTGCCGGCCAGTATGGGGATGGCTGCCGCTGCTGCCCATCGAGTATAGAAACCGGCTACCAACAGGACACCGGCAAACAGTTCTACAAAAAAGGTGACATAGGCAACAAAGCCGGGCAAACCCAGCGATTCGAAAAAGCCAGCTGTTCCGGTGAGGGTGAAGATGAAAAATTTCAAACCGGCATGTGCAAGAAGCATGATACCAAGCGATAGTCGAAGAGTCAAAGCCGCATATTGTGCCATTTTTGCATCAGTCATGATATTTTTCCTTTTTTTGGATTTTTGCGTGCCAGCGGATCGACAAATCATGATCTGCTGCCTTGACTAAGAATATTATTTCTGTTTTATGCAAATCAATTGTCACGATTTGCAAAAGGATATTGCAAAAATGCACAACCAAACCGACTGGAACGATTTTCACTATTTTCTTACCGTGGCCTTGCAGGGAAGCTTGAATTCAGGCGCAAAGAAATTGGGCGTCAATCACTCGACCGTATTTCGCCGGATCAATTCTTTGGAAGAGAAGATGGGAGTTCGTCTGTTTAAACGGTTGAAGACAGGATACGTGCTAACCGAAGCAGGTGAAGAGGTGCTTGAGTCTGCCCAGAGAATAGAAGAGCATGTTTATGCCATTCAACGAAAATTGGTGGGAAAAGATATCCGATTACGTGGAATTCTGAAGATCTCTACCACGGATACGTTGGGATATTATTGGCTCCCGCCCTATGTCCGTCGGTTCAAAGCGCAATATCCCGATATAGTTTTAGATATTAATATCCGTACCCGCTATACGAATCTTACCAAACGTGAAGCAGACATTGTCATTCCAGCTGTTAACAAGCAGCCGGATTACATGGTAGGAAGAAAATTGACCCCTTTGCGCGTCAACCTCTACGCTTCTGCCGATTATATAAAGCAGTATGGAAAACCTGAGCAACGGACGGAATTTAAAGATCATCAGTTTCTCTTACCCAATGAGGAGTTGGCAGGTTTGCCCGCAAATAGATGGCTGCGAAAATTTGTGCCAAATAGCTCCATCTCGGCAGTCAGTGATAAACTATCTGGTCTATATAAACTTGCCCAACAAGGTATGGGTATCACGCCTTTACCCCACTACGTTGGAGATTCTGATGATACCATGCTTAAAGTGATGGATCTGCCAAAGTCCTGCCACCATGATGTTTGGATATTAACCCATCCTGACCTTCGCCAAACCGCTCGCGTAAAGGCATTCATGCGGTTTATGTATCATGAAACAAAAGCTGAGGAACCGGTCGGCTAATACTCGTCAATAATCTTGAGTGCTGTCGAAGAAGTCTAACATTTATTCCACCAATAATAGATTTGGCTATCGCACGATATAGGGCCTGGCGAAAACGACAGCTTTCTTGCCATGATCCAACTATATGTAATTTTGTTAAAATTTACAGATTCGGAGTGGCTATGCCACGCAGATGAAATCCATTTAAAACTGTTTAGCTTTACGCTTCGTGAGTAAATATCAAGAACGGTCTTTTGTGCGCAGGCGACCGGTGCCGAGGCAGGTTGTTGAAAACCACACGTTCATAGAAAAGATTTTTAATGAACATTGTGTTTCTTGAATCTGTTGCGTAAAAGGTCGAAGCGCCATCTCTTTGGCGATCGCCTCAGGCGTCAGACACGATCGGGGGAAACGGTCAAAAATGGTGTCGACGGCTATAGTAGGCAACCCAACCGCGCTTTGAGTTCTTCAAACCTTTTTGCGATGCCCCCCACAACATCTTCGACCACTTCACCGGCGCCTTTAACGTCGTTGATCAGCCCGGCAACCTGGCCGCAGCATATTTCCGAGTTATCCGCCTTGCCAAGGTGTTGAGAATGATACTGAGAGTGGTCGTTGAGAAAAGTAGACAGTTCGCTGTTGCTTGCGCCGGCTTTTTTCAATCCTAAATACTGCTTGGTGAAATCGTTGATTAGATCTCTGGCAAGCATGTAGTCCTTGGGTACGGAAATGGTGCAGACATCCCGCGTGTTTACAATGGCCGCCTTGACTCGCGGGTGGCTTTCGGACTCATGCGTAACCATAAACCGGGTGCCCATGTAGATACCATCCGCACCCAGAGCCATGATGGCAAGAACACTTCGCGCATCGCCGATACCCCCACCGGCAATCACAGGCACATCCACGGCATCTGCAACCATGGGGGTCAAGGTGAGGGTGGTCAGCTCCGTGAAGCCCTTATGGCCGCCGGCTTCAAAGCCCTCACAGACGACCGCATCCACACCGGCGCGTTCCGCCTTTTGACCGTGCCTGGCGGTGGAAATGGCATGCAGCACTTTAACGCCGGCGGCCTTGAGCACATCAGTATAAATGTCGGGGCGGCCAACCGAAACGATTGCCACCGGCACCGCTTCTTCGATAACGACATCGACGATTTTTTTTGAGTACGTCATGTCTTCCCCAACACCGACGACGATATTGACGGCAAAAGGGGCTTGAGAGAGACGGCGCACTTTTTTTATCTGAGCGCGCATCCTCTCTCCGGTCAACTCAACGTCCGAAGTGATATTTTCAGCACCGGCATTGGGCCCAAGGGTTCCAAGTCCACCTGCATTTGATACGGCAGCGACGAGGTCGGCCCCGCTGACCCAATTCATGGGTGCTTGAATGATCGGGTACTTAATTCCCAGCAGTTTACATAGGCGGTTGTGGCCCATCTTTTCCCTCCGATAGTATAATGGAAAAAAACATGGCGCGGCCTATTCACCGGAGGGTGTAGACGAAGCCGCTCGCTTCATCCGATCCAATTGATACAAGGTGGCCCCCACCGGTGCAAAACTCAGAAAGACCAGGTTCAGCACAGGGATGAGAAAGGGCAATCCGAAGCCCAGATGGAAGAGCGGTGATTTTCCCAAGGCCTTGAATCGTTGACCAAAAGGCTCGAGGTTGCGGGCGGGAATGAGGTCGGTGTTGTCCCAGGCCAGAAAGATGGCCGCCACCATGGGACCGATGGCAGTCAGCACCGGCCCCAGCGGCGTAAACCAGGCAAGGACCATAATGATCAGCGTCAGCAAAACCGGGATGATGTTGCGGGGCAGTTCCTGGCGAACCAGAAATCCCATCTGATTCACGATCGACACATGGGGTGGCGCCGTCGTCTTGCCGGTAACCAGGCGTTCGGTAATGCGGGACATCAGATCCATGATAAACACGGCAAACAGCACCTGAGCCAGCAGATAGGCAGCCACCGCCGATATGCCCATCAACATCAGCGAGAGCAACCAGGAGGCCACGTGCCAGGCCCAGACGATCCACGGGCTTTCGGGCTGCTGCCACAACAGTGCCAGGATGTCAGCGTGCTTGGTCAGGATCAGCCCGGAGACGGCCACCGTCAATATAGCCACCACAGCAAATCGCAGAAAACCCAGCAGCAACAGCCGGGGTGTTCGGATGCCCAGCCACAGCCCCTTGAAATTGTATAAAATTCCAGAAAACAGGTTCATCTTGCCTCCTGACGCCAGGCTGTTTTTCTGAACCTTCAAGAAACCCGAATGTCAGGTCACACCTTCGGCGCAGCCTGACCGACAGGATAGGAAAATACAATCATCAATTTTCAGACCATTTCCAAACTACACGTCTCAAATCTCAAATAGATGATTGAAATATCTTTTGGTAAAAATCATGAGGTTTGGGTTTTTGAATTTCAGATATTGTGATTTATTTGTCATTTGGTTTTTGGGTATTGAGATTTGCTGTTTACCGTTTTATGCAGCCGTCATCCCTGCTGAAAAGCCACCACCCGTGACGCGTGGGTCAAAAAAACCGCCTTTTGCAGTTCGGGGAGCATCTCCTTCAGCACCTCGAGGGTGACCGGGTGGGGATGGGCAATGCCGATGGCGTAGCCCTGGCGCTTAGCTCGTTTTATTAGCAATTTCAGCTGTTGTTTCACAAAGCCGCGGGTCTGCTCGTGGTCGATGAACACATCCCGCTCGGCAAAGGGCAAGTGGAGCAGTTCTGCCGACAGCCGGCACAGGGTGTCCGCCGATGTGCGGCTATCCACAAAAAAGAGGCCCCGCTTTTTCAGGATGGTAAAGATCTGGCGCATTTTCTCGGATGATGCCGTCAGCTTGGAACCCATGTGGTTGTTCACGCCCTTGACATTGGGAACTCGGTCGAGGTTCGCATTGAGCTGGGCGATGAGTTCGTCGGGCTTCATGGAGGACAACAGCGCGCCAGGCCCGGGGTTGACGCTGGGGTAGTCGCCTGGCTCCATGGGCAGATGAAGCATGATCTCTACCTCTTTTTTCAGGGCCTGGTCGATGATGCTGTGGTTAAAGGTGCCCTCGGGAAGCACGGAGAAGGTAAGCGGCACATCCAGATCCAGAAAACCCTCGGCCATTTTTCGATCGTAGCCGATGTCATCGATGATGATGGCTACGGGAATGCCGTTGGTTATCGGTTTGGTCCGGGTGATGGGATGCGGCGGCACCACCGCCTCACGGTGGAACGCTTCGTAATCAGGGACGCTGTGATGCACCGGACCTGGGTCGGGCCGGGTGATGGGTATCGGCCTGGACGTTGAGGCCACCTGCGGCGCGGGCCGCATGAGAAGCCGATTGGCCAGCAGCCCGGCCGTGACCACGAGGCAGACCAGCAACGTCACCCCGGCAACGATCTTCATCAACTGAAGGGTGGGGTTGAGGCCTTTTTTTTTCTTTTTTTTCCGGACCCTGGGTTTTGCGGAACCTTTCTTAGCCATTTTTCAGGTCTTTGAAGATATCGTAGCTGATCAAAATGTCCAGCGCGCGCAAAACCTGGTTATCGGAAAAGAGCGCGTCCCGATCCAAGGGGCTGTGTTTGGACTTAAATCGCTTCAGCGCCGGGGTTTCCGGCGGAGCCGGTTTTTGGGTCGTATCCGGTTCAGCCCGAGGCGCTTCAAATTCGTCATCCGGATCGGCATCTAAATGATTTTTCAGGTCTTTCTCCTTGAGCATCCGTTCACCGCTGGTGTCGGTGTCGGAGAGGATGCGGTGCTTGACCTCCACATCGGGCTCCACCCCTTTGGCCTGAATGGAACGGCCCGAGGGGGTGTAGTAGCGGGCGATGGTGAATTTAAGGCCGTAGCCGTCCCGCAGGGTCTCCACAGTCTGCACGGACCCCTTGCCGAAGGAAGTGGTCCCTAAAATCAGTGCCCGCTTGTGGTCCTGGAGCGCACCGGCCACGATCTCGGAGGCGCTGGCGCTTCCGCCGTTAATCAGAACAACAATGGGATAGGTTCGCTTTACATCGTCGGCATGCGCCCGAAACACCTTGGTGTTTTGTCCTTCGCGGCCCTTGATGCTTAGGATTTCACCCTCATTCAGAAATAGATCGGACACCTCGATGGCCTGGTTGAGAATACCCCCGGGGTTGTCCCGCAAGTCTAAAACCAGGCCCTTCATGGGGGTCTCACCCGTTTCCATCGCCTGCAGGGCCTCGATCAGGTCGCCGGTTGTGTTTTCCCTGAAATTGGTGATCCAGATGTATCCGTACCCGGGTTCGAGCAGCTCTGCCTTGACGCTGTAGATGGGAATCACGTCGCGCACCAGGCTGAAATCCAGCGGTTCGGGCGCGCCTTGCCGGAGGACGGTGATCACAACGCTGGTGCCTTTGGGCCCACGCATGCGCTTAACCGCATCCCGCAGGTCCTCACTGGGTGTTCCGTCAACCTTGATAATCTTGTCCCCCGCCTTGATACCGGCCCGGTAGGCCGGCGTGCCCTCGATGGGAGAGATGACGGTCACCAGGTTATTGCGCATGGTTACATGGATGCCGATGCCGGTGAACTCGCCATGGGTGTCAATCTGAAGCTCCTTCAAGGCATCGGGAGGAAGCAGGGAAGAGTGGGGGTCCAGGCTCCGAACCATGCCCTGAATGGCCGCTTCGATCATTTTCTGGGTTTCGACCTCATCCACGTAATTTCGCTGGATGAGCTCGATAACGTCGGAAAAAAGCTTCAAGCCCTTGTACGTCTCTTCACTATTGGCGGACAAATCCCGATAAAAGCCGTGACCCAGTATCAACACGGCTGACACGAGCACCATTGCCACCCACATTTTCAGGTGACGGGTTTTTCTGGCTGTCATTCGAATCTCCTCTAGCCTTTCTTGATCCAACCCAATGGATTCATCGGTTTTCCGTGGTGGCGTATCTCAAAATGCAGTCCGACGCCGGTCATCGAGCCGGTATCGCCCACGGTGGCAATCACTTCGCCGGCTTCGACCGGATCTCCCTTTGACTTGAACTGCTCCTCCAGATGGGCATACACGCTGTAGTAGTGGTCGCCGTGATCGATGATGAGCATATTGCCAAAGCCTTTGAACCAGGAAGAAAACAGTGTCTGACCGCTGTATACGGCCCGGATCGGTTCACCCCTGTCTGCTTTGATGTTAATACCGCTTTGAAAGTGGCTCACCTTTAATTTGTTGTCTTTGTAATGGCCGAAAAAAGAAACTATTTTACCTTTCACTGGCATCATAAGCAAGCCCTTAAGCGCCGCAAAGGGTTTTTCCGCAACCATGGCCTGCCGTGGGCCCGCAGCAAGCGGTTCGGTGTTGAAGGATTCAACCGTTTGGTCCAGGGCTCGCGCCGATGTCTTTAGGGACTCGATAACGGCCAACTGAAGCGATTTTTTTTCCCGGATCTCTGCGAGCAGATCCTCCCGCCGGGCCTGTTCGGTGTTCATGGTGTCGATGCGATTGCTCAGGTCTGCCGTCGTCGTCTGCTTGTCATTTTTTCTTGCAACCAGCTTCGCCATCAACGCCTGCATCTCTGACTTGTCCCGGGACATCTGGGTCAGCACGGCCTCATCATGGGCCAGGATCTGCTCCATGGCGCGTTTGCTGGAAAAGAAATCGAACATGGTATCCGCCGAGGCCAGGATGTGGAATTTACCCAGCCAACTGAGCTTGTATAGGGCTGCCAGTCGACCGGCCACATACTTCTCGTTTAGGTCGGCTCGATGTTCGATCTCCCGGTATTGCGCTTCGAGCTCCCGAATGCGCAACTCCACGGCCTTAAGCTCCGAAGAGAGACGGGCCACCTTTTTCCGGGCACCGTCCAGGGCTCTTTCGGTATCGTCCAGGTCGTTGATGATGGCGGTCTCCGCTTTCGAAAAAGAGTCCACCTGTTGCCTTGACGCCTCCAGTTCCCGATTGAGGTTGTCGGTCGCGCTGTTCGCCGAACGTGGGGGCGTCGCATCCCCTGCCGGCACCACACCAGGTTCGTCGATGCGAAGATAGCTCTCCCGGTTCATGATAAACCCGGTCTGATCCTCGAAAAGAATCCGGACCCACTCGCCTTCGTATGAAAGCACCAGCACCCGGGCTCCTCTGCGCAAGGTGGTAATGGGCGGGTTGTGGCTTCCGGGTCCGGAGCGCATGTTGAGCTCCGATACCAGGATCGTCGCCGGTTTGGGGTCCCCGGCACCTAAAAGCGGCTGCACGAAAAGACCGAAGATCAGCACAGGCAACCAAAACAGCCAAATCGTTTCGGGACGGAAAAGGATCTTGGTACGAGGCATGTTTTTCTTTTCCGAACGATCATTCATTCTTTCACGAATTGTTTAAGGGAAAAAAAGCATCCCAACAGGCCCGTCAGCATGCCTGCGCCGAGAATGGCGGCACACGTGCCCATGGAAAAAAAACGAATGGCAACCATTTCCGCAGACAAGGTCTGTTCAAACTGGGACCCAATGGCGGAGAAGGCGGAAAAGAGCATCCCAAGGCCGATCAGGCCTCCTGACAGTCCCTGAATAAGGCCTTCTAAATAGAAGGGAAACCTGATGAAGTTATCCGTGGCACCCACCAGACGCATGATGTGGATCTCTTCCCGCCGGGAGTAGAGTACCAGGCGGATGGTGTTGGCTGAAATAAAGACCGTGGCCATGAAGAACATGGCGCCCATGCCGTAGCCGACCAGCTTGAACAAATTGAAAAAGTTGGCAAATCTGTCGATCCATTGCTGGCCGTACTCCACTTCGGATACCGATGGCAGGCCTTCGATGCGTTGGGCCAGAAATTCAATTTTTTCCGGCGAGTTGGATTCGGTGACCAGGGTCACTTCAAAGGCGTCGGGCAACGGGTTCTCACGCAGGTTGTCCAGCAACGACGTCTGCCGCTGCATCCGCGCCTTCATCAAATCAAGGGCATCTTCCTTAGATATGAAGCGTACGCTTTGGATGCCGGCAATCGTCTGAAGCCGGTATCGGGTGTCCAGGCGCTGGGCCTCGGAGGTATCCGGTGCCAGATAAACCATAATCCGGACGCCCTTTTTCCACGCGTCGAACATATCCTGCGCATTAAGGAAAAAGAGGCCGAAGGCGCTGACGATCAGAACGGACAAGGCGATGGTGATGATGGTCACCACATTGAGAAACCGGTTCTCCAGAATGTCTTTGACGGCGCGTCGGGTGTAGAAGATCATCGGTTGGTCTCTGCAAGTGTAAACGCTCGGTTCATGTTCAGATATCCGGAGGCATATCCAGCCGTCCCTGTCGTATCTGCAGCACCCGGCCGATAGCATTTTCGATAAGGGCTTTATCATGGGTAGCCACCACGACCGTTGCCCCGCGGTTATAGAACATGTGGAGCAGCCCAAAAATAGTGGCTGCCGATTCATCATCGAGGCTGCCGGTCGGCTCATCGGCCAGGATGATCTTGGGGTCGCCGGCCACGGCCCGGGCAACGGCGACCCGCTGCTGCTCACCGCCGGATAGGCTGGGCGGGTAGGCGGCCATACGGTCTTCCATGCCCACCACGCGAAGCACGCTTTTCACCTTCTTTTCGATGAGGCTGCGCTTCATGCCCCGGACCTCCAGCACCAGGGCCACGTTCTCGTAGACGGTTCGGGTGGGGATGAGCTTGTAATCCTGAAAAATGACACCGAATTTTCGCCGGAGCATGGAGACTCGGCGACGCGGAATCCGGGAGAGATTCATGCCGTCCACCAGGATCTGCCCTTCCGAGACCGGCTCAGCCAGGTAGAGGAGCTTGAGCAGCGTGGATTTCCCCGCCCCGCTGGGTCCGCTGATGAATAAAAATTCGTTCTTGGCGATATCCAGGGTGGCGTCCACCAGCGCCTGCTTGGCGCCGTAGCGCTTGTGGACGTGAAACATCCGGATGACGGCGCTATTTTCAACCATGCTGGTCATTGGGCCTCGGCAATGTCGATGCTGGGTTTTCCCATGGCCCGATCGAGGGCCGCCGCCGCGATTTGAAAATCGTACAGGGCATTGTAGTATCGGGTCATGGTTTCGGACAGCTGGGTCCGGGCATCGAGGACATCCGTGGAGGTGGCCATCTGCTCTTTGAACAGCGCTTCACTGATACGAAACCCCTCCCTGGCCTGTTCGATGGCGGATTGTACCGTGACGATGTTCTTCTCGAACTCATCCGCTTTAAGCCAGGCCTGCTTTACCTCCCGCTGTATCTTGTCCTGCAGGTCGGTGCGGTTGAGACGCGCTTCGGTCAGTCTGCTTTTCTTTTCCGCAACGCCGTAGCCGGTCTTTCCCCACTGCCAGAAATCCCAGCGGGCCTGGGCCTGAACGTCCCAAAAGCTGCTGTCGGAAATACCTTCGCCACCGTCCACCTGCCAGTCGGTGCCCAGTTTGTAGTAATTGCCTTGAACCTGGACGGTCGGATAATAATCCTTTTTGGCCAGGCTGACCTCCTTCTCGCGGATCTGTATTTCCAGGCCGGCCACGGCGACTTCCACGCGATCCTTTTCCGCCGTTTCCAGGCACTCGGCAAGAGATCTGGACAATGGTGCATAGTCCAGGATATCGGCTGGTGTCACCGATGTGCCGATGGGTTGGCGCAACAGCAGGTTGAAGTCGGCCCGGGAAATCTCCAGATTGTTTTGGGCCGCCACGAGGTCCTGGCGGGCATTGGCCAGTTCGACTTTGGTTTTCAGCAGGTCGTTGAGCGGTGTCATCCCCACCTCGTGATAGTTGGCGGCCACTTCCGTCTGGGCCTCCAGCATGGTGACGGCTTCTTCGGCCACCACATTGAGCTTCTGGGCCTTGAGTAGCAGAAAATATACCCGCTTGGCCTCGAAGACGATGTCCCGACGCACCAGCGCCTCGTTGAGACGGGCTGCGTCCAGTCCCATCTCAGCCAGTTGGTGCTGATTCGTCAGGGCGAAGCCGGTAAACAGGGGCTGGGTGACACTGGTCACGAAAGCGTATTGCTCCTCTGGCTGCACAACCCCCAAGGTGGGAATGACGCTGAAGCGGGGTTCGTCATTGCGGGTGTAGTTGTACTCGGCGCTGAAGGTAGGCAGAAACTCCGTGCGCCGGGATTTGAGCACGGCATCGGCGGCACGGGTCCGCTGGCTGGAAATGCGCGCGGAAAGGTTGGCCTGGAGAGCCAGGGCCACCGTCCTGTCCAGGTCCATGTCGGGCGACGCCGCCGTCTCATCGCCACCGGCCGGCATCGCTGCGGTCAGCCACATGCAAAAGAAGGCCATAGATGCGAAAAGACATCGATAACGGGTCGATGAAAACGGTATTATGGCTGATCTCCCCTCGGGGTTTGGCATTGACCGGCAACCTCGCAGCCGTTATGAACCGCTACTAAGCTCAAGGAGTGCTGTTTCCAGTTTTCCTTGCCGAAGCCTCCACTGAATCCCAATGACGGGCTTCTTCCAGTTCGGTGGGGGCTTTTTTATACGAAAAATCCCTTAAAATCAAGTATTTCTTATAAATCCGGCCGTCTGAAAGGCGTCCCATGAAAAATGAACTGATTCACCTGCTGTGTCAAAAATCCTTCAAGTACAGCCCAACGCCCGCATTCAAGCTGGTGTCGGGCCGCATGAGCCGGTTTTATGTCAACTGCAAACCCACCACCATGAGCCCCCGCGGCATGTTTCTCACCGGCCATTTAATGTTGGCGGCCATTCAGGACAGCGGGGCTTCGGCCGTTGGCGGCCTCACCTTCGGCGCCGACCCCATCGCCATGGCCACCGCTTTTGCCTCCGAGCTCAAGGGCCAACCGGTGAATGCCTTTTCCATCCGCAAAAGCCAGAAGGACCACGGCATTGTCAAATGGGTGGAAGGGGACATCCTGCCCGGTGAAAAAGTCGTCGTGATCGATGATGTGGCCACCACCGGCGGTTCCACCATCAAATCCATCGAGCGCGCCCGCAGCGAAGGACTGGCGGTGGTTCGCACGGTGATCCTGGTGGACCGGCAGGAGGGGGGTATGGACAACATCCGATCCCATGTGCCCCACGCAACCGCCATCATCACCCGTGATGAACTGGTCGCCTGCTGGAAACAGATGGCGAAGGCCCAAAAAGCGGACTGACGGTCCGCGCTTGATTTAAAGGCCACAGGATGCGTGGCCTTCGGCGGCCATCCCAAGGGCATCGATCATTACGGCGTGCGTACATAAAAAAGGGGAACGACGGTGTCAATTTTCCATTCGTTCCCCTGCTTCGTTGTGGATGGGCACTTACTGCGGGAAATAGGTCGCACAGGCGTCTTCAGATTCCCAGGTGGTCACGCGGCTGACGGCCATACCCGGCTCCTTGATCATCTCCTGAAGGCTGGTGGCAATGTAATAGGCGAGGTTTTCCGAGGACGGGGCGGCGGTTTTAAAGTAGGGCAGTTCATTTAAAAATTTGTGGTCCAGACGGCCCATGATCTCTTTCACATAGCCTTTTAAAATACCGAAATCGACCAGAACGCCCGCGTCGTTAAGTCGATCACCCTTTAGGTATACCTCCACCTTCCAGTTGTGTCCGTGGAGGTTTTCGCATTTTTTTGCCACCATGGTCAGCTGGTGGGCGGCAGCGAAATGGCTGACAATTTTTAATTCGAACATGATCTATCCGCTCCTGTGGATCTTGCCGGATCGATGCCGGTGTTTCAGTTGGCCACCCTGGATGGGCCGCTTTTTAGAATAGTTTTCAATTTGCTGGTGAACTTGCGCTCTTCAAGCGAGGCAAACTCTTTGAGCAGTGCCACCTGTTTTTTACTTAGATTGGTGGGGGTCTTCACGCTCACCTGAACCACTTGATCGCCGCGGTGGCCGTTCCTAAGGGAGGGAATTCCTTCGCCCCGCAGCCGGAAGATGTCCCCGGGCTGGGTGCCTTTGGGGATCATCAGTTCGCTCTCCCCGTTGAGCGTGGGGATGGTGATGGTATCACCCAGGGTCGCCTGAACAAAGGAGATCGGAATCTGGCACACCACGTTGGTGTCATCCCGCTTGAAGAAATCATGGCCTTCCGCGTGAATGAAAACGTACAGATCGCCGTGCGGTCCACCATAGACGCCGGCTTCGCCTTCACCGGTGAGGCGAAGCCGTGAACCGTTGTCCACGCCGGCAGGGATTCTGACGGAGACTTTTTTACGAGCCAGCACCTTGCCATGGCCGCGGCAGGTCTTACACGGATTGGAGATGACCTGTCCCTGACCCCGGCAGTGGCCGCAGGTGGTACGGACGGTGAAAAACCCTTGGCTGCGGCCCACCTGGCCGCTGCCTCCGCATTGGGAACAGGTCTCCACACCGGTCCCAGGTTCAGCCCCGCTTCCCTCACAGGCGGTGCACGCTTCCGCCTTTTCCACATCGATCTCTTTTTCCGTACCGAAGACCGCTTCCATGAAGGTGAGCTGCATGTCGTATCGAAGGTCAGCGCCCCTGTTGGCCCGGCTCCTGGATCGGCGGCCGCCGCCAAAACCGAAGAAATCTTCGAAGATATCTCCAAAACTGGAAAAGATGTCTTCAAAGCCACCGAAACCGGAGAACCCCGACCCCTCCAGTCCCTGGTGGCCATACTGGTCGTAAATCTGGCGCTTGTTGGCATCCCGGAGAACCTCGTAAGCCTCGGCGGCCTCCTTGAACTTTTCTTCGGCTTTTTGGTCTCCGGGGTTTCTGTCGGGGTGAAATTGAAGGGCCAGCTTCCGGTAGGCCTTTTTCAAATCCGCATCGCCGGCGTTTCGATCGACGCCGAGCACCTCATAATAGTCTCGTTTAGCTGCCATGGATTGTCCTGGAACGTTACCCCTTCGTGTTGTCACGGGCGGTGTGATGTGTTAATTTTTCGTCGTTTAAATGTTGCATAAGATTAATGCAAGATGAAAGGATGTCAATGGAAAGTCGGGAGCTTCCCTTCGTTCGGGAGATGTTCGACAGCATCGCCCCGCGCTATGACCTGCTCAACCGCCTGCTCAGCCTCCGCCAGGATGTCGTCTGGCGAAAAAAAATGGTGTCGGTCATGGCCATTCCCTCAAACGGGCGGGTGTTGGACGTGGCCTGCGGCACCGGTGACGTCGCCCTTGAGATCTCCAGGCAGAAGGGGCCGCAGGTGAAGGTGACCGGCCTCGATTTTTCACCGGGAATGCTTCGCCTGGCCCGGAAGAAGATTCGCCGGAATCAAAACACGGCCATCTCCCTGATGGCCGGCGACGCCCTGGCGCTGCCTTTTGGCCAGGCATCCTTTCACGCCGTGACCGTCGCCTTCGGCATCCGCAACATCCAGGATAAGGTCGGCGCCCTAAGGGCTTTCTATGAGAGCCTCATGCCTGGCGGGATGTTGCTGGTGCTGGAACTGGCCACGCCGAAAAAAACCCGCCTGCGCGACGCCTATCTGGCTTACTTTCAGAAGGTGCTCCCCACCATCGGCAGGCTCTTTTCCAAGCACCGCTTCGCCTATTCCTACCTGCCCGAGTCGGTTTCCCGGTTCCCGGCGATCGATGTTTTTATGACCATCATGGAGCAAGCGGGCTTTTCCCATGTCACCTGTCGTCGCATGACGCTGGGAATCGCCAACCTGTTTGTAGGGGTCAAACCTTGACAGCTGTTGAAAAAAAAGAGGGTTCTGAATGACGGTACCGCGGGTTAATCCGCTTGCTGTTTGTCACACATGCGTCGCTTGCATCTGAAAAAAGTTGTCCCACAGAAAATCCAGCCGTTTACCGGCCTCCGTCAATGAGACGGCCCTCCATACCGGTTGACCGGTATCAGCGGTCCCGGCGATTTCGCATAGCTTCAGCCGCTTGAGTTTTCCCAACGCATCTTCGATTTCGAAATCAATGGGGGTGTCATAAGTCGTTTTAAACCAGTCTTCAATGGCATCGTCCAGTGCGGAAGCGGTCAATCCGCCTTTGGATTCAGCCAGGAAAACATATCCCAGCAGGGCCTCCTTAAACTCTTCTTCCTCCGCATCGGCGATGATGTGGTAAAAAACGCCGGCGTTGTTGTCCAGGTTCTTGAAATAGAGGTTGTCCCCCAGGGTTTTCATAAATTTGATTTTGCGGTTCTTATAGCTGTTCCACTGTTTGAAAAGAAACGCCCCAATCGCGGCAATGGCCGTCACCCCGCCCACCATGCCGGATATTTCCACGGGGCCCAGCGACGGGATCTCACCGCTACCGACGATAACGGAGCGGGACATCAGCCATAGGATGCTCGCCATGGCAACCAGGCCCGCACTGGCCTTTAAAATTACCGTGATACCGCCACCGACGGCAAAGCCGCCCATGAGCAGCTTGTCCTTGAGCTTCATACGAACCTGTGCGTTGGGAAACAGCATCTCCAGATCCCCTTTGGGTATGTTCTTGAAGAGCTTTACAATCATGGTTCCCGGGTCAAAATTCAGATCCTTTCGCTTGAGCGCCTTAAAATAGGGTTCATCCTTGTATTTGATGATCAGCGCCACTCTGTCGTAGACGGTGATGTCGATGGTTTCTTCTTTGAACAACCATTTTTTGCGCCTGATCCGATGGGATTGGGCCCCCCGTCTAAAAACCAATTGATTCTCAAAATCATCGAAATCAACCAACAAGTTGATCTTGAAGAGCGATTCCCGGTTCATGGCGTATGTCAGATCGGTCGCGGTGATTTGTTGATAGTTGGCCTGATTCAACACGTCTTTAAATGCGTGCATGAGCCGGTCTTCATGGACTTTGCGCGCTTCGTGGGAAAAGCGGCGGACGCTCACCGTGTCGTTGTCAGGGTTAAACGGGTGGTAGTTTTCCTTGAGGGTCTCTGTTTTCGCATGAAATTCAAAATGGAAGAGACTATCAAGGATGCTGCTGAAGCGAAGAAAGGCATCTCGGTCGTTGGGTGTGACCATTTTGCTGTTGGCTAAACCATCTACGAGGTCCGCTTTGCGGATGGGAATGAATCGTTCTCTAACCGATGGGACGACCACCATCACTCCTCCCAATCAAAGGTGCGCTGAACCGCCTTTTTCCAACTCCGAACACCGGCCTGGCGCACATGGTCATCCATATGCGGCTGCCAGGTCTTGTCCACCGACCAGTATTGTTTCAGATCCTCCATGGAGGCCCAGTATCCCACGGCCAAGCCCGCTGCATAGGCGGCGCCCAGCGCCGTGGTCTCGGTGATGGCGGGCCGGATCACCGGCACGTTGAGCAGGTCGGACTGAAACTGCATGAGCAGTTCGTTGGCGACCATCCCCCCATCGACCTTCAGGCTGTTGAGTTCAACGCCTGAATCCTTTTTCATGGCCTCTACAATGTCCAACGTCTGGTAGGCGTTGGCCTCCAGCGCGGCGCGGGCGATGTGGCCCTTGTTGACATAACGGGTGAGGCCGACAATGACGCCGCGCGCGTCAGCGCGCCAGTAGGGGGCGAACAGGCCGGAAAAGGCCGGAACGATATACGTGCCGCCGTTGTCGTCCACCGTTCGGGCCAGCGTTTCCACCTCCGGCGCCGAGGCGATCAGCCCCAGGTTGTCCCGCAGCCACTGAACCAGGGCGCCCGCCATGGCTACCGACCCTTCCAAGCAATACACCGGCTTTTCCCCACTGATCTGGTATCCCACGGTCGTCAACAGGCCATGGGCGGACTGGACCGGCTCGGTGCCCGTATTGAGCAACATGAAACAGCCGGTGCCATATGTATTTTTCGCCTCGCCGACCCCAAAGCAGGTCTGGCCCACCAGGGCAGCCTGTTGGTCTCCCAGGGCGCCGCACACCGGCACCGTCGCCCCCAAGGGGCCCTCCTTCAGGGTATGGCCCCAGGTGTTCTTGTCGATGGAAGGCACGATTCGCGGCATCATCTGCCGGGGAATCCCCATGATCTTGAGGATTTCATCATCCCAGGCCAGGGTTTCCAGGTCCATGAGCAGCGTCCGCGAGGCATTGGTCACATCGGTGACGTGGGCGCCGCCAGCCGAACCGCCGGTAAGCTGCCAGATAATCCAAGTTTCGATGGTGCCGAAAATCGCCTGGCCCCTTTCCGCCGCCGCCCGTGCCTCGGGAACGTTGTCCAGAACCCATTTGACCTTGGGTCCTGAGAAGTAGGTGGCGATGGGCAGCCCGGTCTTTTTGCGGAAGCGGTCCTGACCGCCCTCTTTGGCCAGGGCGCTGCAGATTTCATCGGTACGGGTGCACTGCCAGACAATGGCATTGTGATAGGGCTGGCCGGTTTTTTTGTCCCAGACCACCGCGGTTTCGCGCTGGTTGGTAATGCCGATGGCGGCGATATCCTTGCCGGTGATCCCGGCTTTTCCCATAGCCCCTTTGATCACCCGGCGGCTGTTGTCCCAGATTTCCAATGGGTCATGCTCAACCCAGCCCGGCTTGGGAAAGATCTGTTCGTGCTCCATCTGATCCAGGCTGACAATCTGACCTTGATGGTCGAAAAGGATGAACCGGTTGCTGGTGGTGCCCAAATCCAATGCGCCGATATAGCTGGCCATATGTTGCTCCTTTCCTCGAATAAGGACTTTTAACCGACTTCAGCTTCAACTGTCGACGAGATCATTGACCATGGCCGCGATAGCCCCGTAGGCCGTAGCCACGGCAAGACCGGTACCGCTTTTGGTTCGGATCCAGTCCTGATGAGCCAGAATGGAACCGGCGGCGTACAGATTCTCATAAACCACATGCCCATCCGGATTCAAGGGCCGAAACCGGTCGTCCACCTCGATTCCGGCAAGGTTGATGGCATGGCCCTTTGGATCCAGAAACTGCTGCCGGTGCCAGCAGCTGCGGTTTTCCGGTTGGCAGACGGGCAGATCCATGAGCGCTTCACGGATTCCCTGGCGTTCAGCCACCAATCCTTTTCCCAGAAACCGGCCGGTGGCCAGCAGCACGTGTTCCGCCACCACCGTTGTCTCGGGTTCGGTTCTTCCCAACTCGAGGACAAATCGACCGTTTGCCAGACGGTGAATGGAATGCACGGTATGATGATAAAAGGATTTCACGCCAAGAGGGGGAAGATGGCTTTCAAAAGTCTCTTTAAGCCGAATGCCGGAAATGGCCGGCGGCATGGTGGGGATCTCGAAAACCGGTCTCCCGAGCATCTGATTGAGATCATGGTGAACACCCTTGCTGTCGTGGATCCCAAGAATGGCGGGCAGCCCCACAAATTTGGCCTGGCCCAGATGGGGACGAATGGCCTCGGCCAGGTCCCGGCGAGCGGCCTCAACCTCAAGCCCCCGGGCGATGTGCTCGGCATATTTGGGTCCCAGGCGGTTTTGCCAGGGCAGCTCGATGGGCGCGGCCCTCAGATCCGGCCATGAGGGTTTCAGGGTGCTGACGATCTGGCTCGCACTGAAGCCACGCAGCCCCTTTATTTCAACGATTAGACAGGGTGCTTTTTCTTCCAGCGCCTGCACGCCGGACCACATGGTTTCAGGCACTCGGAAGGTGCGTTTGATCGTGCCAACCGAGGTGATCAATCGAGCATTTTGGTCTGGATATCCAGCGTATGGATGACCGGCATGGCCCAAAAAATCAGTCACGCCATCCATGGCCGAACGGATTTGGCTGGTGGAGACAAGGCAAAAGGGGTGTTGGGGATAGGTTTGTTTGAGCTGTTTCAATCCCTGCCAGGGATTGTCGATCAGTTCCCGTGTGTTGCCGTGGGCCACGCCGTATAGGTCGAACAGGCCGCTGGCATAAAGGGTCTCGCCGGTGAGCCCGGCCTGCACGGTGGATATGCCGCGCCGGGCGGCGAACAGGGCCGCCGCCATGCCGGCCATACCCGCCCCGATGACCATCAGCCGGCATGCTATCGGTTCTTTCTTCGCAACTTCCATGTTTTACAATCTTTTTGCTGGATTACCGTCACAGTTGAACCGGTAGTTCCTGATAAACTTGTTTTTTCGTGAATGCCCTTCAAAAAAGGGTAGCTTGGGGTTCAGATCAAGGCCGCAGCGATTTGGAAACCACAGGCGTAGCAGCGCTACGGCGAGGATTTCCCAATCGAGAGAACGCCGCTCTGGGCCGCAAGTTGGGTTTTTTTTAGGACATTAGGCGGTTTCGCTGACATCGAGACCCAAGAGTCCGCAGTGAAGCGCCTCCTGAAGCTCGGCCTGAGAGACGGCCGGTCCCCACAACAGCGGCTGCATCCCGCGCCAGCGTTCGTTGAGAAAATCTTTCAGTTCGCCGACCCCCTCGCCGGCTTCGAGCATCCCTTCATTGTACATATGGGCGGTCATTCGAAGACTGCAGAACGACCCCTGACACGGCCCCTTGCCCACCCGGCTGCGCTGTCCCAACTCCCTCAAGCCTGGACGATGGCCGTTGTTCGTCAGGGATGCCGCGATCTCGTTGAACACACGGGTCGAAACCATTTCACACTCGCACAGCAACAGATCCGAAGCGTCATTCTTTTTGAACCACATTTTCGGGGTCAGACCGGGTTCTGTGTACTGGGCTTCACTGGAAGCAGGCAATGGTTCCACACAGGTCCGACAGGGGTTGTTGTTTCCCAGCCGCCGACAGACCAGATCGGCGGTCTTTTCCGCCATGAGCCGGAAGGTGGTCAGCTTGCCGCCCGTGATGGTGATAAAATTCTTCAGCCCATCCGATTCATGATCCAGCAGCGAAAAGCCGCGGCTCACGGCCCGGTCATCGGAGCCGTTGCCGGACCGCACGAGGGGTCGAACACCGGCATAGGCGCGGATGAAACGGGTGTCCGCCAGTTTGGGCACCATGGCCATGCCGTCGTCGATCATGGCATCGATCTCGGCTGTTGTGGGACGGCATTGGTCCGGCGCATCGATCCGCCTAGCGGTGGTGCCGAAAATGGAAACCGTTCCTCCCGGCATCAGGATGTCCGCATCCGCCGGCTTGCGCAAGCGGTTGAGCACCCGTTCGCCCAACCGCATCTGGCTGATAATCAGGCTGCCCTGGGAATACACCATATTGATCCGGGCACCAGCCATGGCGGCCACCTCACCGGCCCAAGCCCCGGTGGCATTCACGATCTGATCGGCATGTACACGGACCTCGTGGCCCTGGCGGCGGTCCATCAGCCGCACCGCCTCAATACGGCCATTGCGCTGGTCAAACCCCACCACTTTGTGATGCAGCAGCAACGCGGTTCCCAATGCTCCGGCCTGGGCCAGGTTGTCCAGGGACAGCTTAAAGGGGTCGATGGAGGCATCTTCCACCGCAAAGGCGGCAATCGTGTTCGCTGAAAGCGACGGTTCCATTTCCAGGGCGTCTTTTGGATCAACAGAAACCGCATCAATGCCGCATCGATGGCATCGATCAGCAAAACCGGCGATGTATCTATCGTCATCTCCCTTGACGGCAACGAAGAGACCGCCGGTGTCTTCAACACACTGGGGTGCCAGTCGCTTGAGGATCGCCCCCTCGTTTCGGCACTCCCTGGCCGAGGAGGGATCCGATTCTATATACCGGGCACCGCTGTGCAGCAGGCCGTGGTTTCCGCCGGAGGCACCCGAATTGATGTCCTGCTTCTCAACCAGGATGCAACGGATGCCGCGAAGGGCCAGATCTCGGGCCAGCCCGGTGCCGGTAGCACCACCACCGATGATCAACACCTGCGTTTCCAATTGTGGGTCCATTTTAATCCTGCATCTGCGGTCCAGGCTGAGCTGAGTCCTGAACGCGTCGACAACATGTTTCACTTGTGAAAAACCCGCGCGAATGGTAAGCTATCGAACGTGTTTTGATCCTTTTTTCCGGGAAATAAATAAAAAATACCATACAAGATCGTACTTGTCACCAATAATTGTTCGTTTTAAATCAGACCTAACCAAACTCTTTCTAAAACGAAAAAGCACAACAACCCCCTATCGGAAATCGCTTAACATGACAGGTAAAAGAGCGCTGGCCGGCGCACCACCCAAAACAATGACCACCGGGAAAATGGCCCCGGTTCAGAAGCGGCACGAAAAGATAAAAAAAATGGTTCAGTCCCAAGGGTTTGTAACCATTGAAGCCCTTGCCCAGACCTTTTCAGTGACACCGCAGACCATCCGCCGGGACATCAACACCCTCAGTGAAAAAGGCAAGTTGTGCCGCTATCATGGCGGTGCCGCCATTCCGACCTCAACCGAAAACGTGGCCTACAACGAACGAAAGGTCCTCTGCTTCCGAGAAAAACAGAAAATTGCCCACCTGCTTGCCCAGCACATTCCGGACAACGTCTCCCTGTTTATCAACATCGGCACCACCACCGAAGCCATTGCCCACGCCCTGTGCAACCACAAGCGGCTGCGGGTGATCACCAACAACCTGAATGTGGCTTCCATTATGAGTTCAAACGAAAATTTTGAAGTCATCGTCGCCGGCGGGCTGGTTCGGCACCGCGATCAAGGCATTATTGGCGAAGCCACCATCGATTTCATCAGCCAGTTCAAAGTGGACTATGGTATCATCGGCATCAGCGGCATCGATTTGGACGGCACGCTGCTGGACTTCGACTATCGTGAGGTAAGGGCCGCCCGTGCCATCATCGACAATTCGCGCAAGATATACCTGGCGACCGACCACACCAAATTCGGCCGCAACGCCATGGTTCGGCTTGGAAACATTGCCGAGATCGATTGCCTTTTCACGGACCGTCGGCCGCCTTCCGGGCTGGCAGAAATCATCGCCGCATCGGAAGTCGAATTGCACGTCGCCTGACGAGGCAGTCCTGGGCCGCCTGCCATTGGCAACTGGATTCATCAACCGGATCGAACATTCCGTGTGGCAAGCCGCGGGGAATGCGCTTGCCGTCGCCGTTCACCGGCGAGCATAGCTTTTCACTTACGAACGTGGTTTTTCCACCTATTTGCGTATAGGCACGATGAATCTTCACTTGCGAAAATAATGACAGGATGCTAATTTAATCGTGGTTGCTCCTCTTCTATCTCTCATATCCGAACCATAGCACAATATCTGCAGAATCGGAGTCCGTACGATGGGCCTGAAGATCCAGAATGTCAGCAAAGTGGTGGATGGAGAAACCCATCTCCGACAGATAGACCTTGCGTTTGAAAATGGATCCCGCAACGTGCTGCTGGGCCGGACCCTTTCCGGCAAAACATCCCTGCTTCGAATCATGGCCGGCTTAGACCGGCCCACCCATGGAAAAATTAGCATCGACGGCCAGGACGTGACCGGTGTTTCCGTCAGGAAAAGAAGCATCGCCATGGTCTACCAGCAATTCATCAACTACCCCTCCTTGTCCGTCTTTGACAACATCGCCTCCCCCCTGAAGATCAGCGGCATACCTAAAAAAGAACTGGAACGGCGGGTACGCGAGACCGCGGAAATACTGCACCTGGAGGACATGCTGGACCGCCTTCCCGCCGAGCTCTCCGGCGGCCAGCAGCAGCGCACGGCCATCGCCCGGGCCCTGGTCAAAGATGCCCAGTTGCTGCTGTTGGACGAGCCGCTGGTCAACCTTGACTACAAACTTCGGGAAGAACTTCGGGTGGAGCTTCAGGAGATTTTCCGCAAGCGATCCGCCATTGTGGTGTATACCACCACCGAGCCTTCCGAAGCCCTGATGCTGGGCGGCAATGTCGTCATCCTCGACGAAGGCCGGGTGCTGCAGACCGGCGCCACCGCCACTGCGTATCAGCGGCCCGAAACCTTGAGAGCCGCAGAAGTGTTCAGCGACCCGCCCATCAATGCACTCGAAAGTGCGGTAAATGACGGAAGGGCTATTATGGGAGACAACATTCCGGTCCCCTTAACCGGGCACCTTGCCGATCTTGCCGACGGATCATACCGATTTGCCTTCCGGTCCAACAACCTGTGGCTCTCCAACCAGACGGACGGAGACCTCGCCATAACGGGCACGGTGGAACTGGCCGAAATCAACGGATCGGAAACCTTTATTTACGTCCATCATGGTAAAAGCGCTTTCGTGGTGCAACAGGAAGGCGTGCACCCCTTTGCCATGGGAAACCAGATAACGGTTTTCATCAACCCCAAACACCTTTTTGTATACGGTACCGCCGGTCAACTGGTGGCCGCTCCTCCGGCTACCGGGCCTACCGCATAGCGATAGCCTGGAGAACGTAATGGCGCGCATAGAATTCGATCAAATCGCCCACTCATATTATCCGAATCCAACAGCGGCATCGGACTATGCCTTAAAGGAAATCAATACCCTGTGGGAAGACGGCGGCGCCTATGCCTTGCTTGGGCCTTCCGGCTGCGGGAAGACCACGTTGCTCAACGTGATCTCCGGGCTGCTCAAACCCAGCAAGGGCCGGGTGCTTTACGACGGCATCGACGTGACCGGCCTTCCCCCGGAAAAACGCAACATCGCCCAGGTATTCCAGTTTCCGGTGCTTTACGACACCATGACCGTTTTCGACAATCTGGCCTTTCCGCTGAAAAATCGGGGCTTCAACATAGCGGACACCACCCGGCGGGTACACGAGGTGGCCGAGATCCTCGATTTGACCCCGGACCTGAAGAAAAAAGCCGCGGGCCTGAGCGCCGACGCCAAACAAAAAATATCCCTGGGCCGCGGCCTGGTGCGAAGCGATGTGGCCACCGTGCTTTTCGATGAACCCCTCACCGTCATCGACCCCCATTTGAAATGGCATCTACGCCGCAAGCTCAAGGAGATCCACGAACAGCTCAAGCTTACGATGATCTATGTCACCCACGACCAGGTGGAAGCCTTGACCTTCGCGGATCAGGTGATCCTTATGTACGAAGGTGAAATCGTCCAGGTTGGCACACCGGAGGAGCTTGTCGAAAATCCCCGGCACAAGTTCGTCGGCTATTTTATCGGAAGCCCCGGCATGAATTTTCTACCCTGCACCCTTGAGGGGCAAAATGCGCGGGTCGACGGGGTGACTATCGCCCTGGATCCCGAAACG
>NZ_JBFELV010000031.1:0-23757 GCF_041551955.1 Desulfosarcina sp.
AACATCCTGTGGTGGGCGCTCTCTCTGGGTGCCTGTTTGGGCGGCAACCTGACCTTGATCGGCGCTTCGGCCAATATCATTTCCGCGGGTATCCTCAAAAAATCCGGCTACGAGATCTCCTTCGGTGAATACATGCGCAAAAGTGCTCCAGGAGCAATTCTTTCCCTTTTCATCAGTTCCATCGTTCTAATGGTTTATCTATGGATTTTTCTATGAAAACCCAAGCCAACCAGACCCTGTATAATTTGATTCGTGCCTACATGCATTCTCTGGGAACCTCCAGAACCACAGTGGTGGCCCTTAAATCCTACATGGAGGCCGTCAGGCGGCTCAAGTGCTCGGATGCCGACTTCAGATTCATGCTTGACAGGCTCAACGCCGTGATTAAAAAGACCGAGCCCAAGGTCATCCCCCTGGTGCATCTGATCGAAGCCTTCGAGGCCGAGATGGCTGCGAGCGGTAATCTTTCTTTGGATGACGCCAAAAAGCGGGCGGTCGAAAGCCTGCTCCAGAAACTGGAAAGTTTTCAAACCGCCACGGCTGAGGTCACTCGGCAATGCATGCACTGTATTGCACCTGGTGATCTGATTATCGCCCATTCCGCCACTGCCCATATTCGGGAGGCCCTGGTCCGGGCCCACAAGGAGCTGAAACAGGACTTCAAGGTACTGGTCTTAAAGCAGGATTTCATAAGAACCAGGGAACTGATCGATGACCTGAGGCGTCATCAAGTCTACCACGTTCTGATTCCCGAATACAATTTAAGCCACTACCTGGGTTCCGCTAGCAAGCTTTTCATCGGTGCCGTCTCGGTGACCGCCGACAACCAGGCCGTCACCGGTGTCGGCACGGCCAATGTGGTCAGCCTGTGCCACTGGTATCACGTGCCGGTTTACCTGTTCGTCGAATCGATCAAGTTTGCGCACCGCGCACTGGCGGAGCAGCGCATCCATAATGAAGAGCAACATAAAACCGAGGCCGACTTCACTTTTCATATGAAGACCTTTTCCCACGACTTCGTCGATCTGAAAATGATCGACCATCTGGTTACGGACACGGGTGAACGTTAACGGCCGGCTCGCTGATTCGCTCGGCCATGCCATTGTCGGTTGGCAGAACCGCCGCAGTTGACCTGTGGGCTATGGTTGGTGGTTTTATCTTGCTGCCGGTACAGTGGTATTCCGATAGGAAGCCGCGGCGTTGGGATGGAGGGGCGGTTGGTGGTATTTAGACAAAAATGGACAACGCAGGCCTGCAGCTGTCTGCACCAGAGGCGCCTGTTGTTCGCGATCCGATGACATCGATGGATCTGAGGAGGTCTTATGCAAAACAAACGGTCGGGTTCGCCAGTTGCGATGCAAAACAAACCCGCTTCGACGCAAGAAATTGATTACACGCCAAGGAGTTACCCCTTGCGCCAACAAATGGCTGATGGGGTCAAAATGTTTGCGATCGCCGGCATCATTTTCCTCCTTTTATGGGTGTTCGAGGCCTATTTCTCATAAATAGACGCGTTCGGGGGGAGGGCCGGGCACCTGACCCACTGACGCTTTGCCCGGCTATGAGAAAATGAACCCTCCCCGCGGCAAGTCGCGGGGAATGTCCTGCCTGTAAAGGCAGTGCCGCGCAGCACCGCTAAAATGAACGTCTATTTTCAGTTCGCTCGCTAACCTCGCCGCAAGCGGGGAGGTTAGCACTCGCTATCGCGGTTCAATAGTCGGAGCGGGTCTTGCAGCAGACGAAAGGATCGATGATTGAAGGGTCGGTTTCGTTGCGGGGCGGGTCACTGGAATCGAATTGCTCCAATGGTCTCTTTGGCACCCGTTTTAGCCATTGCGATAGGCTTGCCGGTTGAGATAGGCTGATTTAGAATCGGACTATTAAAAAGGAGGGCCCATGCTGCTGAACCGAAAAAAGGTAATGATCGTTGACCCGTCGTCGATCTTCCGCCGTGAACTGAAAACGGTCATCCAGAGTCATGAAACCCTGGTGGACGTCATCGGCGCCGATAGCATCAGCGCGGCGGAAGATATGATCAGAAATCAGCTTCCGTCAGTTGTCTTTCTCGATGTCGGGTTTCCCCAGGAGCAGGTCCTCAGTTTGATCGACGTCATCAACGGTGCGGCAGGGGATATACGCCTGGTGCTTCTGACCGGGCAGGATTCTGCGTTTGTCCAAGCGGCCGGGCTGCAGGACAGGGCGGACTGTTTTCTTCCCAAAGAACAGGCTGTTGGGTTGCGTCTGGCCGATGTAATTCATGAAGTGATCAGGCAAAGCTGAACGCCTTGCGCCTCGGTCAAACGAACCGCGTTTTTGAATCGGAAAAAATCAACTCCGCCACCGCGGATCGGGTCATGCGATCAGGGGCTTTAGCATGTAGATGATGTCACTTTCCCTGGACGGGTAAGGTGTCATGACGCTCTGTCGGTAGAGCGTTTCGACCGGGATGCGGTTGCGCATGGCCAAGGTGCAGGTGTTGATCAGCCCGGTGGCGTTGTCCGACAGAACATGGGCCCCCAACAAATGCCCCTTCTCATCCACCAGCAACTTATAAGCCGCCGATGTCATCCCCACGCGCCGGTAGGTCGGCCAGGTCAGGTTTTTGCCGAAACTTTTTTTATACACCACCCCCGCTTCCTCGAGAGCCGCTTCCGTGCTGCCCACCATCCCGTACTGGGGGTAGGTGAACAACACCGACGGCACGGCCGTATAGTCCATGCCGGCTTCGTTTGTATCGCCCTTATGGCGACTGACCATGCCGGCGGCCGCCACCTGCGCCTCGGCGTCCGCCACCCGGGCCAGTTGGATGCTGTCCGCGCAGTCGCCCACGGCGTAAACGTGCGCATTCGTCGTGACCATTTTCTCATTGACGGTAACGCCGCGCTTGGTACTTTCGACCCCGGCTGCTTTCAGATTCAGGTCTTCGATGTCCGCTGTCCGACCGGCGCCATGGACTACGAGATCGGCTTCAAAGCGGCGGCCATTTTTTGTCGCGACCCTGAAGGCGTCTCCGGTCTTTTCGATCGCGGTGATATTGACATCGCAAAGGATGTCGATGCCCTCCATGGCGGATGCTTCCGTCAGCAGGTCAACCATTTCCCCATCAAAAGGCCCCAGTGGTCGGGGCCCTGCTTCCAGGATCGTGCAGCGGGTATCCCTTGGCCCGAGCCGGGCGGCGAAATGGGCGAACTCAAAGGAGATAAAGCCCCCGCCGATGAAAATGATCCGGCGGGGAAGCCGGTCCAACTCCAAAAATTCACTGCTGGTAACCATATGCTGCGCACCGTCTAAGGGCAATGGCATGGGAACCGCACCGGTGGCCAGAACGATGAAGCGGGCGGACAGTTGCTGATGGTTCGCGGAGACGGTATGTCGGCCCGTGAATCGAGCCCGCCCTCGTATCAAATCGATGCCGGCTTGTTTCAGTCCGTTGACCGTATTGTCAGGCACCCGCGAGGTAAACTGGTTTTTGGCGTCACGCAGCTCGAGCCAGCTGGCAACGGCAGCGGAGGCCACTCCGATACCGGACAGATGGCGGGAACGGGCCACGGTCTCGACACCTTCGTAGAACCATTTTTTGGCCTGGCAACCGCTGAGCGCACAGGTTCCCCCGGGCCGCGGGCTGTGTTCCACCATGCCCACGGTCAGACCATGGCGATTCAATTCGTAGGCGGCGGTTTGGCCGGCGGTTCCGGACCCGACTACCAAGGCGTCATACTGTTTGGACATGCTCTCCTCTCTAACATTCACCCAGCCGAAGCGGCCAAGCCCGTCTTACAGAACTGTCCGGATCTTTTGCCGCTAATGCCGTCGTCCCCCGTCATTCCTGGTGGGACAGATCCTCATCAACAACGCTGGGTTGCTCGGCGGGGCCGGAGATCGGTGAACAGCGGGTTTCTGTAAGGCATCGGATCATCTGCTTTTGCTGCAAGGTCAAATTCTCGAATCGGACGCCGATACCCTTGGGGTCCCGACGGACCACCTTTCCCTTGATGGCGCAGGTGCGCTCCAATACAGGAGACGTAAGGGACACGGTGAGGTGCTGGCCCACTTTAATGGGCTGTTCGGTTTCGATATAGGCACCCCCTTCGCTGATATCCCGCATGTAGCACTGGTAGGTCCAGTCGCTGATGTCATAGTCCACACCCACCAGACAATCGTACCGGTTGTGCTTGCGTTGGTTGGGGCGCTGGCTCTGCTTTTCGTCCACCATCCGGCCGCTTTCCAGCAGCATGTTCATCAGTGAGGTGTTGATCTCCCGCGGTCTTTCGCTGGAAGCATAGTCGATGTCGATCAATACGTTTTCCCAGGTGAGAATATGCAGCGCGGCGGGTTTGCCCGTTAGCAACCCCATTTTGGCGGCGGCGGGCTTGCCGTTCGAAATGTAGATCGATCCGGTTTTGCCTTTGGCCGTGATCTGAAGGGTGCAGGAACGACCCTCCAGTTCCAGCATCTGGAGAAAAGAGGAGAGTGTGAGCCCCCGTATCTGGCCGCCGTAGTCGATCTGCAATTCGGTGAAGATCCGTTTGGTGAGCATGCTGATGTCCAACGCCTGATCGAAGTGGATCACAGACGCCATCTGCTTGATCTTGGCACGGAGCATGGACGACGCGTTGTTGGTCATAAAAATGACGCGGGTGGATGGATAGTCAGCCCCCAGCAGCGACAACAGCTCGAAGGCTTCCATTTCGGGTATGTGCATGCCGGTGATCAGGACGTGAATGTCTTCCCTGGAAAGGATTTCCAAGGTTGTTTGGACATTGGTGGCGGAGCGGACCTGTAAAAAACTGCTGTGGCTTTTCAGCAACCCCACAAACGTGTGGAGCATGATGGGATCGTTGTCGACGACCAAAATGTTCTTCATCGAGTGCCGGCCTCTGTTTGGTTCTATCAGTCGTTAGCGGCGTTTCCTGATGTGCTGCGCACCGTCATCCGCCGCGTTTCTATGGTTTCGGTGTCAGGGAGAAGGAAATGGTGCCCGGATAAGGGAACCGGTCCATCCTGTGGATGCCCAGATCCTCCAACTCCGGGTAAAAAGAGCATCTTTCCGCCGGAAAAACAAACAGTTTTTCAAAACTGGAGAAGGTGGCATCATAACCCATCTGAGCAAATGCATCGGTGACTGCTGAAAAAACACCGCTTATTTTCCAGCGGTCCTGCACGATGGCGTAAATTTGATCTTGGCTGAAGGCGTCTGGATCGGTGAGATACTGCTCCCAGGGGGCGTAGCCGTTGAAAGCCAGAATGCTTTTCTTCTCCATCTCCTTGATCCCCATGAAACTGCCCGCGCCTAAACTATCCAGTTTGAGATCGGCACCAAACCGTCCGTAAAGTGCGTTCATCATTTCGGCCAACAGGGATTCGAAAATGGGTACCGTCAGCAGCGGCGTGCCCGGTTCGGTGTTGGGGTAGAATGCCAGGTGGGCACCGACAATGCTCACCGAGTCTTCGGATGCCCGCCGCTGGCTCAAGCGCAGCGAAACCCGGTGAGCTCCCCTTTGAACCGAAACCGTGTGTTCGATCAGGGTCCCCAAATCAAACGTCTTTTCAATTTCTGCCGGCAGGTCAGGGGCGGCATGGGCGACCGGGCTGCACGGATTTGTTAGACAAACCAAGGCAAATGCCAATAGCGAGATGAAAAAGTCGACGTTCATGGCAACCCTCAATAGATGGCTGTCGGTTCAGCATTCTCGAGAATGGTGGAATCGGTCTCTGTGGCACATCAGGCATCGCCGCTGACCGCAAAGCCGCTGGGCCCGATTCCGGTGGCCGAAGAGGTGCCGGCTATTTTAGCCAGGTACGTATTGCCCAGGGTGCTGATATGATCGCTGATGTTGTCGAAGTAGTTGAAATGAAGTTGTTCTTCATCGATTGTCTGTTCGAACAGTTTCATGCTCGTGCTGTCCCCGTTTTCGCGGCAGATCAGAAGAAACTGGTTGTAGATGTCGATGGTATTGTCCTCGAGGCCTGCGTCAAAGGTGAAAATCTGTTCGACAGCCTGCCCCTTGGTGACCTTTTGGTCAGGTTCCGTGGTGGGCTCGCCACCCAGTTCCTTGATCCGCTCGGCAAAACCCTCCGCGTGGCGCATCTCGTCGATGGCGATCAGCTTGACCTTTGCGGCCAGTTCTCCATAGTCCTTGTCATCCAAGTTGTAATGCTGGTTCATGTACTGCGTGATGGCTGTCAGTTCCATGGACCGGGCTTTGTTGAGCACCTCGATAACCTTGGCCTTTCTCTTTTCCCTTGCCGTCTGAGCCATTTTCAATCTCCTGTTTTAATGGGTTTAGGAATGAATCTCGTTTTTAAAGGATGTCGACCATTACTTCGTAATGATCGAATGGGGGCATAATGCAGGCACCGGCAAACCGGGTTCGGGCGGTATCGACCATATCGCGGGCGTTGGCGGCCCCTTCTGCCACCGGGTTTTCCGCGCGGTGCATGCGCTGCCGCAGCGCATGGGGCACGGTGATGCCGGCCACCTTGGTGTGCAGGAACTCGGCGTGCCGGGGTGTGCGCAGAGGCAGAATGCCCATGATCATGGGGATGCCGATCTTTCTGGTGGCGTCGGCGATCTCCTCGGCACCGGGTTCGTCGTAAACGGGCTGGGTGACGGCAAACTGGGCGCCGGCGTCCACCTTTCTCTGCAAATGATCCACTGCCCTGGCCAGGCCGTTGTTTTCGGGGTGGGTGTCAAATACCACACCGGTCTGCAGGCCCGCTTGCCGGGCCAATCGAACTAGGCCGTAAACATCGGTGTCCCGGACGTCAGTCGTATTTCCCCGGTCTTTTAAGGCCACAAAGTCGCCGGTGGCCACCAATACCGTGTCTATCCCCAGTGCCTTGGCTCCCCACAACTCTCCTTGCAGACTCAAGCGGTTGTGGTCGCGGGTGGTGAGGTGCAGGATGGCCGGTTTCTTTGTTCGTTGTTGGATTAGGGTGCACAGGGCCATGGCACTCATGCGGGGCTTGGCCACGGGGTTGGTTGCGACGCTGAATCCGAAAAATGGCAATGCGGTCAAAGATTCCAGGGCAGAAAGGACCTTTAGCGGGTCCGATCCGTCCGGGGGAACCACCTCTATGGTGACGACGAACGATTCGTTAAGCATGTTGACCCTCTCTCGGATTTGGCGTTGGTGATGAAGTCACCCTGAAAGAGACGATGGTCCACGATTCTGGCAAGGGCGCGGTTGTCCATATCAAGCGCTTCTCGATGGAGCTTCCGGGGCGGAATAAACCGCGATAGCGAACACACCCCCCGCCACTTGTCGGCGCGAAATAGAGATACCGGAGGTGGGTGGGGCAGGGTTAGCGAGCGAACTGGAAATCGCCTTTTGTATCCTTCCGGTGAATGTTCCCTGCGGCTTGTCGCGGGGTGTGTTCAATTTGGTTTTCATAGATATGGTCGCAGGCAGTCGGCGGTGCGGGCACCTTGTCGGGATGTCCGTTTCATCGGGGTGCCGGTCGTTGTTCCTCGAACTTGATTGTATGGGGTAGTTTATCGTTCCAACGGGTTCAGGTCAAGCACGGATCATCACTGCCGCCTGTTCTATGGTGAATCCTGATGGTTAACGCCTAGCGATCCCGTCCGATCGCGATGATCCCTGACGGGCGTTCGATATCAGCTTAATGTTCTAATCTGTAGGTAATAACCAACAAAAATACATAATCGTAACTTGTTCATCGATGTTTTGGTTTCGGGTGGGTTGGTATTAAACACGACATATCGGGATGTTGATATTAACCGTGGATGATGGCACGGGGTTTGATTGTCGAATAGGTATTATCCCATATTTTCTTTGAGGTCGAACCCTATGATAGCGATCAATAGAATCAATTGGAATAAAGAAATCTGGCGTAAAATACTCAACAGCGTGGCTGCCAAATATGACTGCGGCGTTCACTTTACCCTTGACGCCGGCCGGATAAATTTTGAAGGAAATCCAGATTGTGCCGAAGAGATCGTCAAGGAGGCCTTGTCCCTGGTTGGCGGCAATGCATGGTCCTTTGGCAACCGCTAACGGGTTTGCCCGGAAAGGTTGATCTCCCCTTTTTCCCCGACATGGAGGCTGGGCCGAAGCCCGCCGAGATCGAGTTTGGCATTGAGCTCAAAAGCGATGGTATCCCGCTGCGCGTTCATTAGATCGGTGAAAAATCGTATGCTGCTCAGCAGGCTGGTAGTGGTTATCAGGGTCACATCGCCTTCTCCATAGCCGTCGATAGCCGGCAGATCATTGGCGACGCCCGTCAATATTTTGTGCCCGTCAAGTTTCAGGCTGTAGGCGATCCCTACAAGTTTCAGGGCTGCTCGATTGGGATTGGTGATGTGAAGATCGATTTCGAATCGTGGCGCGATGTTGTCCGATGGCATTACCCGGATGCCGCTGACGTTGACGCTGGGCGTTTCGTAGTCGGGGCTGAGGGTGGCACAGCCCGTGATCATCAGAACCGTCGATACATAGACCAGGATCCAGTTGCACCGGGGCATCGAATTTCTCCTATGACGTGTATTCATCCACGAACCCTTTATTTTCCCATGATCATCAGCAGTGGAATGAAAACCAGGCCAGCCAGTGCCAGGTAGAGGCCGTTCAGTATGCGCTGATACTTATAGCGGGTCGTCTCGTCCGGTTCGCTGAGGGTCATTTGCTTGAACCGGCGATAATCCTCCAGCCAGCCAGTCATCATTTCCACTTGATACCCCTTGTCTTTAAGCGTCATCTTGATCTGCTGAAGTGAGTGCAGGGTGAAAACGATGGCGCCAATCAAACCAATGCTCAGCCAATTCATGTGGGTTGTCTCCTCAACGATGCAAATCTGAATGAAAAGGGGCTGTATGATCATCGATGCGCCATTCCAATGCACACCGGCCGGAAAGGCGCAAAAATGAAAGCCAACCCTACCACACATTCAATTCCCGGGCTACCGTTCAGTTTGATTTTCTGGGTTTGGCCCGCGCCGTTGGTGGGGTGGTCAGCGGATCATCCGGCCAGACATGTTTGGGGTAACGTCCTTTTAGTTCTCTTTTCACATCGAGATAGCTGCCTTTCCAAAAGCCGGAGAGGTCCCGGGTAATTTGAACGGGGCGGCCTGCCGGTGAAAGCAGATGCAGCATAACAGGCATTCGGCCTCCGGCGATAGCCGGGGTCGACGTAGCGCCGAACATTTCCTGTATCCTTACGGCCAGTATCGGGATCGGCTCACTGTAGTCGACGGGCACGCGGGATCCGCTGGGCACCGTGAGGTGGGAGGGGGCCAGTATATCCACCTGTCGTTGTTGCCGCCAACTGAGGTGATTGCGCAGTGCCTTGGAAAAATCCTTGGTTCCAAGATCTTTCAAACGCGTCATGCCCGAAAGATAGGGGGGCAGCCAATCTTCCAGGGTGCTGGAAAGCGCAGCGTCGCAGACGTCAGGCCAGGGACCGCCATCTGCATCGAGCCTTGCCAGCAGCATGACCCGAGATTGCCAGGATCGCAGGGTCCGCGTCCAGGGAAGGATGTGGATGCCGTTTGTACGAATACCGGTGATCATGGCGTCCATCACGGCGTCGGGAGCAGGATGGGTCAATGTTTCCGTTTCCATCGTCAGTGCCCCCAAAACCAGTTTGCGTTCGCCCACGACAGCCTGTCGCCGGGAATCCCAGGTCACCGCTTCCTGCCATTGGACGCGTTGGGAGAACTGATCCTGCAGGTGCTGCTTGTCGGTTTCGGCCGCTATGAAGATGCGGGCTTCCCGCCGGTCACCGTCCGTGTGCGCCACCACCAGATATTCACTGGCGCTGAGTGGTTCGGGCGGGTCGAAATAGGCACCGCGGCCGCTGGCGAGCAAAAAGCGACCCGGGCT
The DNA here is from genome assembly GCF_041551955.1 of Desulfosarcina sp. GTDB lineage: Bacteria > Desulfobacterota > Desulfobacteria > Desulfobacterales > Desulfosarcinaceae > Desulfosarcina. Next base: position 9,842 of record NZ_JBFELV010000031.1, read on the forward strand.
GTCGGGTCGTTGCCGTGCAATGCGGTCGGGGTAGGCCCAAGCCAGCAGACGGCCGGGAACGGTAGCGACGTTGTTTGTATTGCTTATACCCAATCGTCGTTGAAGCTCAGCCGCTACGATCAAAATATGCCTTGCCGCCAATGAATCGAGGGTACAGCCATCCATCTTAAAAGGCTTCTTCGCCTGGTAGGCCTGCAGCGCGTCCAACCTCAATCTCAGGTCGGCATCGCGCTCCCGTCCCATAAAATGGAGGAAATCACGTTCACTCAAAATGGCGGCAATTTCACAGGCGGAGCGCCCCATCTTCTCTTTGCAGGCAGCCAGAATCATGTGCGCCAAACGGGGATGCAGGGGTAGCTCCGCCATATGCCGACCGTGTAAGGAAATTTTCCCGTCCTCGTCAAGAGCGCCCAAATCCAGGAGCAACTGACGGGCCAGGGAGAAGGCCGGGATTGGGGGTGGGTCCAGCCAGTCGAGAGCATCGGGAGTCTCGAGCCCCCAGGCAGCCAGTTCAAGGGTTAGCCCGGCCAAATCGGTGTCGAGAATCTCAGGCCGATTGTGGGGGGTGAGCGTATGGTGGGTTGCCTCATCCCACATCCGGTAGCAGATGCCCGGACCTAATCGACCGGCCCGCCCCCTGCGTTGGTCGGCCGATGCCCGGGACACCGGCAGCGTCACCAATCGAGTCATGCCGCTGCCGGGGTCGAATCGTGGCACCCGCTGCAATCCGCAGTCCACGACGACGCCGATCTGTTCGATGGTCAGGCTGGTCTCGGCGATGGACGTGGCCAGCACGATCTTGTGCTGCCCGGCCGGTGGCGGTGATATGGCCGCATCCTGCCGTTCACGGGGGAGCTTGCCATAGAGGGGGGCAACCTTCCACACGGGCGGAAGATCCCCGCTTTCAAGAAACCGGGCCACTCGTCTGATCTCTGGTGCGCCGGGCAGAAAGACGAGAATATTGCCCTCCTTCGCCGCCACCGACTTCCGGATGGCAGCGGCAACGGCGCTTTCGATGGTAGGGGATTCGGGCCTGCCCACATATCGGGTCTCTACCGAAAAGATACGGCCGTCACATCGGATCAGGGGCGCGTCATCCAACAATCCGGCCACCGCTGCAGGATCCAGCGTGGCGGACATCACCAGCAGCCGAAGATCGACGTTGAGCACCCCCTGGATGTCGCGGCACAGGGCCAGTCCCAAATCGGCATTCAGGCTGCGCTCGTGAAACTCGTCGAAGACGACCAGCCCCACACCGGCCAATGACGGGTCGCTCTGGATCATGCGGGTGAGAACACCCTCGGTGACTACCTCGATCTTCGTATTCGGACCCACCCGGCTCTCCATGCGCACCCGGTATCCTACGGTTTGGCCCACCGGCTGATCGAGCAGGGATGCCATACGGCGGGCGGCAGCCCGTGCAGCCAGACGGCGCGGGGCCAAGAGCAGCAGACGCCGGCCGGACAGCCACCTTTCTTCCAACAGGGCCAGCGGCACAGCAGTTGTTTTACCGGCACCAGGCGGTGCAACCAGCACTGCTGATGGATTGTCACGCAATGCGGACCGGAGGGGATCCAGGACAGATGCTACCGGCAGGCGGCCGATGGCACCGGTATGGTCTGTGTTTCCCATGGCTTTCAGATGATCTCTCTGAGAAACCGACCGGTATAGCTGTTCTTAACCAGGGCAACTTCTTCCGGCGGGCCCTGGGCCACGATGCGTCCACCCCCTTTGCCCCCCTCCGGCCCCAGGTCGACGATCCAGTCGGCGGTTTTTATTACATCCAGGTTGTGCTCGATCACCACTACGGTATTGCCACCGTCCACCAAACGCTGGAGTACGGCCAGCAGCATCTTGATATCCTGGAAATGCAGGCCGGTGGTGGGTTCGTCCAGGATGTAAAGGGTGCGCCCCGTCGCCCGCTTGGCCAGTTCGCGGGCCAGCTTGATGCGTTGGGCTTCGCCGCCGGATAGGGTGGTGGCCGCTTGTCCCAGCTTGATGTAGGAGAGACCCACATCCATCAGGGTGTCCAGGATACGCCGGATGCGCGGATGGTTCTTGAAAAGCTCCCGGGCCTGCATCACCGACAGGTTCAGCACATCGGCGATGGAGTGGCCCTTGTAACGGATCTCCAGGGTGGCGTCGTTGAAGCGTTTTCCCCGACAGGTTTCGCAGGGCACATAGACGTCGGCCAGAAAGTGCATCTCCACTTTGATGTAGCCGTCCCCGCTGCAGGCTTCGCAACGCCCCCCCTTGACGTTGAACGAATAGCGCCCCTTCTTGTACCCGCGCATGTTGGATTCGGGCAGCTGGGCGAAAAAATCCCGGATGAAGTCGAACACCTTGGTATAGGTGGCCGGGTTGCTGCGGGGGGTGCGGCCGATGGCCTTCTGGTCGATGTTGATCACTTTGTCCAGATGCTCCAACCCGTGGATGGCCTCGTGCCGGCCGGTCTCCAGCATGGCGTGGTGCAGCTTGCCGGCCATGGCCGGGTAGAGAATTTGATTGATCAAGGTGGACTTTCCCGCACCGGAAACACCGGTTACCGCCACCAGCAGCCCCAGCGGGATATCCACGCTGAGGTGGTCCAGGTTGTTTTCGGTGGCATCGACAATGGCGATCCACCGATGGTCGGTGGCTGCGACGCGTCGCCGGGTGGCCGGCGTTTCGATCTCATCCCGGCCGCTCAGATACCGGCCGGTTAGAGAGGCTTTGCGGCGCATGATCTGCTTGGGTGTGCCCTGGGCCACGATTTCACCCCCCAGGTGCCCTGCGCCCGGACCGAAGTCAACGATCCAGTCCGACGACGCCATGGTTTCCCGGTCGTGCTCGACGACGATGAGTGTGTTGCCGATGTCCCGAAGATGGCGCAGGGTGCCGAGCAGCTTGATGTTGTCCCGCTGGTGAAGACCGATGGAGGGCTCGTCCAGGATGTAGAGCACCCCGGTGAGCTCCGATCCCACCTGGGAGGCCAGACGGATGCGCTGGGATTCACCGCCGGACAGGGTGGGACCTTTGCGGCTGAGGGACAGGTAGTCCAGCCCCACGTTGACCAGAAAACCCAGCCGGCCGGTAATTTCTTTGAGCAGTTCATCGGCGATGATTTTTCGGTTGCCGGTTAGCTTCAATCCGGTAAGAAAATCCTGCGCTTCCCGAATGGTCATCTCAGTGACGTCGATAATGGAGCGGCCGCCAATTTTTACGGCCAGCACTTCGGGTTTCAAGCGCCGCCCACCACAGGTGTCACAGGGCCGTGTAGAGAGGAATCGGCCGTAATACTTTTTTGCGTTTTCCGATTCGGTCTGTGTATAGCGGCGCATGAGGGTGTTGAGCAGACCTTCATAGGTCGTGGTATATGACCCCTGAATTTTTTCTGCATTCCAGCTCACCGTCAGTTCGCGACTGCCCGAGCCATAGAGAATCAATTGCTTCTGCCGATTGGGCAGGCGGTTCCAGGGTGTGTCGAGGTCCACTCCCCATTGCTCTTCCATGGCCTTCAATTGTTCTGCCGTCCAGGAGCCGTTGAGTTTTCCCTTGCCGGAAAAATGGCCTTGCCAGGGAATGACGGTTCCCTGACGGATGGTGAGCGCGCCGTCGGCGATGATCCGGTCTGCGTCCATGGCCAGTTTGGCGCCGATACCGTTACAGTCCGGGCACATGCCCATGGGCGAGTTGAAGGAGAATAGTGGCGGGTCCAGTTCCGGATAGGCGATGCCGCAGCAGGAGCGGGCCTCGCTCATGGGGATGTCGCCGCTGGCCATGCGGTGCACGATGATGCGGCCCTCGCCCAGGCGCAGGGCGGTTTCCACCGAGTCGGTCAATCGTTTCTTGAAGCTGCCTGCTTTAGATATCTTCAGGCGATCCACCACCGCTTCAATGGTGTGCTTCTTGTAACGGGCCAGGGCCTGGACGGCTTCGATCTCCTGCACCACGCCGTTGACACGCACCCGGGCGTATCCCTGCCGTTGAAGCCGGGCCATGACCTCCTTGTGCTCTCCCTTACGGCTGTCGATAACCGGTGCCAGGATGAGAACTTTTGTGTCTTCGGGCATCTCCAGGATGCGGTCAACCATGCTCTGGGCGTCTCCCTTGCCCACAGGGAGGTTGCATTTCAGGCAGGTTTGCTCGCCGATGCGTGCGTAGAGTACGCGAAGGTAATCGTAGATCTCGGTGATGGTACCCACCGTGGACCGGGGGTTTTTGCTGGCTGATTTCTGCTCGATAGAGATGGTCGGTGACAACCCCCGGATGGTGTCGTAGCGGGGTTTTTCCATCTGACCGATAAATTGGCGGGCATAGGCGGACAGGGACTCCACATAGCGGCGTTGGCCCTCGGCGAAGATGGTGTCGAAGGCCAGGCTGGATTTGCCCGAGCCGGACACGCCGGTGAAGACGATGAGTTTCTTTTTGGGCAGGCTGACATCGATCTGCTTCAGGTTGTGTTCACGGGCGCCCTTGACCTCGATGGAATTCAGTTCCATGGTTTTTCTTTTCTTCCGGTACCGGTGGACGGCGACCGGACTATCTCCGTTGGGTCGGTTTTTCATGTCATTTTTTCCGTATCGGCTTCTTCGGCGGCCATAAGGGCCTTCCGGTTGCCGCCTCGTCTCAATCCGTGTCATCTATCTGGTGCGACAAACCGGTTGCAAGGGGTTGTCGGCTGTCATAATATCCGGGAAAAATAAGTATCGATGCCGTCCTTGTCCACGCCGACCCATGCGATGGGAAACAACAGACACCATAGGAGCCCAAGGATGCCTCAAACCACCACCGGTTCGGTTTACCACGAAACCTATTACGATTACTTGGAACAGTTAGAAAAGATGCGGTTCGACGGAAAAGAAGCGGTGCTTGGCATCAGGTTGGATGGCGACACGGTGGTGGTGCCTTATTTCGGCCAGTCCATCCGGTTGACGGCTGACGGACTGAAGGATGAAGCGGGGCGCCGTCCCGATTTTTCCGATTGTGTGGTGGTGCTCCGATACCTGATCATGTGTCCACGGTTCGAACCCAAGCAAAAAGAATGGGCGGCCTATCGTGATTTTCCCGATGCCGGCCCGCTCACGGTATTCTGGAACGACACCGTGGAAAGGCCGCTGGCCAGGACCTTTTCAGGGCGTGTCAACGCGCTTGAAAAAGCCTGTGACGTCTTGGGTGGCAGCCTGCCGGATACAGACATCACCTGCGACCTGTGCCGCAATTTCATCCCGCTGCCCAAGATGCCCCTTCTGCTGGTCTTCAACGATGCAGACGACGATTTCCCCGCATCGGCCTCACTCCTTCTCGAAAAGCGGGCATCGACATATCTTGATGCCGAGAGCCTGGCCATCTTGGGCCACCTGTTGTCGAGCCGGCTGCTGGCCGCGGCCAGCGGCTGAACCAACTTTCGATTTTGGGCTTGATTCTTTCCTAAAGTCTGCTTAACATTCCAAAAAAACCTTACACCGACCTGTTCAAGGCGTACTCGCCAAAACACCCCCGCTATGTCGGGGGGCGCTTTTTTCTGCATTGCCATTGGCCCCACATATTATTGAGACGAACCGCTTGCCGGAACTTGCGGCAGTCAAGAAAGGGTTGCACATGACCATTAGAACCAAAATCGTTGCCACCATCGGCCCCGCTTCGAATTCCCCCGACATGCTTAAAAAGCTGGTTGCAGCCGGCACCAATGTGGCCCGGTTGAATTTTTCTCACGGCAACTACGAAACCCACTCAGAGGCGATCCGCAACATCCGCTCCGTCGCCCGAACGCTCAACCGGTCGGTCGGCATCCTGCTGGACCTTCAAGGGCCTAAAATCCGTGTGGGCAAGCTGGAAAACGGCAAGCCGGTGCGGCTGAAGCGCGGCGCTGCGTTTTCCATCACCTCAGCGCCCGTGGCGGGTACGGCGCAGATGGTCTCCACCACCTACCAGAATCTGCATTTGGATGTGCAGGCCGGTGACACCATTTTACTGGACGACGGCCTGATCCGGCTCCAGGTTGAATCCAAGACCCGCGACACCGTCGACTGCAAGGTGATCCACGGCGGCATGCTGAATTCCAACAAAGGCATCAACCTGCCGGGTGTGAAGGTCTCCGCCCCATCGCTGACGGAAAAGGACATCCGGGACGTGAATTTCGGCATCAAGAACGGGGTGGACTTTTTTGCCCTCTCATTCGTACGCAGAGCCGAAGATCTGGAGACGATCAAATCCATCATGAAAAGGCAGGGGGTGCGTATCCCGGTGATCGCCAAGATTGAAAAACCCGAGGCCGTGGAAAACCTGGAGGCCATTATGGAGGTCGCCGACGGCATCATGGTTGCCCGTGGAGACCTTGGCGTGGAGATGCAACCTGAATTGGTACCGATTATTCAGAAAAAAATAATCTCCGCGGCTGTCCGCAATAACAAGCCGGTAATTACCGCCACTCAAATGCTGGAAACCATGAGTGTCAATCCCATACCCACCCGTGCCGAAGCGTCGGATGTGGCCAATGCCATTTTCGACGGTACCGATGCCGTGATGCTTTCCGGTGAAACCGCCTCCGGTAAATACCCGGTCAAGGCGGTGCAGATGATGGTTAAAATCGCTGAGCAGTCAGAAAGCTCACCCTTTTTAAAGGTTAATCAGCACTACGATTCGGACACGGCAGATCCGGTAACCCACGCCGTTGCCCAGAGTGCGGTGAACATCCTTCAGGAGGTCAACGCCCGGTGCATCATTGCCTTTTCGGTTTCCGGGAGTACCTCCAAGCAGATCTCCAAGCAGCGTCCGTCCAAACCGGTTTACGCATTCACATCGCGGATGGATACCTACCATCGCCTGTCATTGCTGTGGGGTATCACCCCCATGTTCATTGCCGACATCGATAATGCCGACCGCCTGGTGAAATCCAGTGAGAGCCTGCTTATCGGAAAAAATTCTGTCGAGAAGGGTGACCTGGTGGTGCTGGTCATCGGCATGGGGCTCAAGGCCGGTTCAACCAACATCATCAAACTTCACCGTGTGGGGTATGATGATTGATTCCTGTGAAGGGTAATTCGTAAGACCAATTCCTCACCTACCGGTCGGTCAGGCATACCGGCCGCCCATGGTCGCAGATGACCAATGAATCGGCATAGGAAGAAAGGCAAACCATATGCCCGTAGAAAGAATGGAATACAGTGATGCCCGGTCAATGATGAAACCGGGAGATGTCATCGCCTTCGGCGGCAAGGGCCATTTTTCCGAATTGATCAAGTTTGCCACCCGTGCGGACGTTTCCCACGTGGGGGTAATTCTCCAGACCCGGGTCGTGGATGACAACACCGGACGGTTTTTCAATCAGATTATCGAATCCACCTCGATCAACGACTTCAACGGCGTCGTCATTTCCAGACTCAGTGATCGAATGGATACATACGAGGGAGAGATTTGGTGGTTGCCGCTCGATGACGGGCTTCGCCAGGAAAAGTTCGATTCGGTCAGCTTCTATAACTTTCTCTTCAATCAAGCTCGAGATCGCAAAGGGTACGATGTACCCCAAGCACTCAGATCGGCCCTGGATGCCTTGGATGAGCTGCCTTTTGGCCTCCATGGACCCGGGTATAACCGTGAGGACTTCAGCCGGTTCTTCTGCTCGGAGCTGGTGGCCGCTGGCCTGGAAAAAGCCGGCACCGTCGGTGCGGTGAACGCCTCGGAGGTGACACCCATCGACCTGTGCCGATGGAAAATATACGCCAACACCTGTTTCCAGCTCAAAGGAGAAGTCGACAAGCAAATCTCACGCTACAACTCCCTGGATCCGGCTGCTTGGAGCGTTTAGCTGCCCTTGCACCGGGGCGATCTTTGACGAGGCAACGAGAGGTCTATTCGATGTCAGCTTTCGGTGATGTGGGAAAGGATCTTTTTCTTGAGGCGTTGTAACCAGGTTTCTTCGGCGGGGGAGGGGCTTTCGGGGGCAATACAGGCCCGTTTGAGGAACCGCCCGAAATCGGGGTTGATTTTCCCGAACTGAACAATCCTGTCGATGGATAGCAGATTTTGCAGGGTCGGGGTGGGCATCTTGATGCCCGACTCCCGGCGAATGGTTTCCATGGTAATGGACAGGGCGTAAATGGTTACCCTCTCTGCCATTTCTTCAGCCGATAATCCGGAACCGACTCCGTGCATGGCATGGAGTACCTCGTGGACGCAGGACACCAGGACCGGGTCACCCATATCAAGGGGTTGGGTGCATTGATCGATGGTAAAATTGCTGTCGAGGAAATCGTCGCAAAGCTTCTGGAGCGTTTTAATCCAAAAATCACTCAAATTCTGGGGCAGTACGGCACTGGCACCGTTGGAGAGCACTTCGTTGGAAAATCGGGACAGCATGTGAAAAACTCCTTAACGTTGAAGATCGCGCCGTTTTTACCATAATTCGTCATCTATGCCCACTCAAAATTTGCGGGCATGCAGGTGAAAATACCCGTCATCCCTGCGTTCAGCCGGCGGTGGTGAGGCCCATAGGCGTTGTTACCAGTTGGGGGTAAATAATTCGAAGTAGTTTGACGGGCGCACACAGGCCGGACATTTTTCCGGTGCCTGCGGCCCCTCGTGGATGTATCCGCAGTTGATACAGCGCCAGACCCGGCTGGATTCCCGGCGGAACGTTCTGCCTGTATCCACGTTTGCGGCCAGTCCGCGAAACGTTTTTTCATGCTGCACCTCAGCAACGGATATGGCGTCCCAGACGTCAGCCGCCCGGTTGAATCCCTCCTCGCGGCCAATGTTCGCAAACCCCGGGTACAGGTCACTGTGGACGAATTTTTCTAAATCCGCTGCAGACAGCAAGTTGTCCAGGGTGGATCTGACCACGCCGGTAAGAAAACGGGCGTTTATTTCCAGCTCGCCGCCGTTGAAAAACTTGAAAAACCGCAGTGCATGCTCGCACTCTTGCCCGGCGGTTTCCTTGAAGATGGAAGCGATCTGGATATACCCGTCACGTTCGGCCTGATCGGCGAAAAACGAGTAGCGGGTGGTCGCCTGGGATTCGAAGGCGTAGGAGGTCAGTAGGTTTTTAGCGGTCCGGCTCTCTCTGAATCTGCCCATTCAACTACCTCCGGCAATATAGGGGTCATGTGCTGCGAATGCAGTGATTTTCGGCTAAAAAAGCGGAGCGGCTTCGCCAGATCGTTACCATGTGGCGAACGCCGCTCCCACGGACGCGTCGACAAATTAAACTAAATCGATTGGCTGGGTGCTAATTTTCAATGATTTCGATGGCGTCTGCACCGCACTCACTGGCCGCCTGGCGGACCACGTCCTCGTACTTTTCGGGGATGACGTCGAATTTGACGGTGGATTGCAGTTGATCTTCGTCATATTCAAAGACTTCGGGGCAAAGCTTGTTGCAGTTCCTGTCTCCCATGCACTGGCTGTCGATTTTTACTTTCATTCGATTTTCTCCTTGTCAAATAGAATGAGGGTGCCTGGTTGAGGCGGTTAAGTGATAATAGGTTGAATCCTCTGGGTGTTGAGCCGAGAATACAAGCTGGCCGAACCATAGCCCAAAATAGGTGAGAATTCAATGTCGCGCATGGCGCTCCGCTTTGAATGCCTGCGTTGTTGCTACAATATCCGGTAGCGAACGGCTATCGGATCGGTTTTGCTGACTTTCTGCCCTAAACCGATCACTCCTTCGGCCTCCAATTGTATGGCATCCCTGCGCAGCAATCGGGGCTCTTCGTCCGGAAGTTTCAAAAATGTTCCATTGGTGCTCTGATCAATGAGCATGAAGCGATTCCGTTGCAACTCGATGCGGGCGTGCATACGTGAAACCAATGGTTCGTCAACGATCAGGTGATTGGCGACGCCCCGGCCCATGGTCAGAATGGGCCGTTCGTGATCCACTAAAAGGCGTTGCTGCAGGTACCGAATTTGAAGGAGATCTTTTTCCGCGGTCAACGATGCAATCATCTCCTCGGTAAGGGAGTTGGACATGGTCAACATCTCGGGCTTTCCCCAGATCAACTCATGGATCTCCATAACATCGTCTTTTCCCCTAACCCGCGTCCGGTCAACGATTCGCGCCCGCCGCTTCAAGGTCAGTTTCATCAATGCAAGCGTCTCTTTGTTGGTGATAATCTGATCGCTTTTCGCCAGTTCCACCATGCGTGCCGCCACGTTCACCGCGTCTCCAAACACATCTTCGGGCTCACAGATTACCTCTCCGTGGTGAAATCCGATTCTCAAGCGGATGTTGGCCTGGACCATATTAGGATTAAAAGATATCTCTTCATGCATCTGCTTGGCGGTTTCGGCGGCCTGGTTGGGTGTCACAAAGGTGCACATCACTTCGTCGCCAATGGTTTTGATGACGGTTCCATCATTTTCTCTGGCCAGTTCTTTCAGGTGTGTCAAGCAGTCGGAAATCAGTTCCCGTGCCTTGAAATCGCCAAACGTGTCGTAAAGGCGGGTGCTGCCGGCGATATCGGCAAAGAGAATGGTTAATCGGTTGCTGGAGAGGGTGTCCATATCAAGCGTCCACATGGCCGATGAAGGTTGACTCGGCACCTACAGCGGCAGACTCGCATGGCTGCAGCGGGTTGTCAAGATGCTGAAGGGGGAGTGATCGTGACAGCCAAGTGGTCCGTCCCTTTTAGCCGTTCACGAATGAGCCGCAATGGCCATCAGTTAACAGATCCCACCCTGCCGACAATTCGGATGCATTCGTTCACCATCGAATGAATTGAGTTGTGACTTTTTATGCACCCCGGAAGAAAACCTTTACTTCCACAGGTGGGATTTGTCCGCGAACTGAATAGCGAAAACTGATTTATTATTAGGCGCTTTTACACAGCATGTGGTGGTGCCTGCGTAATTGGCACCATAGTTGCTGGAAAATAAGGCGACCGACAGTTCAGACCGAACTGCTCGATAATGGCAAACCACCCGAAAGGATGGGACGCAAAGCCACTGGCCTAAATCTTCTGGTATCCGGAAGACAGGGTAGCAGGGCCGCCGAAGGCAAACGGTTGAATCCTCCGCGGATCCACCGGTTGTCCAAATCAATATCCACGGAGGATAGCAGCATGTCAAAGCGGTTTAACATCCCGTTCAACACCCTTGTATGGTTGGCCCTTACCATCGGAATAGTTCATTTCGCTTCCAGCTTATGCTTTTCCGCTGACGCTTACCCCATACCGCAGACGGCTGAAGTAACCTTGGCCTGGGATCCCAACGACCCCGCTCCAGATGGCTACCGGATCTATCAGCGAGAGGAAGGACAGGCTTACACCTACAGCCAGCCTTGCTGGACTGGACCCGGTACCTCCGGCACCGTCTACAACCTGGATCGGGATACCACCTATTTCTTTGTCGTGCGGGCTTATGTCGGCGCATTGGAGAGCGCAGATTCCGAAGAGGTGTCGTTTGTCTCTCCATCATCTGAATTGGCGACTTATGTTGTCACGGCCACGGCAGGTGAGAATGGTTCCATTTCACCGGGCGGCACGGTCGAGGTGGTCGAAGCGTCTGACCAAACCTTCATCATCACGCCGGAGGTCGGCCATCATGTGGCGGATGTAAAAGTGGATGAAGTGTCCAAGGGTGCGATTGCCGCCTATACGTTCAGTCAGGTCAACGCCAATCACACCATTGAGGCCAGCTTTGCCCCCGATACCCACATCATTTCCGCCACAGCCAGTGCAAACGGCAATATCAACCCGGTTGGAAGCACCAATGTTGCGCATGGAGCCGACCAGACATTCATCATATCACCCGATGCCGGTTGCCGGGTGGCCAATGTCATGGTTGACGGGGTGGCCAAAGGCGCCCTTTTATCTTATACCTTCGAGGGTGTGACGGACAGCCATACGATCATCGCCAGCTTTGTTGTCGACACGCACCAAATCAATGCGACCGCGGGAACCGACGGCAGCATATCACCGGAAGGCACCCTGAGCGTCGGTCATCTGGCCAGCCAGCGTTTCACGATAAATCCGTCCACCGGCCATCATGTCGCCGATGTCGTGGTTGATGGGGCGTCCATCGGTGCGGTCAATAGCTATATTTTTGACCAAATCGTTGCTGACCACAACATTCATGCGACCTTTGCGGCCGACACGGTTGCCATTACCGCTACTGCCGGTGCCAATGGAGCCATTGCACCTGACGGAGTCGTGAATGTCACTTATGGTGGCAGCCAGACCTATACCTTCTCCGCAAATAACGGGTTCTGCATCTCAGATGTTCAGGTCGATGGACAATCCATGGGAGCCATCGGTAGCTATACCTTTTCGAATGTAACCAACCCACACACCATCTCGGTCGGCTTCTCAGAAATACAAGTGGCGAACATCCGGATCGAAGCAGAAGACGGCAACCTGTTTTGGCCCATGGAGATCGGCGATGATCCCACCGCTGCCGCCGGCGGGTATATATGGGTTCCCACAGGCAGTGGAAATATCCTCACCCTTCCCGGCGATACAGGCTATGCAGAATATCATTTTGAAGTCCCGAAAACCGGAGACTACGTCATATGGGGTCGTCAAATTTCAAACGACACCGGCAGCGACTCCTTCTTCGTCTCAGTTGATGGTCAAAGCGAAATGGTCTGGCACACCAAGCTTGGCGGCCAGGACGTATGGACCTGGGACGTCGTCAGCGAACGCACCGCCGGTGAGCCACGCCAAACAACCAATCCGAAAACGTATTGGATGGAGGCTGGTAGTCATACCCTCTCAATAATACAGCGCGAAGACGGAACCAAGCTCGACAGCATCTTTGTCACCAATGATGCAAGGCTATCAGTTTCAGATATAGAGGCTGCCTTTCAAGCTCCTGTCATCGCGGTTGACACCTATGACCGATGTATTTCTGGAATGGACACCGCAAGCATCGGCCTCGATGCCAATGATCCGGGAAACGGGAATTTGACCTACGCATGGGAACTCCCGGATGGCGGCTCGATTTCAGGTTCCGGAAACCGCGTCGAGTTTATCCCGGATCCAATCGGTCCCCATGCCTGCCCCTATCAGGTCACTGTGGTTGTAACCTCCGAGGCCACATTACTATCCGCATCGGCCACCTTCGATATCTATGTAGGACTGTCTGGTGACATAAACGGCGACGGGGTTGTGAACTTGGCGGACCTGGCTCGCTTAAGAGCAGATTTTGGAAAAGTCGGTGTTCTCGGCGGGGTACCGGCGGATTTGAACACCGACGGCAGCGTTAATCTATTAGATTTTGCCATCATGAGGAGTCAATATGGCCAGAATGGGTGTGCGTGTCAATGAGTTTGACACGGCATGCACGATGAAAAAGTAGAAATCCCTTCGAACCCTAAGCATTCATTCGGAACATGAACAGGTCTCCCTCCCCATGATGTCGCCGGGGAGGGAGACCTGTTTCGGCATTGTTGCCCGGTTTTGAGGCAAATAAATTCTCCTGGAGCAGGTATTGTCGAATCATCATTATTTAATCAGGATATCCAAGAACTGGTCGGGTAGATATCCCCGGCTCTGAAAAAACGGCACCTATCCCCAATCCAATCTTCCTTTTGCATGGATATGGATTCAATCTTTGGACGGAGTGCAAATTTCGAACTTACCGAAGTCTCGAGAGTTACCATTCTTGCATGGCTGGGTTGGGTTTCCTGCCTCATGTCTATTTTCACTCCGTGATTGAATCCTGAATAAACAGCGGTCATGCTAGCGTTTAGCCGTCTATAGGCTGGCCTTCAAGGCGCTTGGCATCATCTGTGCTTTGGGCATGGTTGGATTACTACCGACGGCTCGATAAGGACGACCATCCAGAAGGATGGGACCCAGAGCCGCCGGTCTAACTCATTTTTCATCATCCATTAACAGCGGGGGTGCCCAAGGCAAGTGGTTGTGTCCACCATAAGTCCATCTATCGTCCACAATGAATACGGAGGCTAATGTATGTTGAGCTGGTATTTCGCCCGTACC